>CAZTFV010000008.1:0-22243 GCA_964613075.1 uncultured Gammaproteobacteria bacterium | reverse complement strand
TTCTTCGCAGTGAATTACTCGTCCGATCCTAAGATCCATTTTGGAGAATTCGTCGAATGAAATGATAGATTTCATGAGCGTATTGTAGCACAAGAGAGCCAAGAGTGTCTTTTCTCTTAGGGAGATCGGGTGAGGTCTATAGAAAGAACATTTCTTACCAGAGTGCAGTCGCAAGCTCATCTAACCATTCCATACTTAGATCCCCGACCGTAAGGTCGGGGGAAGTTTATGGTTAAGAGTAGTAGCCATATTTAAATCCT
This sequence comes from uncultured Gammaproteobacteria bacterium, assembly GCA_964613075.1. Taxonomy (GTDB): domain Bacteria; phylum Patescibacteriota; class Microgenomatia; order Levybacterales; family UBA12049; genus CAYWEP01. Next base: position 21,983 of record CAZTFV010000008.1, on the reverse strand, counting down.
ATAGTTTGACAGTTTGATTATTTCTTGGTATACTTCTGATCATGGCAAAGCCTTTTGAGCGAGATATCCCCCGCTACCCTACATTTTATGATGCTAATTTGGGTATGCAAGTTCCCGCCGAGACTAGCCCATCGGAGATGCCAACTGCGGAATCTAGTGTATTTTTAAACCCAGATCTCACCCTAGCGGCAGATTTAACTGCGCAGTATATATCTAGAGATTCAAACAGTAAAAGAAGGGGAGAATTAACTTACTCGATAAAAAGAATGACCGATACTCAAAGAGGAGTGCTGGGGCAGTATGTTGCAGGACTTAGGACGTCGATTCTTACAAAAGGAGATGAAGACCTCTCCCATGACGATAGGCAAAGACTCCAATTATATGAAGACCTCCTTAAAAAGTCTGAAATCTCCCCTAAGCCTCTAAAAGAATTTCCCATCGTACCAGAAGGGGAGCCTCAACCCGTAAAGTTAATCTTTGAAGGAATGGTTCATGCTCCATACAATGGTGACACGGCTGTCATGGAAAATAATATTCGCGCTGCCTTTGCATCAGAACCAGGAAGGAAGTTGATTTTGCTTGAGCAAGCTGGACATACGCGACAAAGCGCAAAAAGAATGACTTATGAGATAGCGCAAGATGGTTTTATGTCCTATTTCATGTTTAATCACGCGAGAAATATGCTAGGAGCATTTGCACAAAAAGCGGACATAGAAAATTACGTTCGTTCGGCTTTAGAATCAAGGGACGTGAGAAGCATAATAAGGAAGGGTTTGATTCCGCCTGAGGGCATCCATCATTTAGCGCTCGCGAAACTTTTTAGCCTCATACAGCAGGATACATCTTTCGAGTTTGGAGTAGAGTCAGCACCCACCCCTGTAGCGGCACGGATAAAATCCGCTCTTTCCGAGATGAATGCTGATGCGATGCGAGCAGAAGCATTATGGCAGGCGGGAAATTTTCCAAGCGCGATTGAAGCGCATAAATTGTGGTTTCAGAAACGTCATGCGGTAACCATATTACGTGAGGAGATAATTCAAAAAGAAATTGAGGAGATTGTAGAAGACTTGTCAAGAACAGGTGGAACGCTCGTTCTCATCTTTGGATTCAATCATCAATTCTTAATTGATGATTTACAAAACATTCTGCAAGACAGGAAGAATGTATCTTATCAAGTAAATGTCTCCAAAGCTGCGAATGTTCCCGAAGTGGAGATTGAGCAGAAATTTCGATCAGGAAGATCAGTTGCAAAAATTCCCGATGCGTTATTTGCACGAGACAAACTTCTAAAGGATTTGCTTGGTAAAGCAGGAACGAGAGCATATGGAAAAGGGGAGTTTGATCGTTTTGTTCTCAGTTTTGAAGCTATTCTAGAAACACTCAACGAATACGTCTCAACACTTTCTCTTGCAGAGATCAAGAGAATTTGTGAGCTACAACAGACCAACGAACTTCCTATCCTGGATAAAGTTAGCTAAAGAATTGATTAAATAACTAGACGTTCTGTATACTGGATTCATGACGGGGAGAACTCATGATTTGGCAGCATTCACTGCGCTAAATTACATTATCGTTACCCAACCGCTTCTTGATATGTCGCTTGCTACCGCACTCGTTGCTTTTACTGCAAATATGGTTGGCGGGTTAGCGCCAGACATCGACCAGCCGACTGCTGATTTATACCACAGAGTCAGGGGAGGATCGATTCTGGCAAAAATTATCCATCCGCTTTTGGGAGGTCACCGCTTTATTTCGCATTCGATTGTCGGGATATTTTTATTCGGCTTTGTCTTGCAGATACTGCTGAATATGATGGGAAAAGTGCTGCTAGTAGACATGGATATTGTCTGGTGGGCATTTATGATCGGTTTTATCTCGCATCTTATTATGGATACGTTTACCCAAGAAGGTGTGCCGTGGTTATTTCCCATACCTTTTCGCTTTGGTATCCCGCCCCTGAAATTCTTGCGGATAAAAACCGGAGGGATTGTTGAGAAGTCATTTGTTTTTCCAGGGTTACTGCTTATTAACGTCTATCTTGTCTATGCAAATTATGGGAGATTGCTTGATTTTGTGAAACACTATATCAGGTGAGGAATTAGGGAGATTGGGGAAATCTGGGAGATAAGGGAGAGGAGAGATTGCTTCGCTAGGCTCGCAATGACATAATGGAACAGCTATAATAGAGTGGTATGTGGCAGGAGACTAAGAATATCTACCACTTTTTTCAGGCTGTTCTGGCGAGCATAATCTATGGTTTTCCCGCAAATGATCTCACAGTGATCGGCGTCACCGGGACGGATGGTAAAACGACGACTTCTAGCCTGATCTACCACATCCTCAAAAAAGCTGGCTATAAAACTGCTGTTATCTCGACTGTTTCGGCGATCATAGATGGCAAGGAGTATGATACTGGGTTTCATGTGACAACGCCTAGTTCATTTATGATTCAGTCCTACCTTAGAAAAGCCAAAGAAGCTGAAGTCAAATATGTGGTTTTGGAAGTAACGTCTCATGCTTTGGATCAGTATCGGGTCTGGGGAATTCCTTTTAAAATTGGCGTTCTGACAAATGTTACGCATGAGCATTTGGATTACCATAAGACATATGAGGAATACCTTGAGACCAAGTTAAAACTGCTAAGGATGGCAGAAGTTGCTGTAGTGAATAGGGATGATGAATCCTTTAAAAAAATATCAAATGTCAAATATCAAATGTCAAATATCAAATGGGTTACGTTTGGTTTGCACGAAAATGCCGATATTAATCCCGTAACGTTTTCATTTAAGACAAAACTTATTGGAGACTATAATACATACAATATCTTGGCTGCGGTTGCGGCGTGTCAGAATCTTGGTTTTCCAGATGAAGTGATAAGAAAAGCAATTGCAGACTTTGAACTACCAAAAGGAAGGGCAGAGGTGGTCTATGACGATGGATTTACTGTCATGGTGGATTTCGCCCATACGCCAAACAGCCTGAGCCAGATACTGCAAACCCTGAGAAAGGAGCTGCCGAAAAACGCGAGGTTAATCCATGTTTTTGGTAGCGCTGGAGAGCGAGATGCGAAAAAGCGCCCCCTCATGGGGAGGGAATCATCGCGCTTTGCCGATATCATCTTTCTAACATCTGAAGATCCAAGAAGCGAGTCTCCTGAAAAGATTATGGAGGAGATTGCAGAAGGGATTGACAAGGAGGAATATACCAATATTTTATATAAGGCTGCCGATAGGCAGGAAGCAATAAATGAGGCAATAAAGATAGCACGAAAAGGTGATGTTGTCCTTATAACGGGAAAAGGGCACGAGCAGTCAATGAACTTTGGTTCAGGGGAGGTGCCGTGGAGTGATCATGAAGCGGTGCGAAAAGCCTTAGGTCACCTAAGTTACTTATGAAAAGAAAACAGCACATCCACTTTGTCGGCATAAAAGGTGTCGGCATGGCGCCGCTTACAATAATCGCCAAAGAGGCCAGGTTTGTTGTTAGCGGGTGCGATATTGCGGATGAGTTCATTACAGACCCTATTTTGCGAAAAGCCAATATCTCGCCGCTGACAGGATTTTCCAAAGACCATTTAGCCGGTGTGACGCTGGTTGTAACAACAGGAGCGCACGACGGGTTTGATAATCCTGAGGTACAAGCGGCAAAAAATATGGGTATTCGTGTTATCGCTCAGGGTGAGGCTGTCGGCCTTTTTATGGAGGGGACAATACTTGGTAAACGGAGACAGATAGGCATTTCGGTAGCCGGGACACACGGCAAAACGACTACGACGGCTATGATTGCAACTGTGCTTTCACATACGGGGGCAGACCCATCGTATGTTGTGGGTACAGGAACTATTCCTTCTCTTCAAAGCTCCGGGCATTTTGGGCGCGGGAAATACTTTGTTGCGGAGGCTGATGAGTATGCTACAGAACCGGTGTACGATATGACGCCAAAATTCCTGTGGCAGCATCCAAAGATTGCTGTTTTTACCAACATAGAGCATGATCACCCCGATGTATATCTGACAGTTGATGCTATGCGTAAGGCTTTCCTTCGCTTTGCCAAGCAGTTACCGGAGGATGGGGTTTTAATAGCTTGTGGTGATGACCCCCAGCTGCAAAAACTATTTGCAGAATACGGCAAACGAAAAGTAACATACGGGTTATCTCCTAAGAATGATTGCGTAATACAAAGAGTTCGTATTTCCGCAAGTCAAATGTTTTTCTGGCTTGAAGCATACGGGGTGAGTCTGGGTGAGTTTATGGTTGGCGTTACGGGCGAGCATAATGCGCTTAACGCTGCAGCTTGTGTATTGGTTGGTATGGAACTTGGATTATCAATGGACAGTATCAAAAAAACACTGCGGGAGTTTGTGGGAACGAAACGGAGACTTGAGTACGTCGGTCAGCTTTCATCGGGCGCTACCGTCTATGATGATTACGCGCATCATCCGACGGAAATAAAAAAAACGCTTCTGGCTCTTCGCAGCATGTATCCTAAGAAACATATTGTCGGTATTTTCCAACCGCATACCTTTTCCCGTACAAAGACGCTGTTTCGTGAATTTGTACGCGCATTTGACCAGGCAGACGCCGTTATCGTCAATGATATCTACCCTTCTCTTCGCGAACAACCGGATCCGACTATATCCTCCCGTATATTGGTTGCGGAAATGAATCCTATCCACAAGGACGTTTTATACCTTCCGGAGCTTTCGGATGTGGTAGAATATCTTGAACAGAAACGCTTTCGGAGCGATTCTATCATTGTGATTATGGGGGCAGGGGATATCTATAAGATTATTGAAGCATTAGACCTTGCGCATGAGTAATATTTTAAGGATACTTCAGAGCGCAGTTGGGCATAATACAATAAGACAGCATGAGCCGATGGGAAGGCATACGAGCCATGGAATTGGCGGGCCGGCTGAGTATTACCTTGCGGTTGAGAAGACGGATGATCTTATACGGGTGTTGCCGGCAGCAGCCCAAGTTTCCTTGCCGGTTTTTATCTTCGGGAGTGGGTCGCATATTATTTTCTCGGATACGGAAACAAAGGGTTTGGTTATAAAAAATAATTGCCGAAAGTTTGAGATTGCAAGCATGAAAGGGATTATTAAAAATAGGCAACTTGACGTACGCTTCGCACTTGTTTCAGCAGAAGCCGGTGTGCCTGTCAATCAGTTGGTTCGCTTTACTCTTGAGCAGGGGCTAGGCGGGCTTGAATATTTTCTCGGTTTGCCCGGAACGATCGGCGGAGCAATCAGTATGGATGCAACTTTCCCGAAAAATAATACTACTATTCGTCAGGCTCTGCATGAGGTTACGGTGCTGACAAAAGAGGGAGTCCATCATCAAGGCATGAGGTCGGGCGACGTAATTTTATCGGCTCTTTTTCATTGCACGCCATTTGACAAAACAGTGTTGTGGGAGCGAGGGACGCAGGCTGTAAGGTACAGAAGTGACACGGCGCCACATGATGCGCAGGCAATCCAGGTATTTCGCAACATTTCGCTTTCGCAGGCAATGCGTATTCCGACCCCGCAATACTCGACTTCACCTGCCTACTTTATCGAGCAAATAGGTTTGCAGGGAAAACGGGTGGGAGATGCTTTCATCTCAGATACGCATCCGAATTATATAGTGAATAAAGGGAAGGCCACTGCTTCAGACGTATTGGCTCTCATTGTGATGGTAAAGAGGGCAGTTTTTAAGCAGTTTGGTGTTACACTAGAGATGGAGGTAAGAGTAGTCGGAGAACTGTGAGAGATATGGATAAATACGTCATAACTGGGGGTAATAAATTAGAGGGAACCATTACCGTATCCGGTTCGAAAAATGTCGCTCTGAAAGCGCTCGTTGCTGCCTGCCTGACAGACGAAGAGGTTGTGATAGAAAATGTGCCACTTATTTCTGATTTTTCGGTGATGGTGAATAGTATCAAAAACTTCGGTGGGCAGGTGCGTCTTGATCGGAATACCGCTTATGTACGAGTGGAGGAATTTAAAAGTACAAAGGTATCTTTGGACTATGCTGCGCACACACGGACGTCTTCAATGTTTTTGGCGCCGCTACTGCTACGGGCACGATCGGCACTCATACCAAATCCGGGTGGTTGCCGCCTCGGCGCCCGCCCGATAGATAGAACAGTCGAAGGGCTTTCGAAAATGGGAGCGAATATTATGTATGATAGGGAAGACGGGTATTTCCACGCGTCCGCGACAAAGCTTAAGGGAATAGGCTATCGTTTTGAGAAAAACACCCATACGGGTACGGAGACAATGATTATTGCCGCATCACTGGCCGAGGGTCAAACCATCCTTGAGAACGCTGCCTTGGAGCCGGAGGTTGATGAGCTCATAGAGTTGTTAAAAAAAATGGGGGCAAAGATACGGCGCATTGAGGGAAGAAGAATAGTTATTGATGGTGTTCCAAAACTGCATGGAACAACCGTGAGAATAGGTCCTGATAGAAACGAAATTGTTACGTTTGCGGTCGCAGCGCTGGTTACCAGGGGAGATGTTTTTATCAAGGAGGCAAAAAAAGAGGATCTGAAAGAATTTCTAGACTCCCTCACAAGGGCAAATGGAGGATTTGCAGTAACAGAGGATGGCATACGGTTTTTTTATAATGGAGAGCTTGCTGCAACAGATGTGACGACCATGCCGTATCCAGGCTTTATGACCGACTGGCAGGCGCCGTGGGCAGTACTTATGACCCAGGCAAGAGGGGAATCAATCATTCATGAAACCGTATTTGAGAATAGATTCGGTTATGTTTCCGAGCTTAAAAAAATGGGCGCACGCATCAGCCTATTTAATCCGAAGATAGAAAACCCGAAGGAATTTTATAACTTTAACACCGAGGATGACGACCCAAAATATTTCCACGCGGCAAAAATATCAGGACCGACTAATCTGCATAATGCTATTGTAAATATTTCCGATCTTCGCGCGGGAGCAACGCTTGTCATTGCGTCGCTTGCCGCAAAAGGAGAAAGCGTTGTCCATGGAATTCCAATTATACAGCGGGGATATGCTTCTTTCGATGAACGGTTACGCAGTCTGGGTGCAGATATAGAAGTAAAACAAGATTAATGAGAGGAAAAATTATTATGCAAGCGGTTATACTCGCGGCAGGACAGTCGAGCAGATTTTATCCTTTCGGTAACGGAAAGCATAAGGCCTGTGAAAAGCTATTGGGAAAGAGTATTCTTGACCACACATTAGCAAGCCTCAAGCGGGGGGGGATTTCTGAGGTTATTATCGTTACGGATAAAAACAGCCACGTTCGTGAGGCGGCACAAGATACGAAAGGTTTGCAAATCATTTTTGTTGAACAGGACGAGGCGCTTGGGATGGGAGATGCTCTTTTGCGAGCTTCCAAATATTTGCAGGATACTTTTTTTGTATTACATGCTCATCATGTTGAGTTTGCTGTTTTTAAAAATGCAATTTCGGCAAAGCGTGATGAGACAGAGGCGAACATTGTGTTACTGGCAAAAAAGTCTGATAGTGTGGGGAGATTTGGGATGCTCAAGCTTGATTCGGATCGCGTGGTTGACCTCAGAGAAAAGCCTGAGGCGAGTTCTTCGCCATCGGACTATGGCGTGGTAGGAATATATCTGCTTTCCAAGCAATTCCTTTCCGTACTTTCGGACACGCCGTCTGATCATTATAGTTTTGAACAAGCTATCGCACTCTTTGCACAGAAGAATACCGTGAAAGCAGTTCTGACAGATAAAGAAACAGTCTCTTTGAAATACCCTTGGGATTTATTAGCCCTTAACAGATATTTACTGGATAATGCTGAGGGATTTATATCAGATAAAGCCAAGATTGCCTCAAGTGCAGTCATCAATGGGAAGGTTATTATCGAAGATGGTGTCAGCCTGCTTGAGCAGGCAGTGATAAAGGGTCCTTGCTATATTGGTAAGCGCGCCGTTATCGGAACGAATTCGCTTGTTCGTGAGTTTTCGTCTGTTGGGGAGGGTGCGTATATCGGAGCGAACATGGAGATTAAAAACAGCGTCATTATGGATGGGAGTAAAACACACTCTGGTTTTATCGGTGATTCGGTGATTGGAGAGGGTTGTAAGATTGCGGCATTTTTCTGCACAGGCAATGTCCGTCTGGATAGGGCAACGATTCAGGTTAAGACTGAGAATGGTAGTGTCGACACAAAGATGCGATCTCTGGGTGTTTGTATGGGAAACAAGGTGCAAACCGGTATTCGGGTCTCAACCATGCCGGGCGTGTTCATCGGTAAGCGCGCCGTTATCGGCCCTTCTACTACCGTTTTCAAACACGTGCCTGAGGATGTTGTGTATTACACGAAGTTTCAGGCAGTGGTTGTCGAAAAGGCGGAGCAAAAAGGGGAATCATTCAGTCAGGATATTGCTGAAAGAGAAAAAATGATCCTTTTCGATATTGATTATACGTTGTTTGACACGGATACTTTTAAACAGTCAGAACTGACTGACTACAGGGCGTATGATGAAGTAATACAGATGCTTGGGCAGTTACAAGGAATTGCAACGGTAGGTATTTTTTCTGAAGGAGGGGAAGAATTTCAAAAGGCAAAATTATTAAAAACCCGGATTCATTACCATTTTCCTCAAGAACACCTCCATATCGTTGCCAAAAAGGAGGAGTCGTTGCGTGGGATTCTTAATAAATATAAAAAATATCAGTTGTTTATGGTTGATGATAAACTTTCCGTTCTTCAGGCGGCAAAAAGGGTATCTCCCTCAACGATTACTATCTGGATAAAACGAGGACCGTATGCTATAAATCAAGCAAATGCAAATGCCTTTTTGCCCGATGCGACAATCACATCGCTTGATGAGGTTATAGCGATCGTCGCTAATTCCAATTAGTTACAAGTCCTAAGTGATAAGTCATAAGTCAAAGACCCAATTAACTTAGGACTCATAACTTATAACTTGTGACTTTTATATATTATGTGTGGGATCTTTGGTTACATCGGAAAACAAAATAATGCGGCGGAAAGAGTGTTGGAGGGCTTAAAGCTTCTTGAATATCGTGGTTATGACTCCTGGGGTATTGCTGTGCGGGACAACAAAAAGCTCGCTATTGAGAAGCACGCAGGAAAAATAGGGAACGCAAAAACATCATTGCCAAAAAGCACCATGGGTATCGGTCATACGCGTTGGGCAACACACGGCGGTGTATCGGATAAAAATGCACATCCTCATTTCGACTGCACGAAAGAAATAGCAGTGCTCCATAACGGTATTATAGAAAACTACGCGGAGATTAAAGAAGTTTTACAAAAAAAGGGTCACATATTTGTTTCAGAGACAGATACGGAAGTGTTTGCCCATTTGATAGAAGAGAACCTCAAAAAAGAAGGTTTTGCTACGTCAGTTCGCGATGCCTTCAATCAAATACACGGTCTTAACGCGGTTGTTGTTGCATACGCGCCGTCAAAAGAAATTGTCGCGGCAAAGACGGGATCGCCGCTTGTCGTGGGCAAAGATAACAATGCAATCTACTTGGCATCAGATTCCGCGGGAATAATTCGCCACACTCGAAATATCATGTTTCTGAAAGACAATGAAATGGTAATTATTGGCAATAATTCGATTCAGCTTGTTTCACTTCCCGAGGGGAAAAAGCTCGCCCCAAAATTTGAGCGGGTAAACTGGAAAGTAGAAGATGCAAGTATTGGGAAATATCCTCATTTTATGTTGAAAGAAATTTTCGAGCAGCCGAAAGTGATACGGGCAGTCGTTGGGGACAAAGCAGAGCAGATTGCGGACCTTGCAGAGCTCGTACAGGGTGCAAAAGGAACATTTTTTATAGGTGCCGGAACTGCGGGATATGCTTGTCTGGCAGGGACGTACCTTTTTTCGCGGGTCGCAAAAGCACACGTAAATATGGCAGTTGCATCTGAGTTTAATTACCTTGAGGACTTTTTAACCGATAAAAGTCTTATTATTGTGCTGTCTCAGTCAGGTGAGACGATTGACATCGTTGAGCCTCTGAATCGTGCCAAGGGAAAGAAGAGCAAAATTGTGGCAGTCGTTAATGTCCTAGGATCGACAATTTATCGTATGGCAGATTATAAATTGCTGCTTGGCGCCGGTCCTGAAAAAGCTGTCGCATCGACAAAAGCATATATAGCAAAACTCACAATGCTTCTGATGCTTCCTTATGCAATGAATGGCATGCTAAGTCAGGCTCGCTTACTATTATTGAAGGCAGCGAGGGAGGTTGAAAGAATTTTAGATAAGCGGCAGACTAATAATCTTGTGAAACTCGCACGCATGTTAGGGGGAAAAGAGCATATATATGCCATAGGGCGTGGTACATCGTATGCTACGGCATTGGAAGCGGCACTAAAAATTAAAGAAGTGAGCTATATTCATACCGAAGGATTGGCCGGTGGAGAATTAAAGCACGGGACGCTTGCACTGATTGAGAAAGGGACTCCTGTTCTGGTTTTTGCGCCAAAGGATGAGACGCATGAGGCAATTCTTTCAAATGCAATGGAAATAAAAGCGCGTGGCGGATTTATGATCGGCATAAGCCCACAACGTTCGGATATTTTCGATGAATGGATTGAGGTCAAGGATTGCGGGGATGCTTCAGTTATCGTGCAAATCGTTCCTGTCCAGCTTTTGGCATACTATATCGCGGTTACAAAAGGGTATGATCCGGATAAGCCAAGAAACCTTGCCAAGAGCGTGACGGTAAAATAGCTGCCTCGAAAAATCTATGCAGATTCTTTTTATTGCAACATCGGTATTGTTTTTTTTATGGATAATACGAAATATACTTTTTCAAGTAGCGCTGTGGCAATTAAAAGAATATCGATTTGACAGAATTCTTATTCACCTGCGCGAGACGCGTCAGGGCAGGCAACTTTTTTTATCAGCTCTCTCTCTGATAAAGCTAATCCTCATTGGTAGCTATGTTTTTGTCGTATTTCATGAGTCCTACTTCCCGTTTTACTATTGGGCTTTATTTTTTGTCTATCTTATCTCAGCGGTTTTGGTACTGCGGGAGAATTTTCTTAATCAACAACGGATACCAACGCTTACGCCAAAGACGCTTTTCATTACTGTTGTTACAATTGTGATAGTATTTTTCTTTTATGCAATTCCTGTTGTCGATAAATTTCTCTGGTTACTGCTTATTGATAAGATATCGTATCTTCTTGTTGCGCTTTTAGTTTTTGGATTGTCTTTTCCTACTGAGATTTTTCGTGACATACAAGTAAATAAAGCAAGGGAAAAGATAAAACAATTCAAAAAACTTCTGGTCATAGGGGTCACTGGCAGCTATGGAAAGAGCTCGACCAAAGATTATACTGCGCAAATTCTATGTAGGAAATTTACGGTTTTAAAAACTCAAGGAACGAACAACACGCCGATAGGTATTGCGCAGACAGTCTTACAAAAGCTCAATCGGGATACTGAAATTTTTGTTGTTGAGATGGGGGCGTATGGACGGGGAGAAATCGCAGGAATGTGCGCGATCGTCCGTCCGAAAATCGGCATTTTGACCGCTGTAAACGACCAACACCTATCACTGTTTGGTAGTCTGGAAAATACGAAAAAAGCAAAATATGAGCTCATTGAGTCGTTGCCAAAAGAGGGTATCGCGCTTTTTAACGGAAACAATGCAAACGCGCTTTCGCTGTATCAAAATACAAGAAAGAAAAAAGTACTGTACCGGACAATGATTGATTCTGTTCCCTCCGGTCCTTTGCCCGATATTGTTGCTGATTCGGTTGTCGTTAAGAAATCAGGAGTATCGTTTGCAGTTCACATTGGAGACAAAACCATGCATCTTGCCGTACCGCTTCTGGGAGCTCATACGATTGAGAACATTCTCCCCGGGATCTATATCGCAAACCACCTAGGAATGAATGATGAGGAAATAAAAAAAGCCGTTTCAGTACTTTCCCCGTTACCCAAAACGATGATTTACCACAAACTGCAAAACGGCATAACAATTATCGATGATACATTTAACGCAAATCCCGACGCAGTCATTGCTGCAGTAAACTATGCCAAAATTTACAAAGGGAAAAAAATTCTTGTACTCCAACCGATGATTGAACTCGGAAGGAAAACAAACGCAGAGCACCACAGGGTGGCAAAAGAAATCGCCAGAGTCTGTGATCACTTGCTCCTTACCAATAAAAACTACTATTCTTCGATAAAAGCGGGTATTGATGATAGCAAAAGTACATGCACAGTCGAGATTGTGTCCCCTTCCGAGGCTGCTGAATATCTTTCCTCACAGACAAAAAAGGGGGACATCATTGTTTTTGAAGGAAAAGAGGCAGCGTATGTGATTGAAAAATTACTGTAGATTTGAACATACTGTATATAGAGGAGTATAATAGGAGTTCATGGCAACGCTTTTAGGATTAACAATCTTGTCATTTTTTATCACCGGAGTATTACTCATTCCATTTATCGATTTTCTTTATAAAATAAAATTGCAGCGGGCGAATCAGAAAACGAAGGACCCATTCAATAAGCGAACGCCCATTTTTGATAAATTCCACGGTTGGAAGGCCGGAACACCTATCGGGGGTGGAATTCTTATCATACTTGTTGTTGTCATTTTGACACAATGGGCGTACGGCATGCTGGGTACTCCCGTTAAGGGTTGGCAAGCTTTTGCCATCATTTTTTCTTTTGTTTCTTTCGGAATTTTAGGCCTTTACGATGATTTCAAAAAGTTGAGCGGAGGGGGCAGCGGATTTTTCGGACTTCGCTTCCGGCATAAATTCGTTATTCAGTGGATCCTGGCTATTATTATTGCTGCAGTTCTTCATATACAACTCGGCTATGATTTTCTTTTTGTTCATGGGTTCGGCCCGGTATCCATCGGATGGTTTTTTATTCCTTTTGCCGCGTTTATTATTGTTTCTTTTGTTAATGCAGTTAATATTACCGATGGTCTGGACGGATTGGCGACAGGGCTTCTTATGATATGTCTGATGGCATTTCTTGTCATCTCGGCTGCGCAGCTTGATCAGGGAATGGGCGTATTTATTTCTATACTGCTTGGCTCAATTATTGCTTTTTTATATTTCAATATTTATAAGGCACGGCTGATGTTAGGGGATGTCGGCGCATTGTCTTTGGGAGCGGCACTTGCCGTGATAGGTTTGTTGACAGGAAAAACATTGGCTCTGGCAGTGATTGGCGGTGTTTTTGTCCTTGAAATCGGTTCTTCTTTGGCGCAGCTTTTGAGCAAGCGATTTTTTAAAAAGAAGATTTTACCGGTTGCACCTCTTCATTTGACCTTGCAACAAAGAGGCTGGGAGGAACCGAAAATCGTGATGCGCGCGTGGCTGATCGGTATCTTTTTTGCCATCCTCGGTTTATTTCTCGCAGATATTACCTGATTCTATTCCTCGCTTAGTTACGGCTGACTTTAGTATACTAGATATAGCACATGAAGCGGATTGATATTTTTTTTCTTGCCATTGTTGTTCTTCTCACACTTTTCGGGCTGTTTATGATTTATGATGCATCATCATTCATTGCCTTTCGGGACTTCAAGGATAAGTATTATTATATTCGTGAACAGTCGCTGTGGGTGGGTTTAGGTTTTGCGGCAATGGTATTTTTTTCCTATTTTGATTATCGAAAACTTTATAACTTCGCTATTGTTTTTCTCATTACATCAATAGGACTTCTGGTACTTGTCTTTCTTCCGGGAATTGGTGTCTACGCGCTTGGTGCGCATCGCTGGATTAATTTGGGGTTTACTACCTTGCAGCCTGCTGAATTCGTGAAACTGAGTCTTGCGATCTATTTGGCTGCGTGGTTCTCTCACAAGGAGAAAGGGAGACTTATCGCATTCCTGATGCTCTTGGGGCTGGTGTGCTTTCTGATTATTTTGCAACCTGATATGGGAACGGCGTCGATCATATTATTTGAAGCGCTCATGGTCTATTTTCTCTCCGGAGGCAGGCTCCGACAGTTTGTTATGCTCATACCCGTATTTATACTGTTGGTAGTTGGCTTAATTATGATTGCGCCATATCGCATGAACCGGCTTACCGCATTTTTGAGGATCGACAGGTCGCTTGACTCTGCTTCCTATCATGTCAAACAGATCTTAATTGCTCTTGGGTCCGGAGGCGTACTCGGAGTCGGTGTCGGTAATTCTTTACAGAAATATGCGTATTTACCTGAGAATGTGACAGATTCTATTTTTCCGGTTATTGCGGAAGAGTTCGGCTTCATCGGTGCTGCGGTATTAATTGCGGTGTATGTGCTTTTTATCTGGCGGGGATTTCTCATTGCGAGTATGGCAAAAGATACATTCGGAAAACTTCTGGGGGGAGGAATAATGGCTTTTTTGGGAATTCAGATTTTTGTCAATTTGGCAGCAATGACCGCACTTCTTCCGCTGACAGGAGTTCCGTTACCATTTATTTCTTACGGTGGGTCGGCCCTCGTTATTGACCTCACGTCTGTGGGTATATTGCTGAACATAGCAAAACAAAAAGATGTGCGATAATTGATACTATGAATGTAGCGATAATCGGCGGTCATTTGTCACCGGCACTGGCAGTCATTGATGCAAAGCCATCCGGAGTTGATGTTCTATTTATCGGCCGAAAGCACGCACTGGAAGGTGATCAAGCGCGTTCGTTTGAAGAGAAAGTAATTTCGGAGAAAGGAATTCCTTTCCATGCATTAACTACAGGACGATTACAAAGGAAGCTAACGCGTCACACCATGGTTTCGCTTTTTAAGCTCCCATATGGCGCGGTGCAGGCGTTCTCTCTTTTGGGAAAAACAAAACCCGATGTCATTTTGTCGTTTGGAAGCTATGTTTCTTTGCCTGTTGTTATTGCTGCATCAATGAGGAACATTCCGGTTGTTATTCACGAGCAGACACTTGAAGCAGGTTTGGCGAATAAGATTGCAGCAAGATTTGCTACAAAAATATGTATTTCATGGGAATCATCGATGCCGTTTTTTCCAAGAGAAAAAACTGTCTTGACGGGGAACCCGATACGGGAATTTAGAATTAAGAATTATGAATTAAGAATTAAAGAAAGAGAAAATGAAAAGTTGCCATTGATATACATTACCGGTGGCAGTCTTGGGTCGCATGCGATTAATGTTCTGGTAGAAGGGTGTATTGAGAAGCTGCTTGAAGAATACACCGTGTTGCATCAGACCGGGGATGCGAGAAAGTTTGGCGATTACGAAAGGCTAGAACAATTACGAAGCCAGTTTTCTCAAGAGAAAAAAAACCGTTATATTTTGAAAAAATTTGTTCTTCCTTCGGAGATGGGTAGAATTTTGCAGACTGCGTCGCTGGTTGTCGGTCGATCGGGTATTAATACGGTGAGTGAGTTATTGTATTTTGAAACACCTGCTCTGCTTGTGCCGCTGCCTTTTGCGCAGCGGGGCGAGCAAAGGAAGAATGCACTTTTTTTAAAACAAATCGGTTTAGCTGAGATTCTGGACCAGTCAGCAGCGACATCGGAGAGGCTCTATCATATGATTGCGGAGATGCTGGGTCAGCCTGGTCGCTATCGTTTGGAGGAAATCGATAATCTCTCGGATCTTTTACGACATGCTGCGTTGCGTATTTGGGAGGTTGTTATTGATGTTTGTCAGCAAGCGGGTAATAAAAAAGCGGAAAAATAGAAAGAAAGCTATAGTTATCGGCCTTGTTGTATTGACAGCGCTGTTTGCTACTTGCGTTGCCGCCTATTTCTGGCTAGTCTCACAAAGACCACTCTATATCAGTCCGCTAGCATTTTCAGGAGGATCAGTCAGAGATGTTTTATTTGATACCGATTCGAGTGAAGATGCTGTAAAACGGTCTTTAGCCAGACACGCTGTTGCGTATGAGCGGATTCAGTCATCTTCAGACTCAGCAATACTCGTCACGCTTAAGTCAGGAGAGGAGGTAGTTATGAGTAAAACGCGCAATTTAGATGAACAAATTTCCTCTTTACAATTAATCCTTTCCAGGCTTACAATGGAAGGTAAGCGAATTTCACAGCTTGATCTTCGTTATGATAAGCCTGTAGTAAAATTCAGACAAATCTGAAGTGTTAATTCTATGAATGAGGGGAGAATAGTCGTAGGTATTGATGTCGGTACATATAAAATTGTCACCGTTATTGCCAAGGTCACTGATGCTGTTAATGTATTGGGTGTATCCGAAGTAAAATCCGCCGGAATAAAAAAGGGTCAGATTGTTGATATCGAAGAGTCGGTTGCGGCGATTAATGCATCCCTTGAGGCGGCAGAGCGAATGGCCGGGTATAATGCTTCGCATATTGTCGCATCAATCGGCGGATCCCAGATTGAAAGCCTTAATTCCCGCGGTGTTGTAGCAATATCAAATCCCAGTGGTGAGATTTCAGAAGGTGATTTGCTTCGTGTTATTGATGCGGCAAAGGCCGTATCATTGCCTTCAACACGGGAGATTATTCATGTTCTGCCCAGAAACTATATTGTTGACGGACAGGAAGGCATAAAAGATCCGATCGGTATGTCGGGCGTGAGGCTTGAGGTAGATACCCATATTGTTACTGCAAATAGCATTTCGGTGCGAAATCTTGAGAAGGCAATTTCTGAGGTGGGAGTGGATGTTGATTGTTTTGTCTTCAACGGCTATGCAAGCTCGCTCTCCGTGCTCTCCGATACAGAAAAAGAATTGGGAGTGGTTCTTGTGGACATAGGCGCGGGAACTACAGACATATCAATTTATACGGATGGGTCGGTGGCATATTCTTCTGTTCTTGCTATCGGTGCACGGCATATTACAAATGATCTGGCGATAGGTCTTCGAATCTCCCTTGAGAGTGCTGAGAAAATTAAACTGTTCCTTTCCAAGGCTCAGGCGAAGAAAATACTTCCTGAGGAACATGAAGAAGCAAAATCAAAAGAGTACAGACCATCTGATGAGGTGGATCTGAGTGAGCTTAATTTACCTGAGGAACTTCGGAAAGTGTCGCAAAAAACACTCGTTGATGGGATTATAAGGCCGCGGCTTAACGAGATATTTACGATGGTCGGGCTTGAGATTAAAAAGAGCGGTTTTGGCGGACAGACACCCGCTGGAGTAGTAGTAACCGGCGGCGGAGCGCTTACCATCGGAATAAAAGAGTCAGCCAGACGAATGCTTGCGATGCCGGTTAGGATAGGACTTCCGACAAATATGAAGGGTATTATTGATGAGATTCAGAATCCCGCGTATGCCACGGTCGTCGGACTTGCGATGTATGGAGCAAAAACAGAGCAGAAAAAATCATCGTTGCCATTCGGCTTTTCCCTGCCAAAAATGGGCGGAGGCGGGGGAGGAAGAATCCTAAAACGGATTATTGATATCATCAAGTCCTTCATCCCCTAATGACGAAGAATATCAGAAGTATCAAGAGCACCACATGAGATTTTGATGCTAGACAGTAGAAGCTTGAAGCTACCTTAAGATCTAACTTCCAGTACCCAGCGTCTAACCTCGATATGTCTAGGGGTGTTGCAAATGAATATAGTATCTGATAGGATTGGGGCAACACATGTTGATACGCCCCCAGGCAACGAATTTTGCCAAAATCAGAGTCATCGGAATAGGCGGTGGAGGCTCCAACGCAATCAATTCCATGATCACCGGTAGCTCCATTCAGGGCGTGGATTTTGTGTCTATAAACACTGATGCACAAGCGCTTCTTTTAAATCCTGCAACGACAAAAGTCCAGATCGGAGAGAATATGACCAAAGGACTAGGTAGTGGTGGAGATCCTGAGATTGGCCGACAAGCGGCTGAGGAATCGGCTGAGAAATTGAAAGATATGATTGACGGGTCTGATATGGTTTTTCTAACCGCAGGGATGGGTGGAGGGACGGGGAGCGGTGCGACGCCGATTATTGCGCGAATTGCCAAGGAAGTCGGCGCATTGACGGTAGCGGTTGTTACCAAGCCGTTTACTTTTGAGGGGACGCGACGGATGGTTGCTGCGGAGGAGGGTATTGAACAGCTGAAAGATAAAGTTGATACGCTTATCATTATCCCCAATCAACGGATAATGGATGTTGTTGATCGGAAACTATCTCTACTTGAAGCATTTAAAGTCGCGGATTCTGTTCTGACACAAGGCGTGCAGGGGATTTCCGAGCTTATTACCGTTCCGGGGCTTATTAATGTCGATTTTGCCGATGTTCGGACTATCATGTCAAACGCCGGATCGGCCCTGATGGGAATCGGGACGGGAATCGGTGAGAATAGGGCGCAAGCAGCTGCGCGTGCGGCAATTGCTTCACCGCTTCTTGAGATCTCGATGGATGGAGCGCGTGGGGTGCTTTTTAACATCATCGGTGGCGCGGATCTGACAATGTCTGAAGTGGATGAGGCTGCCAAGATTATAGCAGCGGCTGCAGACCCTGATGCGAATATTATTTTCGGCGCAACGATTGATGAGAATATGCGTGATCAGATCCGTATAACTGTTGTCGCAACGGGTTTTGACAATGCCAAGCAGCGGCTGCAGCAATTCATCCCACACACCATAGAGCGGGTGGAGACGACACAGAATTATAATACTATTCCGCCACAGCAGCAACAGCAGGATCCCCAAAACCAGCCCACTCCTCCGCCTGAGCCGGTGAAGGAAGAAGACGAATGGGACATTCCCGCATTTCTAAGGCAGAAGAATTAGTCTTTTCTTCTATTGACAAGTTTTGTTGACTTTAGTATCATTTAATCATGAATAGCGCAGGCAATATAAAAGCTTATACCCCGGAGCAAGTAGCCGATATGTTACAAATTTCTAAGAACACAGTATATGACTTGATTAGCCGAGGAGAAATTATTGCTAAAAAAATTGGTAAGCTGTACAGAATTCCAGCAAGTTCTCTTTCGTTCATTTTTACTGGTCTTGACTACGATCTTTATAAAGCTGATAGAGAAGATAGGAAACAATTGGATCGTATAGAAAAAGAAATTGCTAAAGTCCGCGCAAAATTTCAGTGATGAAAATATTTGTTGATTCGGACGTTATAATCTCATCACTGATTTCTTCTAAAGGAGCTGCTTATTTTCTTCTTCACCAGACTGCTCTTGACTTTTATATATCAAATATTTCTCTGCAAGAATTAGAAATAGTAATTGAGAGGCTGAAACTGGATAAAAAGAAATTACATAAATTAATAAAAGATAAACTTCAGATATTGCAATTGAAGGAAGCGCAAGAACTCTTAAGAGAGCAATATATGAAATTTGTGGTTGATCCATACGACGCTCATATTGTTGCAGCGGCAAAGAAGGGAAAAGTAAAATTTCTTATATCTTACAATGTAAGGCATTTTAAGAGAGACATAATAAAGCAAGAGTTGGACATTATTGTAACAACTCCAGGAAATATTCTCCAATATTTGCGAAGCCTCTAATAAATTACTCTCGGCAATACGTCTTACCACGATTGTGCGACATAGACCCTGTTATGCTAAAATTAGCAGACAAAAAGCGTATTAACATGACGGACATATTCACTCTAATTAGCGTTTTTATCTCCCGGGCGAGCGACTCAGATCGCGAAGCGGAAATTATCAAGAAAGTATGCAATAGCCTAACAAAACAGTACAAAGCGGATCGTTTTATCATCAGGGCTGAAGATTTTAAAGATTTGCCATCATCAACTGGAAGACCTCAAGACAAGATTGATGAGATACTGATAAAACCTTGCGATGTTTTCGTAGGAGTTGTAAAAAAAGACCTTGGAAGGGGTCCCCTGGAAGGGGAGATTGATCTAGGCATTGAATTATCAGAGAAAGAAGATAAAGATTTTTTGCTGTTTGTAAAAAACGTACCGAGGAGTGAGTTATCGGAGAAGGAAAATCTACGAAGAGACGCTTTTAACGAAAAATATCAAGATAAAGTGCTTTATTCTACATATAATAACGAAGAAGATTTTTTTCTTTCGGCGTTTGATCAAATAGGTGAGCTTGTTAACAAGATTATTAGAGGTAAAAATAAACTTAGGAAAATAGCAGAGAAAATTGTGAGGCGAGGGGATATTGTCAAGCTGGAGATAGTAAGCGAAAAAAGGGAAGTAATTAAAGCTCTTTATACTTTGATTGATGGAAACAATGTTTTTAGGTCAAGGGCAACCTTTGAAGACGGTTCAGTTCAGGAATACTCTCCCTATTGGCTATGTTGGCCTAGGGGAGGACAAGATCCGTGGGGAGTATTTGGTAAAAAAAGGTTAAAGGAAGTAGTAGTACATTATTCTGCAAACCATGAGAGATACACTGAGCTATCTTGTTGGGCGCTACCGCCATCAAGCACTGAATCCAATGAGCATATACCTCATGCCTCAATTGGTTTTTCTTATGCCGATAAAAAAAGGGGAGAGAGCTATAAAAAAGAAAAAATCGAATTGGATATTGATAAAATAGGGATTCTCGATGTGTCTCCTCCAATCGGTCGCACCGGGGGACCAAACGGACATTTTGAGATTCTTACTTTAAGAAATGTAGGTAATTCCGCAATAGTGGACTGTGGGTGGTGCGTAAGAGCCTTTGGATATGAATGGCGACCGGAAGAAAGCATAAACTTTACATTGTCTCCGGGGGAAACGAAAGAAGTCGTATATCCAATATCAACCCAGCCGCAAATTTTCTCAAATCTTGCAGAAGAGCTTAATCTTGTAATGGAGTACACCACGACCAATGGTATAAGGCTATTTACAAGAAGAGATCTCCATCAGGATCTAGTGCCATCAGGAGCTTTTTATACGCTTAGTCTGGGTAATTTTCATAGTCCCCAACAAATATTTAATACGGGGATAAAGCATATATCATATGCAGTTTCTAATGGTGATAGGTTTGAGTCTACGTTTGAAGTTGTACAAGGTGAGGAAATAAAAAAAGTGAAGATAGGAATTAGCAGAACCTTCCTTTCGGTATGGGGCTTCAATGATCATGCATCTATAAATGCAGCAGTGTCTGAGCTCGGACAAAGATTGGTTAAAAAAATGATACTGGAAGGAAAGGTAGAGGACTACGTTTTCATTACCAAGGACTTCCAAGTAGAGTTCCAAGATGGGTTTTCGGGATACACTAAATTAAGAAACTCGCTTGATTAGAGCGAAATATTATTCTATTTGACTTACTTGCAATAAACTGCTAATTTCTACTTTGAAGACATAAAAATACCTTTTATTAAGCGGTGCTTGATAAAGGAAATTGAAGCTACAAGCGGGTTAGTCTATAAAATTCCCGCATTTTAAGACAGAAGCATTAAACAGATCCCGGTGTGTAAAGCTATTTCAAATCCGATGTGGAATGAGTAGACACATCGGTAATCTTCTCACTGTGTTAATCTTGACAGGCGAGAGGAATAGAAGTAATATAAACAAGACTTCTATGAAAAAATATATCTCCTCAAATCCTGAAATACTAGGAGGGAAACCTGTAATAGTTGGGACAAGAATACCTGTGGACCAAATCTTGTTTTTATTGAAGGAAGGTTTTACTGTTGAAGCGATTCATGAACAATATCCGCATGTGAGCACCGCAACTATTTCTGGAACTGTAAACGAAGCGGCGCAATTCATTAACAATAATGTCCCCAAGGTTTCATAGATTTAGGCTTCTTTTAGATGAAGGGCTATATCCTCGAAAATCACTTCCCCGAATCAATAGCCGTCATAACATCAAACACATAAAGCACGATCTTAAGCGCGGAGGGGTTAGGGACAAAGAAATCTACGAAATCGCAATCAAACAAAGAAGAATTATTGTTACCTACAATATTCGGGATTTTAAAAAGCTTGCGAGGCTAAATAAAAATGCAGGAGTTATAGGCGTGGGACAGAATTTTACCCCAGAACAGCTTGATATAAAGCTCAATTCTCTTCTGAGCCGAAGTTCGGAAAAGGCATTTTATGGTAAATACACCCCTCTCAATAAAAATAAATATTGAAAAAACATATCGCATCTGATGTAAATTGGGTATAATAAGAACAACG
>CAZTFV010000007.1:0-22391 GCA_964613075.1 uncultured Gammaproteobacteria bacterium | reverse complement strand
TCTAGTATTCCAGGTATTCTAAGGTCTTCATTTGTCGGCAGCGTTTATCGTATTCCACAATGTCACCCTAGGAAATCCAAGGAGAAAAAGAGAGGGGGTGACAATTCAATTTCAAATTTACAATATCAAATTTCAAATGTAGTAATACTTTTGACTTTTGCATTTTGACTTTTGCATTTCGTTATGGCATTTCAAGATCAAACATTAACCTGCCGCGATTGCGGCAAACCATTTGTTTGGACTGCATCAGAGCAAGAATTCTATCAGAAAAAAGGCTTTGAAAACGCACCGGTTCGTTGTCCTGAGTGTCGTGCTGCTAAAAAGGCACGCATGGACGGGGATGGCGGACGGTTCGGAGGCGGCCCAAGACAAATGTTTGAAATCACATGTTCAAACTGTGGCAAGAAAGATACAGTGCCGTTCCAGCCAAGAGGCGATCGGCCGGTTCTTTGCCGCGAGTGCTTCCAGAAGCAGAGACAGCAGGGATAAGTTCGCCCAATAAAGCGCTTCTATTGTTACATTACGTGATATTTTGAGGCGCTTTGTGGTATTTATGAATACTTGATGCTTGATGATAGAGACTTGAAGCTGGAATTTGAAGTTAGACAGTAGAAGTTTGAATTTTTTAGCTTCCAGCCTCCAACCTCAACATCTAACTTCTAGCGTCAAGGATCTATCCTCAAATTATCCTATAGCTGCGGTGTCGGCTGCGAGGTCTTCGTTGGACTGGGTCCGCCAGCTGGCGGAACCTTTGGCGTTGGGGATGCTTTTGGTGTGACTGTCACGGTCGGTCCCGGAATTTCAACGGGCGGTTTTCTCTCTGGAAGCTGTCGCTCTGGGCTATTAATACCAAGCGGTGTCTGGTCCTGACCGTTTTCTAACTCAACATCAGAAGCTGATTCCTTGCTTGAGCCGATTTTCTTCTCCAAGGCTTCGATCTCATCACTTATTTTCTTCGTATTCTCCGCGTTACCCGCAACCAATGTCTTTACTGTTTGATAGCTACGCAGCGCATTTTCAAGATCACCCTTTGACTCAAGCGCATGACCCAAGTTATACCAAGCATTGGCATAATCCTGCTTTAAGCTAATCGCCTGCTGGAATTGCGCTTGCGCCTGTTCCCACTGGGACAGTTGGTAGTAAATCCCACCTAAGTTGATAAACTGCTGCGGATTTTTCGGATCAAGCGCAATAGCCTGGTTATTGGTAAGTATAGCGAATTGGTCGGCATTTTGACCGAAACCGATAAGCGCCCGATAAATAGAGGAAAGATTGTTCCAATTTAACGCAGTTTGCGGTGACAAAGTAACAGCCGATCGTCCGGAATTAATTGACTGCTGGATAAGCGTCAGGATATTCTGCTGTACCTCTTGATTTGGCTGTTTGTCTTTTGGCTGTGAGACCGCCAGAGAATTAGCCAGGGCTAAATTCGTTTGGGAAAAGAGGCGGTAATTGGTATCTCGCCAGGGGAAAAGGGCAATCGCGTCCCGTTGATTGTTGTACGTACCTAAGCCATCATTATTTGCTGCTGCAACGACTGAGGTTCGAAGTTTCATATCCGATCGTACGTACTGCACTATGAAAAATCCGCTCACGCCCAGAGAAATTAGGATGAGAAGCAAGGTTATGATCGGCAAGATCAAATCATGGCCGGCCCGGACTTCATGTCCCGGCTCAGCCATCGTCATAAAGTTGCCTCGTTTGGCGGCAACAAAGCTAAATTCCAAATCAGGATAGCGCCGTTGATGTTCAAGAGCCGAAGCTGCAGCAAAGATACTAAGCAGAACGAAAAAAAGCGTCACAAGGATTGCCGAGAAGGGAAGCAGGAGAGCTGCAGCAATAGCAAGAATGAGCGGTAAGAAAAATGACTTTTGTCTGACAAAACGATAGATGATAAAGAAGAATGAGGCAGTGCCAAGCACCCCGGTTGTCGCAAGCAGTTCAAGCAAGAAGCTACTAGATCGGAAAAAGGTAAAAGACCAGAACTCAGGATTTAGATTGTAGGCTGCTTGTTTAAAGCGGGTAAAGACAGTTAAATAGGTACCATAGCCTGTACCAAATAAAAAGCTTAGGAAAATGCGCCCGGAATCTTGGGAGATAGCCGCAAAAGCTGTTTGAAAACCTGTATCAAATGGAAGGATAATCGGCTTTTGCATGGTCATTAAGGTATACACGGTCATACTAAGCCCCGCTGCAATAAGGAGAAAAGCGGCTAAGAAAGCAATTTGTAAAGGCCCAACTCTGCGCTCTGGGACATTACTCCGATCTTCTATAAGGTAAGGTGCAACAATGGGCCAGGCAATGTAGCCTGCAACCGGAAGAATAAGTGCTAAGTAAATAGCCTGATCAAGAGCGGAGCCAAGGGGAGTGAAGGCTTGGAAAAAGGTCTCTGAGAATGGTAATACGTAGATTTTAAAATAGTAGAGAAGAGATAAAACCGAAACAAGACAAGCGCCAACTACAAGAGATGAAATCAGAATCAAGAGCGAGTTAGGCTTCTTTGCAATATTCACAATAAGGTAAAAAAGAAGAATGGAGAAGAGAAGTGGCACAAGGTTGCTCAATGCGTCAAAGCGGTTGGCAGAAAGCAGGGAAGAAATAGTAACAACCAGCAAAAATAAGAGAATAGGCAGGTTAAAGGGCGTTGAGCGAAAGACTACTTTACCGATAATAACATTGCGCACTGCATACAAGACAAATAATAAAGTACCAACTCCTATCACAAGCACTTGCTTGGGTAAGGTAAAGAAATCAGTCATTGCTGTAGTGAAAAGAAGGGGAAAAATAAGAAGCAAAGCACTTAAGAAAATAAGCGAGACGGTATCAATGTATGAGAGGACTTCTTTCTTCGATTCGTTCATATATAGATAGTATATTTACTTTAGCAACTGGTTAAATATAATGTCAAGGATAAGAATCAATTTACGATCCACCAATTGATTTTAATATCCTTACTAATACTACTTGGTATTTGGATTGTGAATGAGCCACTGGTTCCGTTCTCAGGATCTTCTGCCGTTTGCCTGGCGATATATGGGGTCAAACCAGCCGTATCTGAGGTTGGTGTGATATATATAAGCGAATCGGTTTTGACAAATGGACTGAAGATCGTTCGCTCAAGTTGCCCGCGGGTTATAATAGCCGTACCAGCAGAGGAGGAGGCCACGGTCTCTGTGATAGATGTATCTGCCTGTACGCCCCGAATAACTTTTAGTCCGTTGGCAATGAGGTTGTTAAATGTTCCGCTGCCGGACGCGATCAAATCACCGAGCTGATTGATCTTCAGTACCCCTGAACCGGAAGCATTCTGGACAACCAGCTGACCCTTGTCATTCCCGGCTTGACCGGGAATCAGATCCTCGCTTTCGCGAGGATGACCAGCAAGACGGATGACTAAATCCTCATCCGGTATCGGACTGATGAAGCGAGCGGATAATGTCCCTTTGACTGAGACGTCTTTGGCAAAATTCGCATTACCGGCTACTGTGAAGTTGCCTTCTGTATCAATACCTACCAATCCACTCATAAATGATACATTGCCTTGCCTGAGCGGTTGTATTTCAAGGTCAGCACCTAACACGTTTATTGAATTCTCAGCTAAGATAAGATTCCCGCCGACTGCCAACTGATTGGCTACCGATACATCCGCAAGGCTTGTGGGGCCAAAGACCATGACGCCTTGGTGAAATGTCGCAAAGTCAGCTTGGAGGTTTGGTACATAGGAAAGCATGCTGGCAACACTTGCGACATTTGTGTATTCGGTCTGTAGAAGGGGAGAGAGGAGGGAGGCTCCCGATGGTAATTGAGTGTTTGAGGCAATATTTTCGGAAAACTCAGAAAACTCGGAAGAATCAGATGCTGTCGGAGAAGTCAGAGAATCAGATTCACTGAAACTCTGATTTCCTGAGTCACTGGCGCTCTGAGTATTCTGAGTGTTCTGGTATATATTTGTAATATTTGTTACATACGTTGCAGAAGATGAGGCTTGTTGCAAGCCTTCTATTTCATCGGCGATAATTTTTTTGGCGCGGAGCGTACCTGCGATGCTTGCGGATCCCTGAACGTCCAAAAGAATGTCATTCTGAGCATCCTTTGGATGAGAAGAATCTTCAGATCCTTTACTATCGTTCAGGATGACAAGTTTGCCGTCTACTACTACAGTATCCGAAGAAAGAGGAGTAATGAGGTTGGTATGGATGCGATCCGCTTGGGCGATGGGCGAAACAACTGTAGTATTGAGTATTTGGTATTGAATATTAAGTATATTTTGAACTGCCTGCGTGATATAATCCTTCACTGCCAGGCTTGCTATCTGTTCTTGCTGCTCTTTGATCGCATTTACAAGAATTGGAACAAAACCTATATAATTTACTGATTTGATTCGCGTTTTCGGATCTGTCTTCACCAGCTCCGGGATCACCGACTCTACTTCTTGGGCAATAAATCCTATATGGGATTCCTCATCCGTCTGGTTATTCCATTTAAAGCGTATTCCCTTTAAAGCTAAGACTTTACCTAAAGCATTACCGATAGGTTCAACATCTTGTTTTAAAGAAGCATCCGAGGTACACAGTAGTGCAGTAGATGTTGGGTCGATATCGCAACTGCCGTTAGTATCGGTAAATCTGGCTACAACACCGGGACTTGAACGGACTACGTGCAAGCCAAATCCAGGTGTAGTCGTGCCGATGCCGAGGTTGCCGCCGCTACTGAAGAATGAGTCGCTGTTTTGGGTTGCGCCGAACTTTACTAATGCTGAGGAAGTGGCATCCGCACCGATGAGGATGTCAAGAACAGATGCCTGGTTGGGGAAAATGGCGCCGTTTCCAACGGTCCAGTTGATATTTCCTCCTGAGCCGTTACAGGAGCCCCAGACCGGTGTACCTTGGCCAACTGACTGCAAGCACTGACCGTTACTTCCAACTGACGTTTGTGCCACTACTCCTGATCCATTTGTATACAATACGCCACCGTTATTGCTAAACCCTGCCAGTGTTGTGTTCTGTCCCGAAGCGACTGTTAGCCCGCCATTGGCAGTAATCAGTCCAGTGTTTGTCAGTGCATTACGAATGGTAGTCGTACCCGAACTTGAGCCAATTGTGAGTGCAGTAGCAGCCTGGGCAAAGCTAAGCGTTGATACAGTTGTATTCAAGAGGCTAAAAGTAGTTTGTGTACTGGTAATACTACTGCCATTCACCGCCAGGTCGCTGGCAAATGTGCCTGCGCCCGTGTTGTTCACAGTAAAGCGCTCGCTCCCGCTTGCTGAGGCGCTGATAATCGGTCCTGTGCCTGTTTGGTCAATAGTAACTGCTGACTGGCCACTTGATGTTGCCAGAACGGCAAAAAGATCATCTACCTCAACCGCGCCTGCTGCAGTACTGAGGCTATTTACATTACCGTCATTAACAAGTCCTTTTCTCAGATCTATCTTTCCCTCAGGGTCCAAAATTACATTTCCTGCTGAGCCGATATTGGTAGTTAATGTCAGAGCTTGAGCGGTAAGCTTAAATTGCCCATCCGATGCCTGGAATGTCGTAGCAGCTGATCCTGGTATAACCAAGCTTCCTCTTGAGTTAAGCGCAAGGACGGCATTTGCGTTGCCTGTCAGGCCAGTGTCTGTTGTAGGGGCAAGTCCTTGCAAAACCTCAGCATTGCCAGCATAGTCAACCGTCGCAAGCTGCTGACGTGGAGATAACTCAGCATCCGATTCAACCGTTATCCCAAGCCACAGGCTGGTATTATCGCGAAAGACAGACTGAGGAATACCACAAGCTTCTATTGCAGGCGAGGAAGGAGGCTTGTGGCTATTACAAAGAGAAGCGTTTTCTCCTGATCCATCGCTGCCAAGGAGGACTGAAAAAATACCGTCAGTATCAGGACTGACCCGCCTTACCTCTTCCCAAAGACGGGCCGAGCCGCTTGAAGTTTCATTATTGTAGACAATGAAACGCAGGAGCTTAGTGTCTGTTATCGGATTATCAGTTGCATCAGTTAACCGTCCCTGAAAGGAGAGTATTTTAAGAGGCGTTGCCGCGTCAAGCGCGGCTAGCACCTGTTTATCCTTTTGTGGCGAAAGATAAAAGCCCCGGTACAACCCCATACCGATTCCGGTCATGACAATCATCAGAACCGCAAAATGTAAGTAATGAACGATAGGAAAATCATGATATCTTTTGTACCATTTTGGTCGGCTATGACGGGCATGATGCCAGATGCGTTTATAGAAAGGAAGGTAGGAAAGAGAGACAGAAAGCGGCGCGTAAAATTCTTTCTGAATATTCTTAACAGGTAGGAAAGGCTGCTTAATCTTTCTTTTCACGGAAGGTGAAACATGAGCGAAAAGTTTTCTCCCAGATAGTATCCATGCAAGCAAATGAAGCTCTGAAGCAAGCTTGGCCAAAGGCCCAATTATTAGCAAATCAAATCCCAGACTGCTTGCAAATATAACTTTCTGTATCAATCGCAACGGAGGAAATGAAGAATAGCTTCCTTTTTTCATCTCTGGCAATGACCCATTATCGTCTGCTAAGCCGAGGCTCTGAGTCTTAAGCTCAGAGAGGGTAGGCAAGGGATCAGTATCCTCGGATTGCCCAACATAAGGAACAAAAGAGAGCAAGCCTTCAGCCTGGGCAAAGTTAAAGTATCTCCGAAGAGACGATAACTTGCGATTAATCGAAAGAGGCGAGAGTTGAAGAGTATCTAAAAGGCGCTTCTTGTATTCCTCAATATTCTCAATTGTTATAAATTCAAAAATATTTCGTTCTGCTTCTTTTATTTCCCAGCCGGCTTCATTTTTTACAACAGCTGGAAGCCAGGAAAGGAATTGCCGCACATCAATGATATAGTTCTTTATAGTTAGATGAGAAGACTTTGTGTTATATAGATGGTTTCTGAAGCTATCCAAGCGCCAAGGATCTGATTTCTTTTCCGATTCTGAATCAGAGAAAGCAAGCTCTTTGAACGGATCAAGCGAAATCATGGCCTCTGCCATAAGAAAACCCGCAAATTTTCTAAGAGTTGACATGCTCCGCTCAAGTGAGGATGGAGCCATCTCAGACTTGCTTTCATAAAGCTGAATAACTTGTGGAGTAAAAGAGGAGGGAGTAAAGCTTCTAGCAAACTCCTCTTCAAACCAGTGAAAGAATTTCCTAATATCTGCCAGATAGTTTTTCACAGTAAGAGCAGAAGCAGGATTATCCTGGCTTAGGAGGTAGTTTGAAAATAGGGAAAGTAAGTCCATGCTAGTCCTTAGGCACGAGATTATACGGATTATACTGATTATCAGGAAAGCAATAAGTCACAAATAAATACCTCTATTAATAAACTAGCTTACAAGTGAAGAGACTGTCAAGGTGCTAAAATAAAGCAAAATTGATATAGATTTATATAGAAAGATAGGATATAAGAAATAAGAAAATGTGTGAAAAGTGGTTGATTTTTTCTAAATTACGAATATTTCTATATTTTTCAGAAAATTCGGGGAATCTGAGGATAATTATTTTAATTACATTAAAGTATATAAGATTATATCATAGGACTACGAAATGACAATCCTAGCCTTGCGCTCTTATGGAATTTTTAAATTTTTGTTTTCTAATTTAGAATAATCTAGTCTTGTAGTTTTTTGCTTATATTATGAAACAACTCAACAATGAAAACAGCCGTAATATTAAATTAGGCTTCTGTTATCAAATTTTAATTCGCTCTGCTAACTTTTGTTATTCTAAAATTATTGCTGTTATGACAATATAAAATGTATTTTGCTATACATGTGCAAGAATCTATAAGGTAAAAAGGTACTATATAAATCTGTGAAGCGTTGTTTTTAAAGTGATGTTATAAGCTTAGTTTCACTAGCAAAATTGTAGTCCCAATAATAAATATATTGATTATTATTTAAGTCTTGATTTTATTTTAGACCGTATGACAAATAATATAGTTATCCCCAAAACAAGACCCATAAAAAATATGAGAGGAAAGGCAAAGAATCCAGTTTCACTCTCAAGGACAGGCCCTGTATCAGAGAGGCTAAGGCTAAGCTTTGCCCTATATAACCCGAGCAAGAATCCCTCTTTCCAGACTGCCTTGGATTTTTGATCAACGTCCGGAAGGTATCTACTCGTGCCTGAGAGAATATTGACAGGAAGCAGTTCTACTTTGCCTATTTCCTGGCCAAACATATTTGTAATACGTACTTGCCCTTTTGGGGAAATAATATGCCCGCTGCTATTTCTAAGCCTGACAGTAAATGGCACTGGTCCACTCTGTCTATAAAAATCGGTTGAAAATTCCTCAACTACTCCGCTGGTTTCCCCTTTTGGCCCAATTGACAGAAGCACATTGCTTGCGATACCGCCTGAGACTGCAGAGCCACTCGTGTCAGCGGGCATAGCAAATTCTGGTGCTCCGGAGAATATCACAGAGAAGTAGTAATCCCAAGCTTTCTCTTCTTTTGCAATATCAATAGCAAGGTTGACTGTCTTTTCCTGTCTGGGGCTAAGTGTCAGTGAAGAAATGGCACGACCGTTATCAACAATAACTACCTGACTCAATAGTTTGGGATTAGGAAGTGAGCTCTCCTGATTCTGATTTAGCAACCTAATCTGCCCATCAGCACTTTGTGCTGCGGTAAAGGCCTTGATCTGAAGAGTGAGTGATATTGTATTATCTGATTTGTTGTAGATTGTTATAGGAGATTCTATTCTAGCCGGCGGATTGGCATCTATGGTAAGAAGAGGAGGGTTGATGCCAAGGGAGATCCCTTGAGCACGAGCGATGGGGGTATAAAGTAGCAAGTATAAAGTAGCAAGTATAAAGATGAAGATTTTTCTAAACGATTTCATACATGATACATAATACATGATACATGCTACTTAAAAGGTGGGCGTAGCTATATACGTTACCACATTGGTATATGTGCCTGCAGCCTGACTTCCTGATATATTTACTTTATAGGTAATATCACTCTGAATGTCTTCTCCTGCATTTGTGCCGCTCATCACTGTCTGAGCAGTCTCACTCTTTGAAGCATCGGCGAATTGCTTATAAAAAGTTGTTGCAGCAAAGCCAGAGGCGCAGTCCGTGCCTGAAATATTATCACAGCGATAGCCAAAGCCATAGGTTAAGGTACTCGTCCAGGCTGCAGAAGCGGACTGACTACAGATCCCATCATCACAGGTCGTATCCGGAATGAGGCTGCCTGAGTCAGGAAGCAAAAGCTGATGATTCTCTGAGGCTGTAAGAGTATAGCCACCTGCCGAGCCGTTTGAGATCGTCAAGCTGTTCGTCCTTGTCACAGGATTGGTTGCGCTTAAGATTCCGAAGTCAATCTGCGTTTGGGAAATTGTAAACGAGAAGGGAATGATTGAGCGAATATACTGAAAGCCAGCCCTGACTCTGTAGTTACTGCCTGAGTAGAGACCGGGCGCTGTTTGTAAAGCGGTGATGCCAAGCTTATTGTTTCCTCCTGTAGACGTGCCGGTTGCACTGTTGAGGTTGTCCATTCTGATCCGGTAGTTATCATTTTCCATGGTAAAAGCCTCTGCCACAGGCAAATTCAAAAGGCAAAATGCAAAAGTCAAAAATACAACTAAAAAGGTAAAAGTTTTGAATTTTAACTTGCCCTTCTGTCCTGAGGACTTCAGGATCGAAGGATGATTTTGACTTCTAACTTTTGAGTTTTGACTTTTCACAAATGAAGCTATAATAACGAGCGAATGGATAATAAATCGCATAGCTGGCGAATCTATAGTATGGAATTTGGACAAAAAAGGCAAGCTGTCTGAGGCCACGCTTTGTCCCTTTGTTCCTTGTTGCTAACTATTGTATAATCAAGCCGTTATGGCAGCAAAAAAAACAACCGGCAAATACCAACCGCAACTCATTGAGCCAAAATGGCAAAAGGACTGGGAGGAAAAGAAAATCTACCAGCCAGACATTGACAAGGCCAAAAGACCATTCTATAACCTCATGATGTTCCCGTACCCTTCAGCTGAAGGCCTCCACGTAGGTAACGTCTACGCTTTCACTGGCGCTGATGTCTATGGGAGATTTAAGAGGATGCAGGGGAATGATGTCTTTGAGCCAATTGGGCTTGATGGCTTTGGGATACACGCTGAGAATTATGCCTTAAAGATAGGCAAGCATCCAATGGATTACTCAAGGGTAACCGAGGCAAATTTCTATCGCCAGCTTCATGCTATTGGCAATGGGTTTGACTGGTTACGAACTGTTGAAACATATAAGCCAAATTACTATGCCTGGACGCAGTGGTTATTTATACAGCTTTTTAAGGCTGGTTTAGCATATAAAAAAAGTGCCCAAGTCAACTGGTGTCCTTCTTGTAAGACAGTTTTGGCAGACGAACAGGTTATTAATGCCCGCCCGCCAGCGACTTCGTCCAACCAATCAGAGAATAAAAGTGTGTGGGTCGCAGGCGAAGTCGGGCGGGGAGAGTGCGAGCGTTGTGGCTCAAAGGTTGAGAAAAGACAGCTTCGACAGTGGTTCTTTAGAATAACCGCCTATGCCGAGCGATTACTGAATAATATCTCAAGCCTAAATTGGACGAAGAAGGTAAAAATTGCTCAGGAACAATGGATTGGCAGATCAGAAGGAGCGCAAATTGCATTTGTTATTAAGGGATCTCATAGAAAAATTGAAGTATTCACCACAAGACCTGATACATTGTTTGGCGCAACATTCATTGTCTTATCCCCAGATCACCCTCTCGTTGGTGAACTAGCATTGCTAAATCGAAAGGAAGTACTAAACTATGTATCAAAAGCCCTGCTTAAGACTGAACAGGAACGGTTAGCTGAGGGAAGGGAGAAGAAGGGTGTTTCTACTGGTCTACATGCGATACATCCTGTTACAAAAGAAGAAATCCCCATTTGGATTGCAGATTACGTATTAATGGGGTATGGAACAGGAGCAATTATGGCTGTCCCGGCGCACGATGAACGAGATCATGAGTTTGCAATTAAATACAAACTACCAATCCGTAAAGTCGTTGATCCTCATAATGAGTTTCAGTCACTTGTAATGAGGAAAAGTGTTGATATTGAGAAGTTCACAAGAGAAGTTCAGGATAACGGAATGTGGGTAGTTCCTTATTACGATTGGGGTTTAATAGTTTGGGGCAGAGATGATCAGCAAGAGGAATATCTGCAAATAATACAAAAGCATCTTGTAAGCACGGGTTGGTATGCAGATGCAGATGGCTCATTGAAGGCCGTCATATTCAAAAATAAAGTTTTTCATTTACCTAAAGAAGATAAACAGGCTCGTGAATATGCTCGATCACTAGGAATTCCAGAAGAGCAGTTAGACTGGCAATCAGAGATGAATTATGCTTATTGCTTTAATCGTTCTGGCCAACTTGTTGACTCAAACGGATGGAATGGCTGGAGGCTTCCGGAACAAATAGGCAAGGTTATTGACTGGCTTGAAGAAAAAGGAGTTGGTAAAAAAGAAGTAACCTATCACATTCGAGATTGGTTAATTTCGCGGCAGAGGTACTGGGGTCCACCAATACCGATGATCTACTGCGAACACTGCGCAGCGCAGGGAAGATCATGGTGGCATTCTGATGAGGCTAAACGCATATCAAGTTCTGAGAGTAATAGTAAGTATTGGGAAGAGTGGAATTCGGGTGGCTGGTATCCGGTAGAGGATTTACCAGTAATTTTGCCTCATATTGAAGAATATAAGCCTCTTGGAACAGGCAGGTCACCGTTGGATTACGACCCTGAGTTTTTGAAGGTTAAATGTCCAAGTTGCGGCAAAGAAGCAAAAAGAGAAGCAGACGTTTCTGATACCTTTTTGGATAGCTCTTGGTACTTTTTAAGATATGCTTCAACCGATCTTGCCGATAAGGCCTTTTCCAAAGAGCGGACAGAAAAATGGCTTCCTGTGGATATGTATATCGGAGGGGCGGAGCATTCGGTTTTGCACTTGCTCTATTCGCGCTTCATAACCATGTTTCTCCATGACCAAGGGTTGATTTCATTTGAAGAGCCATATGTACGCTTTTACGCCCATGGGCTCCTTATAAAAGAGGGAGCGAAGATGAGTAAAAGCAAGGGCAATATTGTTATCCCTGATGAGTATATTGCCAAATACGGCGCAGATACATTGAGAACCTATTTAATGTTTCTTGGCCCCTATGACCAGGGAGGAGATTTTCGCGATACAGGCATTGAAGGCATGCACCGCTTCTTAAAGCGGGTGTGGACATTGTTCACCAATGAATCTGTCGTTACTGAGCAAAAAGAAGAGCTGCAGATAGTTCATAAGACAATAAAGGAGGTAACGGAGGAAATGGAAGGACTTCGATATAACGTTGTGATTGCAAAGCTGATGATTCTTTATAACTTCCTTGCAAAGCGTGAAAGCATAAGCAAAGAAACTGTGAAAATATTCTTAAAGCTCCTCGCTCCCTTTGCGCCGCACATCAGTGAGGAATTGTGGTCTCGCGAAGCCCTGCGAAGCAAAGGATCTCGCTTCGCTGAGACTAGATCTGGCTCTCCTGCGAAGCAGGATCTTGCTCCGCAAGACGCCAGACAGTCAGTACACCTTCAGCCTTGGCCACAGTATAACCCTGAGTACCTAAAAGAAGAGACAGTAACAATAGTGGTTCAGGTCAACGGCAAGCTTCGGGATAGCCTTAGAGTCCCTGCCGATCAGGCAGATAAGGAGCAGGTAGAAAGATTGGCCAAAGAAAGTACAAATACCGCCAAACACTTGGAAGGCAAATCCCTGAAAAACGTCATCTATATCCCCGACAAGCTCATCAACTTTGTCGTTGCTTGACAGAAAAACGGAGAGTGCTACCATAAGCTCATGGACACTGATGAGCTTATAGACAAACTCGGTCCGCTACTAAAACGCCACGCAGTACCACTCATCCTTGCCACGCTCGGCCTGATATGCTTAGGATATGGTTTGATAGCTTTTATTCAACCAAAAAGGGAAAATGACATTGTTTTTGAAAAAGCTGATAAAGAAGAAGCCCCGTCTGTAAAAAGCGCAGCAAGTATTATGGTTGATGTGCAGGGAGCTGTTGAGCGACCCGGGGTTTATTCTTTGACAAAAAACGCACGAGTCATGGATGGATTAGTAGCTGCCGGAGGAATGAGGCAGGACGCAAATCGCTCCTATGTTGCGAAAACCCTTAACCTTGCGGCCAAGGTCACAGACGGGACAAAAATTTATATTCCCTTTGAAAACGAAACGCAGATCTTGGGTACGGGCAGCACAACAGGGAACACTGGAAACGGGGTGAATATTAATACAGCCAGTATTAGCGAGTTAGATAGTCTTCCTGGCATTGGCCAAGTCATCGGCCAGAAAATCATTGAGAATAGGCCATATGCAACGATTGACGAGCTACTTACTAAAAAGGTTCTGAGCAAAAGTGCGTTTGAGAAGTTAAAGGATAGGATCACGGTCTATTAAATTGATCTAATTTCTAATTAACCTAATTATACTAAAAAATGACTAAATGTTTAGAAATTATTAAATTGGGATTTGATTAGGTCAATTAGAGTACTTAGAAATTAGAAATTTTAGAGACATTTTGGAATGCAAATAAACCCTGGTTTTAAAATAGCTATAGCATTGTTGGTTCTGATCGGCATATTGGCTCTTCGCTTCTACTGGTACTCCACCCAAGCCCAAAGCAAGCTCAAGGATGGCCAGAGCATTTCCTTTACTTCAAGGCTGATGAATGAGCCGGAAAGAAAAGGGAATACCCAAAGACTTAGCCTCAATGTTGGCCAAAATATCTTTATCACAGCCCCTGCATTTCCACGCTTCAACTACGGACAAACGCTTAATATTTCAGGCACTATACAGCAGAGATTGCTAAAGGACAATCGGGTTGTCAATACAATGTTTTTTCCAAAAATCACGATCAAAAAAGAAGAGGCTGATTTTCCTCAAAATCTAATTTTTCACGCTCGTGAAAAGATTCACAGTGTTTTTCAAGCAACACTTCCGCCTATTTCTGCAAGTCTTTTATTCGGCATTGTCTTTGGCGGGAAAGAACAAATGCCCAAAAGTTTCTCCAACAATTTAGCAACAGTTGGTTTAATGCACGTTATCGCAGCATCGGGAATGAATGTGACAATGGTGGCTGCAGCAGCATTTTTCATCTTGGCAAAATTCTTCCGACGGCAATTAGCCATAATCCTAAGCATATTAAGCATATTCCTCTATATGCTTCTGGCGGGGTTTTCTCCATCCATTATCCGCGCTGCCATCATGGCCTGTCTTGCCTTTACGGCGGCACTTATAGGCAGGCAGTATCTAGCCTTGTTTGCTCTGGGGCTTAGCGCATTCCTGATTCTTTTTTTCCATCCTAGCTTGCTATTTGACCTAGGATTTCAACTCTCCTTTATGGCAACGCTTGGAATCATTCTTCTCGTGCCACTTCTATCAGGGAAAAAGAAGGAAAAAGAGAAAAGCGCTGTTCTGGAATCAGTTTTTACCGATATGACTACAACGACCGCTGCGCAGATTGCAACCTTGCCCATTCTTCTTGCAACCTTTGGGCAATACGGTTTGTTTTCTATTCCGGTTAATGCACTCGTGTTATGGATGGTGCCGATACTTATGACACTTGGAGGTTTGGCTGCTATTTTTTCGCTGATTTTGCCCATTGTGGCAAAACTATTCCTATGGCTGGCTCTCCCGTTTTTGATCTACTTAGAAGATATTGTGATATATTTCGGCAAACTCCAGCTTAACTTCCAGATCGAAAACTTCCCAATGGGGTTTGTTTTGGGGTATTACTTACTACTTGCCGCATTTGTATTAGCAAGGAAGCAAAGACAGAGATGAAGAAAGCGTTATTGATCTTTACTTTCTCCCTAATAGCCCTAATCGTCCTGATGCTTGCGCAAAACTATAAGCACAACGACGGCAAGCTGCATGTAGTCTTCTGCGATGTTGGTCAAGGCGATGCTATTCTTATTCGCTCTCCCAAGGGCAAAGCCGTGCTCTTTGATGCCGGGCCAAATGATGCTGTGCTTTCATGCTTATCTTCCTATATGCCTTTTTGGGAACGGACCATCTCTCTAATGATTCTCAGCCACCCGCATGCTGACCATTTTCGTGGATTATTTTCTTTACTAGAAAGATATAGTATAGGAGAGTTTGGCAGTGAAGAACTGATAAATAATATAAAGGAATATAAAATAATTGACGAGATGATATCAAATAAATACATTCGTAAGCGTCATTTACTTCGCGGAGACACCTACCGACTCGGAGATAATCTTGCGGTACAGGTACTTGGCCCGACGCAAGAGTTTCTTGCGAGCACCAGTCCTTCGGGGAATATCGGTGAGCGATCGGAATTTGCATCCCTCGTCGTTATGGTTTCTTATGAAAATTTCTCGATGTTGCTCACTGGGGACACGCAAAACGAGCAATTACTCGATGATGTTTTAGCTAATGGTAGCAATGCAATCGATGTATTGCAAGTCCCACATCATGGCTCAGCAACTGGATTAAATCCAGAAATCGTACAACAGCTTGACCCAAAGCTGGCTGTGATAAGTGTTGGCAAAAACCGCTACGGCCACCCGAGTAAAAAGACGCTGGGGATATTAGGAGATAGAGATATTAGGATATTAAGAACCGATAACGATGGAGACATCGAGATCATCACTGACGGAAAAGATTGGTGGATTAAGAAAAGCAACTAGTGAACGCTTTGGCGCTTTATTGTTTGGTTAATTCCAAGCGCACCCGGCTTTATAGTGGCGGTTAGTATTTCCGGTTTTTCCTTCGCATATGATTCAATCGGCAAGGAAAAACTGATTGTCGTTCCTTTATTCTCCTCAGACTCTACCCAAATTTTACCATTATGTGCCTCAACAATTCCTTTAGCAATATACAGACCCAAACCAGTGCTGGCAACGTGCTCGCCTTCTGGCCCGCTGTGATGATCGACGTGAAAGAATTTTGAAAAAACATTTCCCAGCTTTTCTTTCGGAATTCCAACTCCCGTATCACTGACAGATACGCTGACTTTCTGCTCATCCGCTTGTGCCCTCACAGTGATCCGGCCGCGAGGAGGGGTATATTTCAGGCTATTTGAAAGAAGGTCATTTAATACCTGTCCAATGCGCATCGCATCAATCGGAACAGGCGGTATTTCAGAGGCTATATCACTCCTTAGGCTAATATGTTTGTTCGCTGCCTCAGGGGTAAAAAGCTGGACCCGCTCCATGATAAGCTTTTTCAGATCACCGATTTCCTTATCCACGGTAAATTTACCCGCATCCATACGGGTTGCGTCAAGAATAAAGGATATCTGTCCCAAAAGCTTCTGTGACTGTTCGTCAATAACAGTCAGTAATTTCTGCTGTTCTTGCCGATCCATAGTCGGATTTGCCTTTAAGAATTGTGAAGCCCCTTTCATGGCTGTGAGAGGAGAGCGCAGCTCATGTACAATCATTGCTGTGAACTCTTCTTTCACTTGATCTTTTGCTGTGTCTTTGGTTTTATCATGCAAAACAACCAAAGCGCCGGATGGTCTGTGGTGATGGGATTGGTATACAGGGTGGACAGTGACTGTTAAGGGGATATCATTCAGTTTGCCTTCGGCTGGAACACATTCTTTCTTATATAACAATATATCCCGCAAGCAGGCTGAGACGTCAACCAGATGTGATAGCGCCGCAATGACATCAAGCGTGGTTGGCTTCTCCTTCTCAATTCCCAAAAGCGCCCTGGCTTTTGTATTGATAAGCGTTAATGTATGATGCTCATCAACCATAAGAACGCCTTCGGGAAGATTTTCTATAATCGCAAGCGCGCGTTCTTCATCTTTGGCAGCCGCCTGAGTAAGACGCGAAAACGTCGTGCCAGCTTGGCCTACTACCTGATCCAAAAGCCGCAAGTCTTCCTGGTTGTAAAGATATGGCCTTTGTGCGGCAATGCCGATCACACCGACAACGCTTTTGTTCACGATCAAAGGAACCCGGAAGAAAGACCCAGGCAGCTTTGTATTGGTCTTGTCACTCGCTGTTTCATACACGCATTCGTCAAGTACTTCCGATGTCTCCTCATGCCGGTTCTTGGGAAATGATGCCAAAAGGTTGGTCTTGACATACTCAACAAAGGTTGGCCCCACAGACTCGCGAACGTGCATTTGAAAAATAAGCTTGCCGTTTTTTATGCTCACTGCCGCGATATTGGAAGTCGGGAAAAGCGTGTGCAGGCTCTCGATAATTATATCAATCATTTTCTCAAGCGAAAGGCTAAAGTTGATCTTATTCTGTATTTCCGAAAGAAGCGAGGCTTCTAAAAGCTGTTTTTTTAGTTGCTCTTCGCGAGTAGCCTGCTCTCTTCGCGCTTTATTATTGGAATACGATAGATACAAAACAAGAGCAGCAAAAAAAAGGCTTATAAGGGGATAGAGAAGAGCGAGCAGGTTCATAAGCGTACATGGTTGTAATAGTTGCATGGTTACATAGTTTAGGATTTCAACCATGCAGCCATTTAGCCATGCA
Organism: uncultured Gammaproteobacteria bacterium; assembly: GCA_964613075.1. Lineage (GTDB taxonomy): Bacteria > Patescibacteriota > Microgenomatia > Levybacterales > UBA12049 > CAYWEP01. The sequence goes on along the minus strand of CAZTFV010000007.1, from coordinate 4,869 downwards.
ACTATGTCTCTATTTTCTCCGCCTGATTGGCCGTGTCTTTTGCGAGCTCTTTTACTTTGTTAATAAGATCCTGCGGCTCAATCTGATACTTGAGGATGTAGTCTGAAGCGCCTGAGTTAATTGCCTCCTGAATGAGTTCATTTTGCCCAAAGTTGGAGAGGATTGCAACCGGTACATCTTTCGTATCCAAATCCTGCTTGAGGGTCTTTAAAACCTCGTTGCCTTGGATATCGGGGAGTACCTGATCCAAAAGAATTAGGTCAGGCTTCTCGCTTTTTGCTTTCTCCAAACCACTCTGACCATTATCTGCCGTGACTACTGCATGACCATCTTTTGCAAGCACCGATGAAAAAACAGTCATTATTGCCTCATCATCGTCAATCAGGAGTATCTTCATGCGCATTTTTAGGCTATCAGGTCGTATCAAAAAAAGCAATAGTCAGCTGCCAAGAGTGTCACCCTTCGACCCATTCGGTTACCTCAGGGTTCACCCCGAAGGGCAAGTAAGTATAAAAGGGAGAAGGGTGGTATAATTGTGAAGTTATGCAGCAAGTAATAAAAGGCGCATTGAGGCAGGCTCTTAAGAAATTTGGCCTTACAGATGTCAATGTCCAATTGGAGCACCCGGTGCAAGAAGAGCATGGGGACTATGCCACAAATATCGCACTCATTGCAGCAAAGCACTTGGCTGCCGCCTGCCTGTCGGCAGACAGGGCAAGGCAGGATGTCAAGAAGCCCCCCATGGAAATAGCTGAAAGCATCGCGCAAGAACTACAAAAAAAGCTATCAAAGGATATCAAAATTTCAATTGCCAAGCCTGGGTTTATCAACTTCACCCTGTCCCAAAGTTTGCTCCTTGAGAAAACCCAAGAGCTCCTATCGCTTGATAAAATGTTTAGACCTGTTGGAAAAAGATCCGGGCAAAAAATCATGGTCGAATACGCCCATCCTAATACCCATAAAGAAATGCATATCGGTCATATGCGAACACTCATCACCGGTGAGGCAATCTGCCGTTTGCTTGAAGCGACTGGTTCACAGGTATTTCGCGCGAACTACCAGGGCGACATCGGCCCGCATGTGGCCAAGGCATTGTGGGGAATCAAAAAGCTCATGCAGGAGAGAGATTTGATGATAGACACTGGAAACTGGAAGTTAGAATTTGAAGCTGGAAAATCGAAAGCTGGAGATCAATCATCTAACATCAAGCTTCAAGATCAAGCCTCAAGCATCAAGCCTCAAGCATCAAAAAATGTCGCAAACTGGTCTAGCAAAGACAAAGCGCATTTTTTAGGAGAAGGGTATGTGCGGGGGAATAAGGACTATGAAGCGCATAAGGATGAGATTGATCAGTTAAATACAAGTTTATACTTGCATATTGCAGGTCATTCTCGCGAAAGCGAGAATCTGCCTGTCGGCAGGCAAGGTCAGATCCTCAATCAAGTTGAGGATGACAATATTGGAAGGTTATATCAAATAACCCGCCGCTGGAGCCTTGATTATTACGATAACTTCTATCAGAGGTTCTATACGACATTTGATCGTCTCTTTTTTGAAAGCGAGATGGTCGAAGAAGGCAAGAGAATCGTTAAAGAAAATCTGGGCAAGGTTTTTGTTCAGGACAACGGTGCAATTATCTTTTCGGGTGAAAAATACGGGTTACATACAAGAGTCTTTATAACCCAAGCAGGCAACCCAACCTATGAAGGAAAAGAAATGGCCAATGCCTATGCCGAGTACAACGCATTTCCCTTTGACCTGAAAATCCACGTCGTCGCTTCAGAGCAGGCAGGCTATTTCCAGGTGGTCTTCAAAGCTCTGGAATTAATTGACCCTGAAAAGTTTGAAAATAAGCAGCATCATGTTTCAATGGGCATGGTCCAATTAGCAGATAGGAAGATAAGCTCACGGACAGGCGATATTCTGACTGTTGACTGGCTCATCGATCAGGTCAAAGAACGGATTGAAAGTATGGTACAAGAAGGGAAAATTGAAGCAGAAGATCGCGACAAGGTAACAGAGCAAGTGGCAATCGGCGCGATCAAGTATTCTGTTCTCAAAGTGGGGACCGGACAGAATGTGGCCTTTGATATAGCAAAGTCCGTGTCTTTGGATGGGGATAGCGGGCCGTATTTGCAATACACCTACGCGAGGATACAAAGCGTGCTGAGAAAGTCACAAGTCATAAGTCCTAAGTCACAAGTTGATTGGAAATTGGATATTGGAAATTTCGAATATCCTGTGCTTGTCGAACGGATGAAATTGGAAATTGAGGAAATATCCTTGCTCCGCAGTCTCTATCGATTCGACGAAATAGTCATCGAAGCAGCGGATACGCTGTCGCCGCATGTGTTAGCAGGCTACCTTTTTGACCTTGCCCAAAAATTCAACCTCTTCTACCAGAAGCACAAAATTTTAGAAAGCGAACAAAGGGAATTCCGCCTCGCATTAACAATTGCAGTAGGAAATACGATTAAGCAAGGATTAGACTTACTAGGAATCCAAGCTCCTGAAAAGATGTGATGAGTAACCGCCCTTTGACAAGATCTTATAGTTATGATAACATATATACAAATATGAAAGATAGAGATAGAGGCACCACCTCTACACCACCAGATGCCTTAGCTCAGAATGAGCTATCGGAGCAGAAAACACTAACAGTAAAAGAAATAATTAACAAATTAGGAGCATTAGGTGTTGGCAGAGCTATTAGTGTTAAAATTGGTGAACAGGTCCTTGCAGGACATATGCTTCCTGCTGGCTATGAGGATAGTAAGCATACTGATGACCTCGCTGGAACACCTGCTACTATAGCGGTAATCTTTTTAGAAAATGGATTGGCTGCTATTACGTATTTTCAAGTATCTACCTTCTATGAGACGAATGTTCCCGAGGCACAAATATTTACCCCAGAGCCATTGGTCGTTAGCGCGAAGCTCGGTTCAGACGTTTTTCCTGCAATTGTAAATGCCTTTCCAAGAGGTGATCGTTTTATGGTATTTCGTGATGATGGTTCGGCTGGAAACAGGCAGACAATTTGGAATGGTTTTGAGAGAGCAGCTCGCACAAATCCAGAAATTCGGGCACTAGGTATCCCTCAAAGCCTCGGTTTACCTGCTCCTCGCCAACCTCGCTTTCCTTAAAGGAGTCGGGGGCACTACCCTCAAGACAGGCCTCAACCTCCTCGGCATACAAGCTCCTGAGAAAATGTAGTGTGTTTTTAGGGAAGAAGTCATAAGTGACCTAAGCCATCTAAGTTTCCTAATAGGACTTACGCAGTTATTCTTCGAGCGAGGCTGATTAAGCCGAGTCGAGAAGTTCTCGACAAGCTCGAACAATAAGAATTTGCGTAAGTCGTACTAAGTTACTTATGTTCATAGGATGAAACTCTCACTTGGCAAGTGAGCCTCCAAAATGGTAGAATACATTTCTTACGTATATGAACTACACCCGCACGGTTTCTCCAAATGGCCTCAGAGTTATTACTGTCCCCATGAACTCCCTTGAATCAGCAACTGTCCTGGTTATGGTTGCAGCAGGTAGCCGCTACGAGGACCGCAGCAACAATGGCATTTCTCATTTTCTGGAACACATGGCCTTCAAAGGCACACAAAAACGCCCATCGGCCATGGACATCTCAAGCCTGATAGACGGCATGGGCGGAGAATTCAACGCCTTCACAGGCAAAGAATACACAGGCTACTATATCAAATCATCCAAAAACAATATCAATATTTCACTTGATGTGCTCTCAGACATGCTTCTTAACTCACTGCTTAAAACAGAGGAGATTAACAAAGAAAAAGGCGTGATCTTAGAGGAAAAAAATCTCTACGAGGATACGCCGATGAGAAATATTGGAGACATCTACGAGCAGCTCCTTTACGGTGATACGCCAATGGGCTGGGATATTGTCGGGACAAAAGAAGTGATTCAGGGGATGACCCGCGAGCAATTTCTCGCATACATGGGCAGCCTCTACAGCGCAGACAATATGACAGTCGTCATTGCTGGCGGCCTGCCTGCCGGCAGGCAGGGCATTGATGAAGGAAGGGCTAAAGAGCAGATCGATAAGTATTTCGCAGCAATGAAAAAATTTGACATTAAAAAACCACAGCCTATTAAAGAGGCTCAAAAAGCAGCGGGAGTAAAGATAAAAGAGAAAAAAACAGAGCAGATACATATTGCCCTGGGTGTACGGACTGTCTCAATTGATTCGGAAGACAGGCATGCCTTATCAGTCTTGGCAGCTGTCTTGGGTGGGGGGATGAGTAGTAGGCTTTTTGACGAAGTCCGTGAGAAGCGGGGACTTGCATACTACGTCCGCTCACATTCGGATCATTATGCAGATGCGGGATCATTCGTCTCAATGGCAGGTATTGACCCAAAGCGCATTACAGAGGCCGTCAAGGTTATAGTATCCGAGTATGCCAAGGCAACAGGTGGAAATTTGAAAATAACCGATGAAGAGCTCAAAAAAGCAAAAGAATACCTCAAAGGACATTTGGTATTAGAGCTTGAAGACAGCCGGGCAGTGGCCGGCTTTTTTGCCCATCAGGAGCTTTTGGAGAAAGAAATCCTGACCCCAGCCCAGGTGATTGCGAAAATCGAGGCAGTAACTACAGATGACATTGACCGCGTGGGCAAAGCGTATTTCCAGAGTGCCGGCTTGAATCTTGCGCTGATTGGGAACTTTGCGGATAGACAAGCGTTGGAAAAATTGTTGCAGTTGTGATACATTGATGCTAGACGCTAGATGCTTGAAGCTAGAATTTGAAGTTAGATAGTAGAGGCTAGATTTCTACCTTCGAATTTCCCTGCCTGCCGGCAGGCAGGCAACCTCAAGATACGTTCATGAAACTGAACGTA
>CAZTFV010000006.1:0-26293 GCA_964613075.1 uncultured Gammaproteobacteria bacterium | reverse complement strand
CCATGTACAAATGCCAGTGGATTACCAGGATTACCACCTTCCATGTGGTTTAGCTTGGCACCTTCCCTTTTTCAAAATACTCTCTGAGCATAGTTTTTAATGTCGTTTTACCTTTTGCTGTTTTCAAATATTCTTCTCCCCGTTTTGCATCTGGATTCGAACCAGAATAAACGGATTCCCGCCTGCCTCGCCCGACATCACAAGCGAAGTCATTGCGGGCGGGCTAGGACCTGAGCTGGGAGACATGGATTCGAACCATGATAAACGGAGCCAAAGTCCGTTGTCCTACCATTAGACGATCTCCCAGCACAAGTCCCAGCGGCGGCGGGCAGCCAAAGTCCGTTGTCCCCACCTCCTCGGTGGGTCGCCGAAGAGGGGACTGCCATTAGACGTCCGCCTCGGCTCGCATCGATAGGCGAAGTAGACCTCGTCGAGGCGAGACGGGATTCCGCAATGTGGCCTGTGTAATGATACCAGATAGCGTGATTAGCTTCAAGGAAAACGATCGGGGTGTGACCGTTTCTAGAACTTAGGCTCCTGCAAAATGATTGCGGAGTGATATATACTTGATAAATGCTCTATGTTTTACTTTTCTTTGTAGAACTTTTTGCACTTTTTCTCCTCTCACGTCTTTTGACCCGAGATCTCTCCTCTCTTCTTTTCCGCCTGACACATAGCAAATCAATCACTATTGCTATCCTTTCCTTTCTTTTTCTTCCCGGCACTATCGTCCATGAAGTCAGCCACTACCTCATGGCGCATCTGGTTTTTGTACCTGCTGGAAAATTAGAAATAGTCCCGAAAATAGAAGAAAGAGGGGTAAAATTGGGTAGTGTTGCAATCGCTCGGACAGATCCATTCCGTCGCCTTTTCATCGGCATCGCGCCTTTTCTCATCGGCACGACTATTATTCTTATCACGCTGTTTTACGTAATAAATTATGATCTGCTTAACACGCCGCTTGCTGTCTTTGTAACCGGCTACATTCTCTTTGAAGTCGGCAATACGATGTTCTCAAGCCGCAAAGATATGGAAGGAGCGCTCGAGCTTCTCCTTGCCGTTCTTATTCTGTTTGCGATAATCTATTTCCTCGATTTCCGCTTGCCCGCGTTAAGTCCAGAGACACTATTCCCCGATTCTGTCATTCAGATGTTTACAACCGGCTCCCGTCTCCTCCTCATCCCCCTCGCAATCGACATAGTCGTAATTGCGGCCTTGAGGGTTGCGAAAAGAATTATTTAGCAGGTACGGTATAATACAACCATGTTACAGCACCTGTTTCGTAGCCGTCTAAAACTCATAACTATCTCAATTCTTGTTGTTCTCTTTTTATCATCAGTCATATTTGCCGTTTACGAAGCTGCCCGACCCACTGTTTCACCCTCACAAAGCCCCCAGTCCCCTGCTCCAAACTCCCGCCAAATCGCCAGAGTTGTAAAAGTCGTTGACGGCGACACGATTACTGTTTCTTTAAGCGGCAAAAATGAGACCATCCGCATTATCGGCATCAATACGCCCGAGACCGTGGATCCGCGAAAGACTGTTGAGTGCTTTGGCAAAGAAGCATCAGCAAAAGCAAAAGAAAACTATGCCGGATCAAGAAATACAGTCTGGTTAGAGTCAGATCCGAGCCAGGGCGATCGTGATAAGTACGCTCGATTACTTCGCTATGTGTTTATTAATAATAATTCTCTTGACTACGGGAAGACCATGATTGCGACAGGCTATGCATACGAATACACATACAATACGCCGTACAAATATCAGATGGAATATAAACAAGCGCAAAAAGACGCCGAAAATAAAAAACTCGGTCTCTGGGCAGACACCGCCTGCGCCAGCCTCCCCTAGCTCTTCGGCTCGGGTGGCAAAAATTCTTCTCCGTCGGTATCTACTTTCTCATATTCTCCGGGTCGGAGCCATTGGACAAAAGTGCAGCCGGTAGCAACTCTTTTCTCTCGATCCCATCCTGCTGTGCTGCATTTTTTCATCCGCTTTCCGGCATTGGTGGTAAATAATACCAGAGGTCTGCCGCAGGCCGGGCATTCTTCATCAAGCTTCTCTGTCGTGCCGTTGATCCACTCAATATAGTCACACCCCATGGCCTTCTTCAGCTCTTTATCCCAGACGTTGGTTGAGCATTTCTTCATTTTCTTGCCAAAGCGCGTGACCGACAAGACAAGCGGAGATCCGCATTTAGGGCATTTTTCATTCAGCTCTTGAGGCTCCACCTCAAGCCATTTTACATAGTCACAACCAATTGTTTTTCGTTCCGTCGGATCCCACGACCCGGCACTACACCGCTGCAGCTTCCGCCCCGTTGCAGTGGTCGTTATCTCCGCAAGCGGACTCCCGCACTTCGGACATTTCTCCGACTCGACGGGTTTTTTCCTGGCATGTTCCTCGGCTTTATCCGCAACATCCTTCACAATGTTTTTTATATCTTTATCATCCGTGTTGTCTGGCATAGATATTTATAGTAGAGGTTTTGGGATAGATAAGTCAATGGCCCTGAATGTAATCGCTCAGGATTTGACAAAATATTCTTCGAGCGAGCCCTTCGATTCAACTCAGGGTAAACTCCGCGAGTCGAGAAGTTATGTTCTCGACTACGCTCGAACAATAACTTCTTTGTCAAATCCTGACATATCAGTCTGGTGCAAAACTCTTTTCTCTTTGATTTGACAACATAAAAAGCAGTTGGCACAATGAAAATGTTATGGAAACAACGTTTTCTCTCCAAAGGAGGTGACAACTGCTGTATGGTATTTGTACCAAAATTTCCTAAGAAAGTACAGTTGTTACCGTGACCTGGAAGGTTGAGTAGCCTCGTGACCTTCTTACCGGAGATTTTAGAGAAATACCTATATCAGTTAAACCAAATCCCTGATTCGTTTAGCAAATCACATGAGGCGAGGAAAAGATCGAAAGAGCTTTTGGAAGAAGCGAAGAGAAAGAAGAGAAAAGTTGAAGAAATGATTGAATCTGCAAACTCTTCCATTATGTAGTAAAATACCACCTTACTACTCAGTCTAGTAAGCTTAAGCTATGGGACAAGTACAATCATATCCACTTTGGGTATCTCATTCCTCGATACGAGACTTTCTCAATTGTCCTCGAGCGTATTTCTTGCGACACGTCTATAAAGATCCACGAACGAGAAAGAAAATCAACATTATTACTCCTGCTTTGGCATTAGGCAATACAGTACATGATGTTTTAGATCAAATCTCAGTGCTACCCGCTGAAAAAAGATTTGAAAGACCATTGCTTGAACGATTTAAAGCTGCATGGTCTCTTGTTGCTGGCGAATTGGGAGGATTCCGTAATAATGAAGAAGAGGCACTGTTCAAAAAAAGAGGAGAAGCTATGATCCGTCAAGTCATAGCGAATCCCGGACCGCTTACAAAGAAAGCGGTGAAGCTGCATTCACCTGATGAACTCCCTCCACGATATACTCTTAGCGCTGAGGAAAATATTCTGCTTTGTGGCAAGGTTGACTGGTTGGAATACTTTCCTGAAGATGATAGTGTGCATATTATCGACTTTAAAACAGGTGCCAACGACGAAGATTCAGATTCCCTCCAGCTAGCAATCTACGCACTCCTTGTAAAGAATTGTCAAAAAAGGCAAATTAAAAAAATAAGTTATTGGTATCTTGAACGAGAGGACATACCTAAAGAGATGATTCTGCCAGAGTTTACTGATGCATATGAAAGAATTTTGGAAGTCGCAATCCGGATAAAAAACATACGGCAGCAACGAACTTATCATTGCGCACGAAACGGATGCTTTGCTTGTCGACCACTCGAACAAGTCATCAATGGGAATGCCAAATATATAAAAACAAGTGGGTATCAAGACATTTATGCACTTTTAGAGTAAAGGATATTAATTTCTGATGCGGATTTACGTTACTGCCAAGCCATCCTCCAAACACGAGAAAATCGAACAGATTGATGCCACCCATTATGCTATCTCGGTCAAAGAGCCGCCTAGTGAAGGAAAAGCCAATAAAGCGATCATCAAAGCGTTGGCAGAGCACTTTGCCGTCCCAAAAAGTTTTGTTATTATTGTTTCAGGACAACTCAATAAACAGAAAGTGATAGAAGTGGTGTTGTAAGAAAAAAGTAATAGCTTCATGTGGTTGAGTTTGACAATTATATTTACAAATAAGTTTACAATAAATTATCATAGCTTCCCTACATCATATATTGCTAAGTCGTCCTATCTTTAGTATCCTAACCTTGCACGATCATTTCTATGAAAAAAAACATTTCCTACTTTTTCTTTTTCGTTTTTCTCATATTGTTTGTCGGGATCCTGGTAGCAGTTTCACAATTGTCGCAGTCTCAGACCGCGCAGTCTCGGGCAGACCTGGCCACAGCGGCCAAAAACTGCAACATTTCCCAACAGGAAGTGAATTTAGACAGTGAGGAAAAAAAATTTATCAGCCTCTTGAATAAGTACCGAAAGCAAAACAAACGAAAGACGGTAAAGCAGGATGATACGCTTACCAAAGCTGCAGCCTGGATGAGTAGTGACATGGCAGCCAATGATTCTTTTGACCATATAGACTCACTGAGGAGAACCGCGCCTGAGCGCCTGAGTGACTGCGGTCATGCGCAAGACGCCGGAGCCAAAGAAAACATCGCCAACGCCTATGAAACCGCCGATGAAGTGATGAAAGCGTGGCAGAAATCAAAAGAGCACGATCGGGCGATGAAAACCGACAATATCAAATACATCGGCGTCGCACGTCATTATGACAGGAATTCGCAATTCGGCTGGTATTGGACGCTTGACATGGGCACAAAGGGAAAAGGCGGCAAAAAAGATTCAGGCGACGACAACTCTGATGAAGTGACTCCTACGCCTAAAAATCAAGGAAAAGACGGCGATAAAAAAGAGGGAAAAGGCAAAAAAGATGGCACTACAAAAGAACCCACGGCAACAGCCACAGTGACGCCGACACCAACACCCTCCGGTACACGGCTTAAGCTTAGCGTTAAAATCCCCGGCATTGGCGGCAGCGGCAATAGAAGGCCCTTTGATCAGGAACGCGACATTGAGGTCTTTGTTTCCGACCGGAACGATACGCAAGTAGCTGATGCCATCGGTACGCTGACCTTTGACGGCTCAAATTTTTACGTAGGCGAAATCGATTCGGGCGTAACGCTTCCCGGTGGTGCATATATCATACGGGTGAGAATGGACAATACGCTTCGCAAAGTCGTATCAGGCCAGTTTGTACAAATAAAAGAAGCAACAGTAAATGCGCTGCCGCAAATCACGCTTTACCAGGGTGATTTTGATCAGAATAACAGAGTAGATATTCGTGATTACAATATTTTCGCCAAATGCCTTGAGGAATGTGACGAGGGAGCAGTAGTTGACCTCAACTCAGATGGAAAAATCGATATACTGGATTTTAACTTACTCAACGAAGTTTTTACCACACAGCAGGGGGCCTAAAGAAACTCCCAAGGAAAAATCTCTCTTCCGAAATGACCATATGATGCCGTTCTAAAATAAATCGGCCGCCTCAAGTTAAGTGTTTCTATAATTCCCTCAACCGACGTGTTAAGTACCCTCTTTGCAAAGGCTTTTATCGCATTTTGCGATATTTTCTCAGTACCAAATGTCTCAATCTCCTGCATCAGAGGCGACTTAGCGCCGATAAAATACGCTAGTCTTACCTCAGCTCTGTCCGCTAAGCCTTGTGCAACAATATGCTTCGCTATGAATCTGGCTGCATAAGCTCCGGATCGATCAACCTTTGTTGGATCTTTGCCGCTAAAACATCCACCACCCACCCTCGCCATCCCACCATATGTATCAACCACTATTTTTCGCCCAGTAAGTCCAGAGTCAGATGCAGGTCCTCCGATATGCCAAACACCTGTTCCGTTAACGATTAGCTCATTTTCACGGATATGAAACCCACTTTTCCTAAGAACAGGAGATACAATCTTTTCAAAAACTGCACGTTTCACAGCCTCAAGCTTGATGTTTTCACGATGCGGCACTGCGATAATTACTCGTTTTACGCTGTGTGGCCTTCCGTTTTTATATGAGAGACTCACCTGAGTCTTTCCATCTGGTCGAAGAAATGGCAATATGCGTCTTTCCCGCGCCAAATCAATTTTTTTAGCTAGCTCATGGGCAAGCATGATCGGCAGGGGCATAAGTTCTTTTGTCTCAGTACACGCATAGCCAAACATCATCCCCTGATCTCCTGCCCCCTTCCTATCTACCCCATCTGCAATTTCTCTCGATTGTTCATGAATATGGATGTCAATTGGACTCCTATGGGAGAAACGGTATATTTCAGTATTATACCCAAGTTGCTTTATTGTTTTCCTGGCTATTGCTTCATAATCAAGTGTTCCAGCAACAGTCACCTCGCCAATAATAATGACTCTGTTTTCAGTTACCATCGTTTCGACAGCAACACGCGCAAAGGGGTCAATGCGTAGGGCTTCATCGAGTATTGCATCACTTATTTGATCGCATACCTTATCAGGGTGTCCTGCGCAGACAGATTCTGATGTAAAAACAAAATCAGGCATAAAAAACCTCTCATATACGAGAGGTAGTAGTGTTTTCCTGGATATTCCAGGCGCATCTTCCTCTCGGTCATGGCACCGTGTCCGCCAGTTGGCGGATCGGTTGCTGGGTCGCCTAAGGCGACCTCTCTTGATGTTTGTAAATATTAAGACATAAACGAAAGAAAAATGCAAGTTATGAATATGTAGTCGTTCAGGATTTGACAAAGAAGTTATTGTTCGAGCGTAGCCCCGTACCGTCTGGTACAGGGCGTAGTCGAGAACATAACTTCTCGACTCGCTACGCTCGCTCGAAGAATATTTTGACAACTCCTGAACGCTTACATGAATGTCAGAATTGCTCAGTATTACGTACTCTTGATATAATACTGAATAAAGGAATGAAAATAGCCTTCTTTACAGACACGTACTTTCCTATACTTAACGGCGTAACCATATCTGTAAATAATTTTGCCGAAGAGTTGCAAAGACTGGGACATACAGTCTGCATTCTCGCTCCTAAAATGAACGGTCTTGCAGATGAACCTGGAGTAATTCGTATACCATCTTTGCAAGTAGTGTCATCTCTGCCAGAAGTCCGCATCCCCCTTGCCCTTCCCGGAAAATTAGTAAAAGATTATTTCAAAGACGACATAGATATAATCCATGCCCACGGGAACGGCCCATTTTCACTTCTTGGCTACCAAGTTGCCACCCAAATGCATATTCCGTTTGTGATGACCTTTCACACAATGTTCACGCAATATACACACTATATCCTAAGCGGCAAGTTAATAAAGCCTGGGGTCATCGCCAAAGGGTTAAAATTCAGCGGCAACCTCTGTAACGCCGTAGTAACGCCTTCTGAAAAAATGAAAAACGAGCTTATCTCCTATGGGGTTAAAAAGCAGATTACTGTAATTCCCAACTTCGTAAAAGCTGGAAAATTACAAGGAAAAAAGAAAGGTTTTCTAAGGCAGATGTTTGGAATCCCATCTGATTCCATTATCCTTCTCTCGGTCGGCAGACTTGCAAAAGAGAAAAATTTCCCTTTTCTCATAAAAGCATTTAAAAAGGTAAAGGTAGACAAGGATGTGTATTTGGTCATTGTCGGCCCGGGCCCACAGAAAGAAGAGTTACATGAACTGGTGAAGTTCCTAAAGCTTGAAAACAGGGTACATTTTACAGGTAGGATCGAGCCTGAGCAAATGGGCTTAGTCTACGCAGATGCGGATATCTTTATTTTTGCATCGGTAACTGATGTACAAGCAGTAGTTATACTTGAGGCGGCAGCCTCTGGCTTGCCATTTGTCGTTATAAAAGATGGAGCATATAAAGACGCGATCGTTGATGGTGTGAATGGATATCTTACAAAGGCTTCCCAAAGTGACTTTCTACAAAAGCTAGAAAGAATGATTGAAGATAAGAATTTGCAAAAAAAATTCGGAAAGAAATCAAAAGAATTGATAGAAAATAATTTTAACCCACAAAAATTAGCCGAAAGATTACTTGCCCTTTACTCCTCCGTTATAAAAGAATATCGACCGAGGAAAAGCTCATTATTTCACTTCGACAGGTCTTCTTGGGTCAAGCTCTATCGCAGAGCGCTAGACTACACACGCCCCCGGGGTTGACGCAAAAAGTAATTGTCATGTGATATAATTATATTTGAAATTATCAGGTAAAAATATGAAGCCATTACCCTTTATTTCGGTTGTCATCCCAGCCTACAATGAAGAAAAATATCTTCCTGATTGTTTGACAGCGCTTGCAAAGCAGAATTATCCCAAAGACAAGTATCGTATTATCGTCGCCAATAACAATTCCACTGATAAGACAGAAGAAATAGCCAGAAAATACGGTGCAGCAGTCGTGAATGAAAAAAAGCAAGGTCATGTTTTTGCCTTAAATACAGGCATGAAAAACGCAACCGGGGAGATTATTGCCGTGACCGATTCGGATACAAGAGTTTCTTCTACCTGGCTTAAAACGATAGCCAGGGTCTTTGAGGACAAGGACGTCGTTGCAGTAACGGGCTATGCAGATTACAGTTATAATTCAAAGATTTCTCGCTACTTATGGAAGTTTTCCTACAAGACATTTATGAAAGCGCATTTTGCACTGGGCAAACCCAATATTATTGGTCCGAATCTTGCGGTAAGAAGAAATGCGTTTTTGGCTATCAAAGGACTTGACACTCGATATGAAATTTCAAGTGATACCGAGCTTGGCCTGCGAATAAAAAAGGTAGGCAAAGTTGTTTTTTGTCCAGAGCTTTCTGTTACCACATCTCCCAGGCGTTGGCAAAAAGGCTCTCTTGAGGATTACTACAAGAATATAAATTCATACTTGCACGTTGTTTGGCTGCAGCAGCCTCCGAAAGGAAGCCTTACCCCCCGCCGATGAGCAACTCGCCACGAACTAATTAAAACTATGCAGTATGACATTGTTATTGTTGGCACAGGAATTTCAGGCGCAACGCTTGCCGAGCGGCACGCTTCACAAAAAAATAAAAAAGTATTGGTCTTGGAAAAGCGTAACCATATCGGTGGCAACTGCTATGATTACGTCAACTTAGACGGCATACTCGTTTCCAAATACGGCGCCCACCTTTTCCATACGAACTACCCTGACGTCTGGGAGTATATTAACAGATTTTCCGACTGGGTTCCCTACCGCCATCGCGTACTAAGTTTCGTAGACGGCATACTCGTCCCTGTGCCGGTAAATATAACAACAGTGAATAAACTTTTTAATCTGGACATTAAAAATAGAGAAGAAATGAAAAGATGGTTAAGAAAACAAATTATTCCGATAAAGCATCCGCAAAACAGTGAAGAATCGGCCTTAAGTCGCGTCGGACCACTCCTGTATGAGAAAATATTCAGACAGTATACAAAAAAGCAATGGAATACCGAGCCTAAGAATCTTGACGCGTCAGTGCTTGATCGTATTCCCGTTAGAACCAACTTTGATGACTCATATTTTTCAGACGCGTATCAAGCGCAACCCAAAGAGGGTTTCACTAAACTTTTTGAGAACATGCTCAATCACCCAAATATTACCGTGAAGACAAATACCGACTTTCTTTCGCTACAGGACAAAATAAAAAATTATGAAAAACTGTTTTTCACAGGACCAATTGACGGCTTTTTCGGCTACAAATTCGCTGAAAAGCTGCAGTATCGCTCATTACGATTTCGTTTTGAAACGTATGACAGAGAATTCTACCAGCAGAACTCCGTGATTAATTATCCGAATGATCACGCTTACACAAGAATCGTTGAGTACAAATACATAACCGGTCAGAAACACCCAAAAACAACTATCTCAAAAGAATTCCCGACCTGGACAGGTGAGCCATACTACCCTGTCCCATCCAAGCACAACCGCGATCTGTACGAAGTCTATCGCAGGGAAGCCGAAAAACTTGAGAAAGACGGCATTTATTTCGTAGGTAGGCTTGCTAACTATAAGTACTTCAATATGGATCAAGCCTTCAAGAATTCCCTAGACCTGTTCCATCGCCTGAATCCTATTCAAAGGTAATCGCTCAGGATTTGACAAGGAAGTTATTGTTCGAGCGTAGCCACGTACCGTCTGGTACATGGCGTAGTCGAGAACATAACTTCTCGACTCGCGGAGTTTACCCTGAGTTGAATCGAAGGGCTCGCTCGAAGAATATTTTGTCAAATCCTGACATATTACATTCAAAGTTGACAAACTCTGCCGGATTGTCTACTATCATCTAAAGATAGTATAAGAACGACTATGACAACACTCGTCATCTTTTTTCTGTCTTTGTGCATCGGGTACTACCTCTTCATGGTTTTCTCGCATCCTCAGAAGAAAAAGCACAAGCTCCCGCGGATTCATTACAAGAATGTAGAATTGTTGCCGAATTTCAAAATCCACATTAGCAGTAAGACATATCATGTGCACCATTGGCTCGTCCTCTCGATTTTTACCGTCGGGATACTGTACATTTATGAAGGTTTTGCGCAGCTGATGGTCGTGAAAGGCGTTGCTATCGGCGGTATCCTGCAAGGTCTTCGTTATTCAGATCGCTTCAAATTCCGCCACCCCCGCCGAACCACGAGATAAACCCGAATACCAAAATTCATATTTCTGATTTACTTATTGCCAATCCCCTACAATCCGTAGTACAAATAATGTATGGCCACTAACAGTCAGACAAATGGACATCATGACAAAGCCTCCCGTAGACGAAGAATCATCCGCTCCTTTGAAGCCAAAGCCCTATCCCACAGAAGTTTTGCCGAAAAGCTTGCCGATGCGATCACCGAAAGCACAGGAAGTGTTGTCTTCTTGATCTTAAATGCTTACTGGTTTGCAGTCTGGATTATTCTTAATACAAATATCATTCCCGGCATAAAAGCCTTTGATCCCTTCCCCTTTGGCCTTCTCACTATGATTGTTTCACTTGAGGCGATCATCCTGTCCATCTTTGTCTTGCTGAGCCAAAATCGCGCCGCGCATATCGATAACCTGCGGGAGGAACTTCATTTACAGGTAAATCTGACCGCAGAGGAAGAGATTACAAAAGTTCTTGAAATACTTGCCGATATGCGGGCAAAACTGGGGATAAAAAAGTCAGATCCGGAACTTGAGCGAATGCTTGAGAGGATAGATACATCATATATAGAGCGTGCATTGCAAAAGCAGACAGAGACAGGACAGGGAAATATCTTAAAAGTTATCAGCAGCCCCGTCACTTCAGAAAAAACCGAAAAACAGGAAGCAAAACCGGTATTCAGGCCTTGACAACAGCAGAAACCTCTGATAGTATTTTCACACTTGCCCCGATCTTTCAGTGGGGCTTTTTTTATGAATATCACAAATGCTACGAAAAAAATCTTTGCCTATTTCTCATCATCGGAAAATAAATATTACCACCCATCATTATCACAATCCGGCTCATCATTTCATAATGCCCAGTCAACAGCATCTCAAGTGGTAAAAAATATTAAGAGAGTGCTGAAAAGAAACGGTACGAATATTGCCATCGGTATAGTCGTTCTTCTTATTATCTTTATCGTCTTTTTTGCCTTCCGTAGAATTATCGGATCACTGGAAAACGGCGGACAATCAGTATTAAGCGGCAATCAAGCAACCATCCCACAGCCGGATAAAGAGCTTAGCTTGCAGAAAGAATTTTCATTCCCGCTCAAAGACGCAACAGGAAAAGAAGTCAGTAAAATAAAAGTTGCGTTATTAAATGCAGCGCAGCAACGCGTCATCATAGTAAAGGGTAGGCAGGCAAGAGCATTGAGTAACAGGACATTTTTAGTTATTAACCTGAAAATAACCAATGACTACAATAAAACAATCCAGATAAATCTTCGTGATTATTTGAGATTGACTGTCAATAAGTCAAGTGAGAAATTAGCGCCTGATATCCACAACGATCCTGTTGAAATACAAGCACTTTCAACAAAATACACGCGGGTCGGATTCCCGATCAATCGCTCCGATAAAAATATAGTACTGCAAGTCGGAGAAATAAACAGAGACAAAGAGATGATTCCATTGAAGTTCTAATGAAAGACTACTCAACCAAAGATATAAGTGACAAACTTTTGCAGGAAGTGATCGAGGCATTAAAAAATATCCGGGGATGGGGTAGTGTTGAAATTCACGTACAGGACTTTAAGGTAGTACAAATAACCGAGAGAAATATTAAGAAAACAGCTGGAAATCAGTCTATCGGACGTACGGTTAAATTTGGGGCTTGACAAATAATTTTTCATCAAATATATTTAGTGTGTACTCTTCAATTAGACACAAGATGAAATAATGATTTATTGAAGAGCTTTACAGCATAAGATAATTTTTTTGAAGTTGCTGACCGCACACGGAGGCATCCCAAAATATGGGGTGCCTTTTTTGGTTGACAAACAATATATTTTGCAAGAGCCTTTTGACAATTACTATATATGGACATATTTGCGATGAGGAGAAATGAAAAACGGAGGCTTCTCTCTCTAAATAGGCACTGTTAGAGTCTGAAGTGTCCGTTTTTTTTGTCCAAGAGTCAGGTGGTTTAGACAAGAAACGGATTAAGGGAGTGCCCCGCGAAGCTTTACGCGAAGTGGGGATCTTATAAAAGGAAGGGGGTGAATCAAACAAATGACAAATTTCAAAACAAGATTAGCAACAGCTATTGCAACCGGCGCAGTCTTGCTTAATGCATTAGCAATGCCTTCTTTTGCAACAACTATCACTATTACCGGCAACGGTTCAAATAGCGATAATGATGCAGATGTAAGCTTTGATAACAATGTCCGCGTTGATCAGAATAATGACGCTCATATTGACAATAATATCGACGTCGATGCTGATACGGGCAATAACAGCGCAGACGACAACACAGGTGGCGATGTCGACGTAGAAACCGGTGACGCCGATGTTGACGTCACAGTCGTTAACAAAGCGAATGAAAATCAAGCAGTTGTCAACAATTGTTGCCAGAAAGATCTCAACGTTGAGATCTCAGACAATGGTACAGCATCTGATAATAATGTTGACGTTGATTCAGACAATGATGTCCGAGTCGATCAAGACAATCGCGCACACATCGACAACGATGTTGACGCAGATGCCGATACCGGCGACAACAGCGCAGACGACAACACAGGTGGAGACGTTTCAGTCAAAACAGGTGATGCAACGGTTGGCGTTCATGTCTTAAACGCCGCAAATAAGAACAGTGCCCAAGTTGGCTCTGGTGATAATAACGGTGGTGAAGTGAATGCGCTCATTCTTGGCAATGGCTCTTATTCAGACAACGATATTGATCTGGATTTCGACAATGATGTCCGAGTCTACCAAGATAATTACGCGCACTTCGATAACGATATCGACGCAGATGTAGACACGGGCAATAACTCAGCAGACGACAACACCGGTGGAGGCGCTTCAGTTGACACAGGTGATGCCGATCTCACGGTTGATCTTGCAAATTTTGCAAACTTCAACTGGGCTGATATCGACAACTGTGGATGCTTCGATGATTTAGAAGCAAAGATTGCTGGTAACGGTACCCACTCAGACAGCGAAATCAAGTTTGATAGTGATAGTGATCTGCGTGCAGATCAGGACAACCATTCACACTTGGATAACGATGTCGATGGTGACCTGGATACCGGCGACAACAGCGCAGACGACAACACCAGTTGGGAGGGAGGAGATCCTTCCGTTCAGACCGGTGGTTCAAGTGCGGATGTTGATGTCGAAAATCAAAGTAATGCGAACTTTTTCGGAGAAGATCTCGATTTCGAATGGGATTGGGATGCAATCTTCGATTGGTTTGGCTTAAACTAATCTTTTGATTCGTGGGGTGCGTGTGAGCACTTCCGCATAGCACCCCACGATCATAAGAAACTAAAGTAACTTAAGTAACATATATAAAAAAACATGAATAACAAGACAACAATAAAATTAAAGAAAATACTCGCAACAATACTCATGTTCACTATTGTGATGCTCCAATCTTCTATAGTAGTTCTGGCTGAGGAGTCCTCTACCCCGCCTGCTGAATCAACTACAACAAATACCAATCCAGAGCAGGTTTCAACAGATACGGACTCTTCAAATTCCTCAACGCAAGACGTTGATCAGAATACGCAGGCTCAGCAGTCCGAAGAGCAGGACGGAGACGACGATGATGAGAACATGGATCTGGACGGGGACGAGGATTATGATTCCGATGCGGATGAGGAAGACAATGTGGCACGCGCATATAGAGAATGGCTACGCCAGCAAATAGAACAGCAAGTTGCGCAGAATCTGGCAAATCCAAAGGCACAGGCGCAAAATCAATCACAAGGATTAAATGAGTCGGGTCAAAATGGTGACAGCGAAATCCAGACCGGCGATGCTACAAATACAGCCGGAATACTTACAACCGGCAATGACAATCTGTCCGCAACTTCCCTGGGAGACGGATCGGGCGGAGCATCAGTCGTCAATAGTGGCAACGGTACGGGAACCAACAACGACGGATCAGCAAGCATAGTCAATAACGGTACTACTGTACAGGATAATAACGCGGCCATAAATAATAGCCTGCGTCAGGACACGACAACCGGAAATAACGCTGCCAATGATAATGTCGGCGATGCGGCAATCGAAACCGGTGACGCCAACACCTCAGGGACTATTGTAACAGCAGTAAACACCAACGTAGACGGTGTGGTGGTCTCAGAATTCAATATTAATGATGATCACATCGGTGATATTATCCTTGACTTTGCAGCCAACTGCCTTGCCGGCTGCAGCGGCGGTTCGCTTCTCGCCCGGAATACAGGCAACGGATCAGAAAGCGTTAATGATGCAAGCCTTGATGTTCAGAACAACAACTCCACCTTCCAGAACAATGACGCGGCAATAGGCAATGATATGTATCTGACAGCTGATTCCGGCAATAACTCGGCAAGTAGGAATACCGGCGGAGATGCGCAGATTTCAACAGGCGATGCCAATATCGCAGCAGATGTTCTTACTTTTGCCAATAACAACATCGCAGGAAATGTGGTTTTCGGCGTTGTCAATATTTTCGGAGACCTGATTGGTGACATACTCTTTGATGAAGAACAGCTCGCTGCTATGGGCATAAACTGCACAACCGGCTGCACGCCAACCGATGTTACGGCGAGCAATGCCGGTAACGGATCAGGCTCCACAAATAATGCCGACGTGACTGTTGCAAACAATAACGACACGTTCCAGTCCAATGACGCCGATATCACCAACAACCTCGTCTTTGATGCAACAACCGGTGACAATCGCACCAATGCCAATACGGGTGGAGATTCAAGCATAGACACTGGTAATACAAGCATTGAGGCGAATGTGCTCAACATCGTCAACAGCAATATCATCGGCGGCAACATGTGGCTGGTACTCATCAATCAGGCGGGCAACTGGATCGGTAAAATAATCGGTGCACCACAAGGCCAGAACTTCGCAGGCTCAGACGGAACACAGTTTGCAGTTGATGAAAATGGTTTCATTACCGCAACGAACAATGGCAATGGCGCAAATTCCGATAACAACGCAAGCGTATCGCAGAAAAACAACAACACAACAGTGCAGAATAATAAGGCCGACATAGTCAACAATCTCTATCTTGATGCAAATACCGGCGGAAACAACGCCAATGACAATACCGCTGGTAATGCAAAAATCAAAACAGGAGATGCACAAATCATCGCCAATCTCGTCAACTTCGTCAACAATAATATAGCAGGCAACGGCAAGCTCTTCGTAACCGTCGTGAATGTCTTCGGCAGCTGGATGGGCGATTTCGTTGCTCCGGGTCAGAAGAAGCAGAATAATACGCAGAATCAGCAAGCGAACAGTAACGGTCAAAACAACACCGGCAGTCCCGGAACTGATTCTCAAAACAATGATAATAACGATCAAAACAACAATACAGGCTTATCAACCGTCACGAATAACTCATCAAGTAAGAAAAATAACAGTTCATCAAGCCACAGTAGTAGCGACACCGATTGGGAAATTGACACAAATGGCAACGGTACAACATCGCTCGCAGCCGGAAATGGGGATACCGTTCTTGCAGCAAGTGCGACTGCTACACCAAAAGTATTAAAGATTAACCTTGCCTGGTTGATCCTTTCTTTACCCCTCATTGCACTGGGGATACTGGGGAAAAAGTTATTTTTAGCCAGAATACTGCCTCGAAAATAAAACCTGCCTGCCGGCAGGCCTGCCTAAGAAGCTACGCAAAAAACATGAAAATAAGAACACAAGTACTGTCAATTGTCGGACTTATCATCCTGACAGCTTTCCCCAAAGTAATCTTCGCCGAGGAGATTATTATCTCAGGCAACGGGTCAGACAGTGTAAGCACAGCAACCAATACTCAGTCAACCCAGACAAATGTACAGCAGAATAACTCAGCAGACATTAGCAATACTGCTGATGTAAATGCCAATACAGGAAATAACTCCGCATCGGACAACACCGGCACAGATACAAATATCACCTCAGGCAGCGTTTCGGTCAGTACGTTAATAGGTAACGCGGTTAACAATTCTGTGATTGGTCAAGATTGTTGTGAGACCGCAAACGAAAGCGCATCTATAGTCATTTCAGGAAATGGATCAGGTTCGCAAAATGCCGTAAATCAGATAAATAACACTTCAAATGCTGCTCAAGTTACCCAGACAGCAACAATCACCAACAATATAAAAGGTACAGCGGTGACCGGTGGTAACACTGCAAATAACAACAGCCACGGCAATGTTACAATTCAAACAGGGAATATTACGGTAAATGAAAAAATCGTTAACAGCCCTATCAATAAGGTCAAAGTCACATTCGCGCAACTGATTGCCCTGGATACACTGATAAGTATTCAGGGTAACGGTACAGATTCAAAAAATACCATAAATTTTGATCAGTATAATAATACTGATATCACTATTAATAATATTGCTGATGTCTATAATAATAGTATATGGGATTTGGTAAGCGGAAATAATGAAGCAAATGACAATGCGTACGGCAATGTTAGTATTCTCAGCGGAAATATTATCTACAATTCCGAAATCACCAATGCGGTAAATAGTAGCGTAGTTGTGGTAAATGTCTGCGAAGAAAAGGAAGATGGACAGGAGACACCCGGTGACAACGCAACGCCGCCAACGGAAAGCAATACAACGACAAAAAATGAAAATAATAACACCGGTGGGAGTAGCTCGGGAGGAAAAGGCGGCGAAGTTTTAGGTGCTTCTGTGCAGAATCTCCTGCCGCAAACCGGTAGCAATTGGTTGCTTCTTGCGATATTTGCTAACATCGTCATGCTTTTTTTCGGTGTGATGCTAAGACTGCGCGCGGGACGGTCCCCAGGATTCGCTTTCGCGTAGCAACTGCCTATAAGAGAGACAGCCACATGGCTGTTTTTTTATTCCTGATGCAGTCTGATATAATTACACGATGGAAAAGAAGCGAAACAATAATTTCTTACTATGGCTTGGCAACCTATTTATCATAGCGTCCCTCCTCGGCCTCGCTTTCACCTTCTACCCTCTTCTCTCAGCTTACTTCTTTCCATCAAGCCCCGGCCAGGCAATAGCCGCAAGCGGCATATTTATTACTATTCCCAAAATCCACGCCTACTCCCCTATTGTTGAGAACGTCGATCCATTTAATGAACAGGTATACAAACAGGCACTACGGCGCGGGGTTGCGCATGCAAAGAACACCAAATTACCGGGAGAAAATGGCATGACGTTTTTATTTGCGCATTCCTCAGGTATGCCCTGGGAGCTGACAAGATTTAATACGGTATTTTTACGTTTAGGAGAGCTTAAGAAAGGAGACACCATTATTATTTATAAAGACGCCAAACAGTTTACCTACACGGTTTTTGACAAAAAAGTCGTCTGGCCGAATGAAGTCAGCTACCTGTTGAATACGAGTAAAACCCAGCTCATCCTCCAAACCTGCGCCCCCATTGGCACCTCTCTTAAGCGCCTCCTCATCTTCGCTACTCTGCAGCATCCCAAACCCGATGTGCCAACACGTACCACATCGGGTGTGTACTAGCTTTGCACATCGGACTTACTCGTGTGTTAGGTGTCTAATTTCCGCGAGTTGTTTCGCGTAATCCGCCTGATTAAGTACGAAACTGAGATAATCGCTTGAAGATTTAAACTGTTCAAGTACCGGAAGGGTATTTATATTTGATGATCCCCCATTAAGGTAGCTTTGTAGTGAGGACCAAGGAAATGACAAAAAATCGTCATCTTTTACAATAAAAGAGACTAATGGATTTAAATGGATATATCTCGATAAATGGAGCAGCTGTTCATTTGTTTCTACATGCACTGCCTTAAACGCACCTTGGAATAATGGGCCAACCCTGTCGTATTTTGTATTGATATAGCGAGTGTAGCTGTCTGTAATTTGTCTTACGAACTTAGATATTCCCCCATTTGTTTTTTGCTGAAGCAAAATATGGAAATGGTTCGGCATTAAGCAAAATGCTATTATCTCAACAGCTAAGTTATTCTCAACTTCGAGTTTCTTGAGGATTGAATATCGGTCTCTAGCCTGGATTTGTAAAAGCTTGGAAAGCCTGAACGGTAGGTCATTGAATCGGTAATAGGATAGACAAAGCAAAAATCGACTATAGTCTCTTTTAGAGAAAAATGTAGGCTGACGGGCAACGCCACGATTAAAGATATGATAATACTCTCCATTTACCAAAGGAGTAGTTCTGAGGGGCATATATTCACCATAGTCTCAAAATTCCGATGTGTCAACCTAGATCACTTCGGGTGTGAACTACGTTTGCACTATTTTACGCACATTTAGCTTCATATAGCCGTATGCGGATTATACGAATCTTTGAGGCTAAAGACAAGAGTTAAACTGTAGCGTGAAGGTTTTGCTGTATCCCGATGTGCAAAGCTAATCCACACCGGATGTGGAATACATAAGAAGCAGCAAAATCGTTGAATAAGATAATCGAGTTTGTTTTACAAAGAGGCAAATAAGGAGCACTTAAATTAAGCTGACTTACCAAAAGCTGTTGCAACTCTCTCGGTTATGTCATTCATTGTTGCCTTCATTTTTGGATCAACTACTGGGAGCCTATCATAGCTTCTTTCACTAAACCTTTGTGTTGCAATAACAATTGCTGGCGGAGTTAATTTTGAAGGATCAGAGTAGTCTTCTGCTAATGGGGCAATTAGTATAGCCCCATTTGCTTGCCATCTATCATCTGTTCTTTGTCCCGTACGCGAATCGTAGAATCTATCTCCAACTCTGCCAAGCCCAAGTGTCACTTCAACGCCATCTACAACGCCTAGGGTGAATGAGCCAGAAATCGGATGACCATATTCATCAAATGAGGTTAAGTATCTCGCGATGTTTTCTCCAGTAACACGTTCATATGAGTTGTCGTTCTTCACTAATTTGCTTCTTTCCTTAAAAAGGAGACGAAAAATACGACCAATATGGGAGGGAATATTATAAGTAGTTTTATCTTGTGTTACAGGTTGTAGATCCTGCACAATAGGCTCTAGTCTTTGGGCTACTTGGTCAAAGTCTACTCGCATACGATCTCCTACAGGTTCAAGACCTACTGCAACGTGTTTCCATTGCAATCCTTGCTCTACTCCTAAATACTCTGCTAACCCATCTTCTACTTCTTTTCCAACATATGCAGCGTTAAGATTAAGAAGATTTACATTAGCCGGTGTATCTAAAGAAGTAACCTTAACCGTTGTCTTAAAGAATGAGCCTTGTCCATCATAATCATAACTCCGGTGCCATCGACCTTGCTCTATCACCGATGACATTAATTCTCCCATCATGTCATCAACAAATCTGCTACCTCTTCCGTGGAGATGAGGAGCTTCTGTTAAGTAAAACGCAAGTCCCATTGCGCCTTTGGATTCACCTATTGCGCTTATTTGATGTTGCTCTGTAAATCTACTTTCTCTTGGACACCAGAAGCAAAAGCATTTAATGCGGCTCGTAGATTTTCCCAGCCTTGAATGGGGATTCCACTTCGATATTCGTTAATCTCAACGCCAGTGATTCTCATCTCATTATCTGGAAGATGAGCTTGGACATCTGGGCGACGTAAGTCTTCGTTTCCTGCCATAAACAAAAAGCATGATACCATAATGTCCTATATTAGTCAATGGGTGAGCTCGTCCTACATTAGATACGAATTCAATTACCTATAGGGTGAAGCTAATCCACAGCTAATCCACCTGGAAGGTGGGAATGAGGCTGCACCTGCGGAGAATGACATACGTAGTCTAATGATTCAGATCATTAGACCATTCCACATATCAGTAAACCACACGTTACCATACCAAACCATACGGGCTATAAGACATTATCGCTCTTCTTATAAGTTTATAAATTAAACTTACAATAAAAATACTCAGCATGACAAATACTTGACACTATAAGCTATTTGTGTTATACATAACAATTCGGTTATAAACTATGAGCTTATTGTCAGATCACACGCTGTTTACAGTCCAAGAAGTAGCAGCGTTTCTTAAGCTAAGCGTTCTCACCGTGTATAAATACATTAAAGAACAACGACTTGAAGCTATAGAATTCGGTGGACACTACCGCATCCAGAAAACCGCACTTGATAAATTCATCGACGATCACAAAGTAAAACCCATATTACGAGCACAAAAGGAGGACCATGAAGCAGAAGCCTAATGCCGTACAGGTGAGCGTCATCGTGCCTACGTATAATGAGCGGAAAAATATAGAAGAGCTTGTGACACGCCTTGTTGACGTACTCAAACAAAGCAAAAAATCATTTGAAATTATTTTTATTGACGATCGTTCATATGACGGCACTTATGAGCTGCTTACAAAACATTCCTCAGAGACAATAAAGGTCTTTCGCAAAAAAGGAAAACGAGGCAAGGCGTTTTCACTCTATGAGGGTTTTGCCTTTGCACAGGGAGAGCGCATTGTCATGATTGATGCTGACTTGCAGTATCCACCAGAAGAGATCCCCTACATGCTTGAGAAGCTTGAGACTTGGGATATTGTCGTGGCAAATAGAAAGCGGTATCACGATAGCGGTGTCCGCAAATTCCTCAGTCGATCATTCAGATATGTTTTTGGGAAGGGTTTATTTGGTCTAAAGGTTGATATTCAGTCCGGTCTTAAGGCATTTAAACGAAGAGTAATTCAGGTAGTCGCCACAGTTCCCCGCTCTGGCTGGACATTTGATCTTGAGTTCCTGCACCGGGCAAAAGAGGCAGGATTTAGCATGCAAAATCACCACATCGCCTTCCACAAGCGAAAAGGCAGTCGCTCAAAGATAAACCTGGCAAAAACCATTTACGAAATAGGCTCAGATGCGCTTTTGGTCAGAACGAAACGGATTTACCCGATGCATGCTCCATCTGAGGAGGAGGGAAAAATGGTCGGAGCCGGTGTGCACTTTAGGAAGAAAAAGTACGTCACCCACACGACGCTGCATCACAGCGCCTCTGCTTTAAGGACATTTGAGACCAAGCAGAAGATCATCGCAATTCTCCTTGTGCTTGGTGTTTTTCTTGGATTTGCCATCAGTCCTTTGGCAGCGGGTGTGGCGCTGGTTGCAATGCTCAGTACGATTTACTTTATTGACGTACTGTTTAACCTCTACATTGTCTTAAAAAGTCTTCATTTCAGTCAGGAAGTTGACGTCAGTGATAAGGAATTACAGAGTCTGAGGGATAGTAATCTTCCGGTCTACACGATTCTTTGTCCCCTCTACAGAGAAGCGCATGTTATCCCCCACTTCCTCAAAGCAATAGGAGAACTCGATTGGCCAAAAGACAAGCTTAACGCGATACTTCTGCTCGAGGAAGATGATCCTGATGCAAAGCGCGTTGTTGCATCCAAGCTTCCCGAATATGTCAGGGCTATGATCGTTCCCCACTCCATCCCCAAGACCAAGCCGAAAGCCTGTAACTACGGCTTACACTTCGCCCAGGGTGAGTACTTGGTGATTTATGACGCTGAGGATATCCCCGATCCCCTGCAGCTGAAGAAAGCATACCTCGCTTTTAAAAAAGTTCCGAAAGAGGTTATCTGTCTTCAGGCAAAATTAAACTACTTCAATCCTCGTCAGAATCTTTTGACCAGGTTTTTTACCGCAGAGTACTCTTTGTGGTTTGATGTGATTTTGACAGGCCTACAGTCTATTGAGACGACGATTCCTCTGGGAGGAACGTCAAACCACTTCAGGACAAAAGATCTAATAAGACTTGAGGGATGGGATCCGTTCAATGTCACTGAGGATGCTGATTTGGGTATTCGCCTTTTTCGCAAGGGCTACCGGACAGCAATAATTGATTCACTCACACTTGAGGAAGCCAATAGTAATCTGAAAAATTGGCTCAGACAACGCTCGCGCTGGATAAAAGGGTATATGCAGACCTACCTTGTCCACCTTCGCAGCATTTCCTCATTCACAAAAGAAAGGGGCAGGCACGCGCTTTTCTTCCATCTCGTCTTAGGCGGGAAAATTGCCTTCATTTTCCTAAATCCGATCATGTGGATTACAACAATTTCCTATTTTGTACTCAATAGCTTTGTCGGAGCAACAATAGAAGCACTCTTCCCGTCATGGGTGTTCTATATGGCAGGTTTCTCGCTCGTTTTCGGAAATTTCCTGTTTATGTACTACTACATGATCGGCACCTTCAAGCGGGAAAGCTACAGCACTATCAAATATGTGTATCTGGTCCCGCTTTATTGGATTCTCATCAGTCTGGCAGGATGTATCGCACTCTTCCAATTGCTTTTTAGGCCTCATTACTGGGAAAAGACAATTCACGGCTTGCATCTTCCCAAGAAAGCGAAAGTTTTCGCCAGACAGAGCGCGCAGGCTGTATCTGATCCGGCCGTTTTCCCTATTCCGCCACTTTCGGGTATTCGTCATCTCTCTTTGTCTGCAGTAACACTTGTTGTTTTGTCTGTGGGAGCCAACACGCTCACGCTTTTTTTCTATATCTGGTCATCGCGCATTCTTTCTCTTAGTAATATCGCCGTTATCGGCATGTACAGTAGCTTCTTCAATATCGCAAGCATTCTTTTCATCGCCGTCTCCTCAACGGTTGCGTACCGCAGCGGCTTTTTACTTGGGGGATATGGGAGGGAAGCGGCACGCATGTTCTGGAAAAGAGTGCGGGGCGCTACCTGGAAATTTGCTATAGTACTTGCCGTCCTTTGGATTGCCGTCACGCCGCTTGTTGCGGACTATTTCTCCATGCTGGCGATCTTTCCTCTCTTGTCTATTGTCCCGATGCTTATAGCGGGTATTGTCGGATCGGTTGATAAGGGATATCTTTCAGGTAAGCTGTCATTCACTTTTCTTGGGATTGTCGGTATTGCCGAGCCATTATTCAAGATAGCCTTTCTTAAGGCACTGGTCACAGGAAATCTCACCTCCTATGCCTACCTTGCCATCCCGCTTTCGTTAGTAAGTTCGTTTCTGCTCGGCTGGTTTATTCTTGCTATCCAAAAGCAAAAGACAAAAGCTGTTGCCCCAAAAGACGCACATCACTTCCCGTGGAAATTTTTCCTCGCGTCTACGTTGTCAGGCCTATCAACCATGATTTTTATAAGCTTTGATGTTTTGCTGGCCAATCGCTACCTTAGCCCAAATGAGGCAGGTGTTTATACCATAACTTCCTTGGTCGGGAAAATGATTTTTTTCTTAGGAGGCCTCAGCAGCCAGTTTATCCTGCCGCTTACGAGCGTGAACGAGGGATCGCGGAAGAGTTCACAGAGACTACTCACCTACTTCTTTATCACAACAGTTGCCCTCTCTTTTTGCGGACTTATCGCATTTGGACTGATGGGAATGATAACGCTTCCCTATCTTTTTGGCCAAAAAGCACAGGCAATCTCTCCATACGCTCTGCTCATGGGAATTGGTATGTTCTACTTTACTGCCTCCCGCGCTTTTGTCGCATACTACTTGACAAAAAAGATCTACTCGTTCTCGGTTGCGTCTTTCGTCCTGTCAGTAAGTCTTATTTTTCTTATCATACATGACCACGCGAATATTTTTAGCTTTGTTAGGGCAGTGTTTTTCTCAGGCTTTTTCACATTCTTAACCCTCAGTTTGATGCACATTTTCCTAAATACGATCATTTCTCGTGAACGGATGCTCAAAGATATGTGGGATCTTTTTGTTAAACCGGATAAAGTCTCCTCGTCCGGACTTCGTATTCTCATCCTCAACTGGCGCGATATAAAGCATGTTTGGGCAGGGGGTGCGGAAGTGTATGTGCATGAGATTGCCAAGCAGTTTATTAAAAGCGGGCAAAGCGTGACGATCTTCTGCGGTAATGACGGAAAAAGCGTACGAAATGATGTCATAGACGGTGTCGCCATCAAGCGTCGAGGCGGAACATATTTGGTATATTTGTGGGCTGTTGCATATTACCTTATCCGGTACATTGGAAAGTACGACGTTGTCATAGATTGCGAGAACGGTATTCCATTCTTTACACCCCTATATGTACGAAAACCGGTGATACTGCAAATTCACCATATCCACCAGGATGTGTTCAGAAAATACCTCCCCTTCCCGCTCTCGAGTATCGGTCTATTTCTTGAAGCAAAGCTGATGCCCTTTATCTATAGAAATAAGAGAGTAGTGACGGTTTCTGAGTCTTCAAGACAGGATATTGTGAAGCTTGGCTTGGCGAAAACGAGCAATATTCATATCGTCAACCCCGGTATTTACCAGAAAGACTATACCAGGGGTACCAAGGCTCCCTATCCGCTTTTCAGCTACGTTGGGCGCCTGAAGCCATACAAGAATGTCGATGTGATCATAAGAGCTTTTGCGCAAGTTTACGCTTCATATCCTCAGGCGCGGCTTTCGATCATGGGTGAGGGTGAAACACAGGGCAGCCTTGTCGCATTAATACACGAGCTTGGTCTTAAAAAAGCGGTAACCATGTATGGAAAAGTTAGTCATGAACAAAAATCCGAAATACTTTCCAAGAGTTGGGCGATGCTGCAGCCGTCAATGGTTGAAGGGTGGGGCATCACCGTTATTGAAGCAAATGCTTCAGGCACGCCGGTCATCGCGTCCAATGTGCCCGGCCTTAAAGACTCGATTCTTCACGGGAAGACAGGCGTTCTGGTCCCGCCCGGGGATGTCGATCAGTTTGCCCGTGCGATGGTTGACTTTGTGCTCCATGAGAAATACCGACTGCGGCTTTCTGATGCAGCGTATATCTGGTCACAGCAGTTCAGTTGGGAGAAAAGCGCAAATGAGTATTTCCGGGTGATTTATTCAGAGATAAAAGAACGAGTGTCATTTAGCATGAACGGAGACATAGCCGTTGCGCTCAAATAACAATCTCAATATTATAGGTTGACTAAAATAGAAAAAGAAGCTATAATTTAAGTTACTATAACGTATGAAAGCAATTATTTTAGCAGGCGGATACGGAACCAGAATAAGCGAAGAATCAGGCGTGAGACCCAAGCCTATGGTTGAGATCGGTGGTCGACCAATCCTCTGGCATGTCATGAAGACGTACGCACACTTCGGTATCAGAGAGTTTATCATCGCCTGCGGGTACAAGTCCGGTATCATCAAAGAGTATTTTGCCAATTACGCTTTGTACAACTCAGATGTCACCTTTGATATGCGCACAAATACTGCTCTTTTTCACAAAAACGGGGCTGAGGATTGGAAGGTCACACTCGTTGAGACAGGAGAAAGTGCTACGAAGAGCCAGCGGCTCCTTGCCATAAAAGACTACATAGGCAATGAAACATTCTTAATGACCTACGGAGACGGAGTCAGCAATGTCAACATCGAGGGTCTTATTCGTTTCCACAGAGCGCAAAACGTGTTAGCGACGGTTACCGCTGTACAGCCACCTGGCCGCTTCGGAGGATTTGTTCTCAAAAAAGGCCAGGCAAAGATTAAAGAATATAGAGAGAAGCCCAAAGGAGACGGCGCCTGGATTAACGGAGGGTACTTTGTGATGGAGCCCGCAGCGCTTGATTATATTAAAGATCCGACACAAGATTGGGAGGAAGAACCTATGCGTCTTCTTGCCAAAGACGGGCAGCTTGCCGCGTACAAACACGAAGATTTCTGGCACCCCATGGACACACTGCGGGACAAAAACGTTCTTGAGGAAATATGGCAAAAAGGCAACGCACCATGGAAGGTGTGG
>CAZTFV010000005.1:1002-26910 GCA_964613075.1 uncultured Gammaproteobacteria bacterium | reverse complement strand
GAATGAGAGTGGTTCCTGGAGAGAAAGCGAAGTCTGACTTAGTATAGCTACGGAAATTTTGGAGAGAGAGATGGTTAAGGAACATCAATATAAAATATAAAAAATAAAATAGTAAAAATACAAAGAAAAAATAAAAATATTTAATCTTTAATCTGTATATTTAATATTTACTATTTAATTTTTACTATTCTATCACTGTTCCCACAAACTCTTCTCCATTGAAATACCTTTCAAGATTCTCAAAATCGTCCCCTGAGAGGACGACGACTTTTATTCCTAACTCCTGCGCTTTTTTGGCGGCGACCGGATCAAACGGTGAGTTCATGCCGGGTATCCATTCCTCCCCGACAATGTTACGAAATTCCTCCCAGGACATCTTATCAAAAGGTTTGGCATCATGATGCTGGTTAGGATCTTTATCATAGACTTGCTTGATATTACTTAAATTGACGATATGCTTCACATCATAATCCTGACAAAGAAGCGTTGCGCAGTAATCAGTCGACCAACCCGGCTTCCAGCCTGCGGCGACAACCACAGGCTCTTCCACTTTTCTTATGATTTCATAGTGCTTGATGATGTACGGATGGGCAATGTCGCGGAAGATGGTTTTGATGAGGTGGGCGTTGAGCTTTGTGGCGTGAATACCCAGGTAATCCAAGTCGTCGCGGGTCAACTCGTGACCGACGACTTCACGGCCGGCGTCGCGGTAATGACGGGCTGTAGCGCCACCACCGACGACCAAAAAAAACTGGCGATTCTTGTGTTTCGCCAGTTGCGCTCGAATAAAGGCATTGAGCTTGCCGAGGAATGTAGTATCAATTCCTCCGTTGGGGACAATGAGTGAGCCCCCGACTGAGATAATGACCTTGTCCTGGTAATTACTCCCCATACAAATTTAGCACCTTTGCCTCAAAGAATTCGGCTGAGTGCTAAAAATGTATTTTACTACAAAGTTGGGTTATAAGCAAGAAAAGCCTGGAGACGTAACAGTTCACATTTCTGACACAAATTTTATTGTTCGAGCGTAGCGACAGCGAAGTCGAGAACTTCTCGACTCGGCATTTAGCCTCGCTCGAAGAATATTGTGTTAGAACCGTGAACTGTTACCTGGAGACGAGCACACTGAAAACATCATAAAATATACCAATTGGTATAAAATACGATGGCGCAAGAGCGAATCTTGATATATTCCAACGGGTCGATCCTTCCGCAAAGCCTAGGCTAGTGTTGACAGATAGCGCAGAAGAAGGTACCGCGGCCTCCGAGAGTTATTTTCTGAATCGTTGTTCCGCAATTTTTACACGGCTTGCCGACTTGGCCGTAGATTTGGAAGATTTTTTGATAGCTTCCCTCTTCTCCAAGCGCGTTGACATATTGCCATTCGCTGGAACCGCCAGTCTCTAAGCTCTTTTTCAAAACAGTTTCGATAGCGTTAAAGAGTTTTTTTATTTCTGTATCGGAAAGTGATGCTGCTGGCCGCTTTGGGTGGATTTTTGCGAGGTACAGTGCTTCGTTGGCGTAGATATTTCCAATCCCTGAGATTTTTTTCTGATCCATGAGCAAAGGCTTGATGAGAGATTTTACTGCTTTTACAATATTGCTAAATTGCTGTATTGTTAAACCTTGCCTGCCGGCAGGCAGGTTGTTAAGCGGCTCGGGGCCGAGATCTTTGAAGAATGTCAGATCTGAAACGTCAGTGGTTTTAACAATCTTTATCCAGCCGAATTGGCGGATGTCGTTATAGTATAAAATCGCATTCTCTTCTCTCTTCGTCATTCTGGGGACTGAAAGGACTCCAGAATCTCTTTGGCCGTGAGAGATCCTGGACCCCGATTGAATCGGGGTGGACAAGCCAGGATGACGTGGGTTTTGACTCAAATAAAATATTACATGTGTGTGCTGATTCGGCAGCTTCCCGCCAACTTTTTCTGAAATCTTTGCCTCCTTTGGTACTTTTGCCCCTTTATAAATAAGTTGTCCGGTCATCTTGACATGAATAGCTATGCTGTGGTTGTTATCTAAATCAATGATTAGTGCTTTGCCAAACCGTCGTATGCTCTGCACCTCTGAACCTATGCACCTTTGCACCTCTCCAGAAACCATCTTTGGCAACCGCACCTCAATATCCTCTATCGTATGCCCGACGAGGTATTTTTGTAACCCTAATCTTATCGTCTCGACTTCAGGTAACTCTGGCACGGATAAATTCTTTAACCTCCTTCATAAACCTTTCTTTACTAAATTTCTGCGCCTGGTTAATGCAATCTTTCGGATCAAGCTTTGTTTTTTCAAACCTTTTTATTGCTTCTTTTAAGCTGTTGACTTTCAATTCTTCGAAGAATATCCCAGTTTTTCCATCGACCACTGTCTCTTTTACTCCACCCGAGCGATACGCAATAACCGGCGTTCCTCGCGCCATTGCTTCTACTGGAACGATGCCGAAATCCTCGTCTTCTGACGCAAAAATAAAGGCTTTTGCCCCCGCCATAAGATCCATTTTTTCTTCATCTGAGACTTCGCCGAGAAATTGGATATTATTTATTGTTCGAGCAAGCGAAGCGCGTCGAGAACTATCAGGGTTTAAACTTCTCGACTCGTCTCCGCCAGCTGGCAGATCCTCGCTCGAAGAGTAAGCGAGGTCCTTCAACTCATCGCCGTAGCCAGCGAAACCTTTACCAAATACTTTCAATGGCACTTTTAGTTCTCGACAAGCTCGAACAATAATGTCTATATGCTTCGGCCTCGCGAGGCGACCACCAGCTAGATAATAATCTTTGATATTAGGATATTGAGATATTAGGATATTAGGTGATTTTTTCTTAATATCTTTATTACTTAATATCTTAGTATCTACTGGTGGGTACATGACAGCTGCATCTCTACGATAGAACTTACTAATCCTGGATGCCACCTCCTCCGAATTTGCGATGTAGTAATCGACGTTTTTTGATGCGTCATAATCTACCATTCGTAACAGATGATTTGCGATAGTCGCAAACGCTTTCACAATGACATTTTTCTTCCATTCCCGCGCGGTGGCGTACCCGTAGAGGTACCGCGGTGGCGTATGGCAGTAGCAGATTTGTACTGCCTTTCCTTTCTCCAAACTATTGGGGAAATACGCCCCTGTTGCGGATACTATTATCACGTCATATTTGGAGAAATCAAAATTTCCGAACACAAATGGTGATAAGATTCTGAGAGGGCTTATAAGCTTTCCTTTCATGGGGATATATTGAAGCCATGAGGTATGAATCTTCCAATCCTTAAATCGCTCTTTGTGTGGTCCTAAAAATTGGGGTAAATAGACTGTTGTGTAGACGGGCGCATCAGGATAGAGCTCGTGCAAGGCTTCAAGCACCCGCTCTGCCCCACCATACTCCTTAATATAATCATGCACAAGCGCAACTTTCATTTCCTTGACAACATCCTTCCTGAAATAGCGGCACAATAGCCTTAAGAGAAGGAGCTACAATGTCTGCTCCTGCTTCTTCAAGCCGCTTTTGTAAAGCGCAGTCGCTGTTAATGCCTATTGTTTTCATACCAGCTGCCTTCCCTGATTTGACGCCGTTTGCCGAATCTTCAAGAACTAAACAATACCCTGGGTCAATCTTCAGTTTTTTGGCAGTGAGCAGATACACATCAGGCGCAGGTTTCCCTACATCCACTTCGTCTGAAGAAATAATGACGTCAAATATCCGCTCAAGCTTAAATTTTTTTAAAAGCTCAAAAACCTTCTCGCGAGTATGTCCTCCTGTTGCAATTGCAATAGGCATTTCTTGCTCTTTTAAGACTCCCAACAATTCCTCCGCGCCCTCCATTAGTGCAAACCGAGGCGAGGTCAGAAAGTGTTTATAAAAAAGCTCCCTGTACTCCTCTGCCAACGTATCGACATTACCTCGCAATCCCTCATTCTCTTGCATGAGCCGTATCTGGTCGCGAACACCTGTCCCATGACTTTTTTTGGCAGTTTCCTCAGGCATCGGAATTTGTAAGCTGTATTTCTTCCGAAATACTTCATCCGATTCCCGCCACACGGGCTCTGAGTCAATAAGGAGCCCGTCAAGATCAAATATGACAGCGCGAATATTTCCAAGATTTAAATCACTTAACATATGTTTTATACCCCTCCTCAACTAAATACCAGAGCGCTGTCATCCTGAGCGTTAGCGAAGCCCCGTACCAGATGGTACAGGGCGAAGGATCCCCTGAAGATTCTTCGCCCGTACGGGCTCAGAATGACAATGTATACCTATAATAGTCCTAGCTGCTTACCCTGCTTTTCTTTTTGCGTATTAGTCTGTTTTTTCACTTGTTCGGTAATTCGCTTGATCAGACTCTGAAACCCGAGTGCCTCAAATGCGTCTTTTAGTCCGGCCATGTCAAATCGCTCCAAAGCACAGTCCGGTAAAGAAAGCGTTACCGGTACATCACAAACGATCGTCGCAAGTTTTTTGGCAAGCGCTGCCTGCTCTGCGTCTGCTGCTAGCTTCTCAGAAATCTTGGGCGGAAGCTTATCTATATTCTGATAGAGATTTTCAAACGTCTTATATTCTTTTAGCAATTGACACGCTGTTTTGGGGCCGATTCCCGAAACACCCGGATACCCGTCAGACGGGTCACCTATTAAGGCTTTATAATCAACAATCTGCGACGGCTTGATACCAAATTTTTCTTCGACTTTTTGTGCGTCGAAAAGAATTGTTTCTTTGAGGCCAACAATTGGAGACAATACTTTGACGCGGCCGTTGACAAGCTGCAAAAGATCTCGATCGCCTGTGACGATGATGACCTCGACGTCTTTACTTTTCTCTACTGCCTGCGTTGCGATTGTGCCGATGACGTCGTCTGCTTCATATCCGTCGACTTCAAAAATGGGCACGTTCATTTTGTTGAGTAAGTTGTGAACGACTGCGATTTGCGGACTTAAGTCATCAGCCATTGCCGGCCGGTGCGCTTGATAGCCAACGAAAAGAGATTGGCGAAAGGTCGGTTTGGGCCTATCAAAACAGACGATTGCGTACTCAGGCTGTATATCCTCCAAAATGCGAAGGAACATCGAGAAAAAGCCATAGACAGCATTCACCAGATCGCCGTTTGGCGAAGTTAACTCAGGCAATGCGTGAAACGCGCGATGCAAAATCGCATTCCCGTCAATTAAAATGAGTTGTTTCATAAAGCTCATTGTAGTATACCATGCACAAGAATTTTGTAGCGTAGAAAAGGATTACTTTATTGCCGGATTGGCATTGTAAATATTCTGCAAATAGTTTTCTACTGCACCTGGCCGCCACTGTCGATCGGTCTGACTGAAAGTCTTTTCGTCGGTCCGTATGTTTAAGATAACATCACCCTGCCTGTTGGTGAGAACTCGTTCGTTATAGAGTTGCAGCCTCAAATCAGGATACGCAATTGCCCAAAGGTAATCTGTCGCCAATCTATCATCCAAAATACTAATGTTTTCTCTTGCAAATGTGATAACTCTTCTTCGCCTATTGTATCGCAAGAAAAAACCAAGGACAGGATCGACTGTAGGCTGGTTTGGATCTTTGACCCAAGCCATTTCCGCACCGCGCAAGTCGTAGTAACGTCTTACTCGCTCTTCTATTCCTTCTTTGCGACTCGACCATACGTGCGGTAATAGGATTGCGGTTTTTTGTTGCTCACCGATAACCCATAAAATATCCTTCAATGTATCCAATGCCCCACTGTCATACTGCACCTGAAGCTCACTTAACAACGTTCTCCAGTCTCGCTCTAAGTGGATTGGCGTTGGTTCTCGTGAACCACTATCTCGCTCTGTCCTCATGCGTAAAGCATATCAAAATCTTATAGTATTATCAAGTTGTGGGTTATTTTGCTTTTGCAGGGGCGAGGGCGGCTTTGGGGCCGATGAGCTTGGTAAAGTCCTCTGACTCGATCGTCTCTTTCTTCAAAAGCTCCTGCGCGAGCGCATCAAGTTTGTCACGAAGCTTGGTGAGGATCTCAATCGCCTGCTTGTAGCAGGAATCGGTGATTTTCTTCACCTGCTCATCAATCTTGGCTGCCATTTCAGGTGAGATATCCGACTGCTCATATACCATTCGCTTCTCCCCATCAAAATTTATGGGTCCAAGCTCACTCATACCAAACTGCATCACCATTGCCCGTGCAACGCGCGTTGCCTGCTCAATATCATTTGACGCACCGGTTGTCATTTCAGAAAACACCAACTGCTCTGCTGCTCTTCCCCCCATCATGACGGCAACTTGCTCTAACAAATGCGTTTTTGTTTCATGCGTTCGTTCAATTGGCTCCATCATCGTATGTCCCAAGGTCAAACCTCGCGACACAATGGAAATGCGGTGTATCGGATCCATATGTGGCATTTCCCAGGAGACTAGGGCATGCCCTGCTTCATGATACGCGGTCATTGTGCGATCTTCGTCTGTCTGGAGGCGGCGCTTCTCAGGACCCAATTTTACCTTGGTTGCGGCCTCTTCCAAGTCGCTCATGTCTATTGCTTTTTTGCTGAGGCGCGCTGCAAGAATCGCTGCTTCGTTGAGCATGTTTTCCAAATCCGCACCCGAGAATCCAACCGTCCGCTTGGCAGCTTTCTCCCAGTCAACGCCCTTATCAAATGGCTTACCTTTGGCGTGAATCGCCAAGATTGCTTTTCGTCCCTCAACATCTGGCAGATCGAGGACTACGCGCCGGTCAAATCGGCCGGGACGGATGAGCGCTGGGTCCAAGACGTCTGGTCTGTTGGTTGCGGCCATAACTATAAGCTGCTCATTGGGTGTAAAGCCGTCCATTTCAACGAGGATCTGATTGAGGGTCTGCTCACGTTCATCGTGGCCGCCCATGATGCCAACGCCCCGTTGTCTGCCTATCGCGTCAACCTCATCGATAAAGATAATCGCAGGTTGTGCTTTTTTGGCAGTATTGAAGAGATCACGCACTCGTGAATTGTGCAAAAGCACTGGTTTGTCTCCACCGAAAAATGCTTCATTATCTACACCGCAGAGATCATACACGAAGCCACTGTGCGGCCTCTTGACGATTTTCTGCACAATCGCTCTTTTAAACTGAAACGGGCTCTCATTTACGCCGTTTGAAAATGGATTTGTCGTCTTTCCAATAATAAGATTCCAGTACTCTCCATCAGGAAGCGGTCTTTTCTTAATAATACGACCGCCAATTTGTCTCCCATGCTTTATACCTACCTTTATCCCATGCATGCTACACAACCATGAAAGCTCTAGGATGAGTTGTTTAGAAACAGAAGTCATTGAGAGCTTGCCGCTCTTTGTCTCATATCCATCACCTCGCCAGTAACCTTCAAGAAAGGCTAAAAAATACTCTCTTGGTAGGTCCCATATACATTCAGGAACGTGCTTGTTCTTACTGCCATCTCCACAGTATCTGGCAAAGAATCGACCTAAATGGGCAGAATAATATATAATTTTGACCGTATTATCTTTCGTCGCTTCAAGAACCGGGTCGATGCCAAAGATCTCCCGCATTAGTTCCACAACATCGTTATGTAAGTGTGTCTCGTGCTTGCCAAACGTAAACTCCAGATTTTTTGTTCCTCTCCCCTCTGCTGTGTAGTATCCAAAAAGCTTGAGAAGCGATGGCCTAACTGAGACTTTGTCAGGTAAGTTAAACTTTACTAATTTCTTACTGAGAAGCTGTGGCATGTGGATTCCATTTTGCCAATTACCGACTGTCGCTTGTGAGACACCAATTTGTGAGGCAACCGCATACTGACTCATCATTCCTTTTTGCGCCATCGCAAACGCATATTTCTCCATGAGCGTCTTGTCATCATTCCAAACATCAAGAGTAATATTACTCCCCTGTGAAAATTGATGGCTAATAATCTTGTGTCGTTGTTTCACGCCTGGCTCGTAAGCCAGTCTGACGTTAAGAGGTAGTTCAACGAGTAGATCTCCTTTCTTTATATCTTTTGTAGCTATAGGAATAATTCTCCCGTGTCTTCGTATAAAGACTGAATGATCGGCAGTTGCTTTAACCACGCCTCCAAGATAATGGATTTCATATATTTCCTTTGCCTTATGGCGAAAAACTGATGAAACTTTTTTAAAAGAAGAGCTCGCAATCGTCTGCATTTTTCCGTTTTTGTATCCCCAAAATCCTGGTTTACCTTTTTCAAAACCAAGCGTCTCTATTCCTTCAACGGAGATTATTCCTTCTTCTTTTCCTTGGTAATACTGATCCACAAATTCTCCAACTGGAATAAGCTGCGTCTTACCGTCTTGCCTTATCAGAATCGGCGTGTCGCCGGTAACAGAGGCTCCGACACCTACCAACATTTCCATAAACTCAGATCCTGCCATTGAGAAAAAGGCAACGCCTGCTTGGCCTGCCGTGGCACGCGCCAAGAGGGTTTTTCCTGTACCACTTGGGCCAACCATAAGCACGCCTTTTGGCGTTCTGGCACCCATAGCTTTGTATTTGCCAGGATTTTTCAGAAAATCAACGATTTCCGTCAGCTCTTGCTTTGCTTCATCTACCCCTGCAACGTCTTCAAAACTCACGCGGGGTGTGTCTTTGCTGAAAAGCTTGGCGCGGGACTGGCCAAAAGAAAAAATGCTCTCCTGTGTGCCGCGTGCCTGACGGAAGATAAAATAGAAAAAAGCAATCATCAGGACAACAGGCAGAATCGTCCCGAGAAGAGAGAGCCAACCATTGAGTCCTGATTCATCTTTGACCGTGACTTTCACTTTGCTTGAATCAAGCTTGACACCTGCATTCTCAAACAATTGGTAGATATTAGATCCCGGCTCTTTCATACTGGTGATGGTACCGCCTTTGCTTTTTACCGTGAGCCGGTCGCCGTTGACGCTTATCTCACTTACTTCTCCTGCTTTAACTTTTTGGATTACTTCTGATAGCGGCACACTCTGGCCTGCTTCGTAGGGCGCATTAAAAGCCGAGAAAATAAGAAGAGAGAAAAGAAGCAGAAATCCGTAGAGAATTAAATTTTTCCAATTATTTTTGAATCGGAACTTACCGAATTTGTTTTTTACATTCTTTCCTGAGGATTGGTGCTTCCTGTGGTTACTAGCAGGCATAATTGAGAGCTAGTATACCACACGCTTGCCAATTTGCAAGCTATTTCGGATCAGGTAACAGGTCTCGCTTCTAATATAAATTATATTGTTCGAGCTTGCCCCGCTGAACGGGGCTTGTCGAGAACTATTCTTTTTAAACTTCTCGACTCACGGAGTTTACCCTGAGATTCTTCGCTCCGCTCAGAATGACCGAAGGGTTCGCTCGAAGAATATTGCTGTACTAATATTTGTGCTGCTTTTAAGGATGTATCGAATGGTACGTCCCGCCAAGGCAACTCTCGTCTGTTCTTCGCAAACCAAGAGAGAATTCCCTTTTGAAATCCTTCTATTCTTTGTAAGCTCAAGAGTGCCATAGTGTGTATTATAAACTGAAACTTGACATGTAACTACCAATAATATATTATGGGTCACTAATATGCCGAGATTCATAGAGACAGACTTTCCAGGTGACCGGGAAGCATTTGAAAGATTCGTGCAAAAGCATAGGGGGCGCATCGGTAAGGTAGGTCTTACTGACGAAGAGCTACGAGCCTTGACTGAACCAGTATGGCGAGAGCACGTAACGCAAGCGCGTAGACTGCTTGAGCAATTTGCTCAAAAACAAGACCCCTCTGTACAGCCAGGTGTGACGGCTGGAGTACGAGATCTCATACAAACTTCGTTTCAACATTTTTCAGATGACATGATAATTCCCGGCGAATCTATTCCTTGGAACGATGTCAAACAAGGTTTGGTTGCGCTTTTTGAGCAACACACCCCCGTAGAACTGCCTGACAATATTTTCCTCCAAATAAATCTTGATGGTGGGCCAGGCTTGGTGCGAAGATCAAATACACCTCGAGGCTTAATGCCTCGACAAGTCTCATTGACGATTGAACGGCATGGGCTCGCTACAGGCGTACCAACTCCTCCATCTGAACTTGCAGAACAATATGACATGTCTCCATCAGCAGTTAATCAGGCGCTTGATCGTGCTAGACATGTTATTAGAATGACGCCAGATATACGAAAAGCTGTCATTAACCCAGCAAGCGGTTTGTAGTTAAGTAGAGAAGTTCCCTCAAAGTAGTCTACAATAATTCCATTTTCTCTCGTACTTCTCGCATGACGTCAGTGAATATCTGAACGAAAATGCAGCTCGAAAAAGCCTTTAAATTTTCGAAAGTCAATTCCAGCAACTTCAAAGATACTATCCTCGCCTAAAATGCATGGCCAGAGAAAAGAAGCATTATCTATAATAATAAACCTGCGAAAAAACGTGTAGCCATAAAGGTCCACTTCTATAGCGTGGGGAAGCAACCAGGATTTATACGTTCCGCTTGCAGATATGCCCTCTTGAGAAGCTTTTGTTTTTCTGGGGTTAAAACCAAGTGTCTCAGCTATAACCGGATGAAGGACTGAAATACTTGCGCCCGAATCGACAAGAGCAATTACTGACTGGGTAAGCAAGCTGTATCGTGTTGCAAGTCGTAGTTCAACAATCGGCCAAAGTATGTTACCTGAATTAGGATACGTTCTGTAAGGAATTTTAATAGGAGCCTGCAGGAGACTTTTCATCACCCAATGAATCGAGAATAGTCTTTTCCAATAACAGTAATATAACCTTGTGGATTGCCTAAGGCCTTGATTTTTTTAACAAGCGTTTTTAGTGTTCTAGCTTCGGCAATAATTTTTTTATGGTCTGGTGAGATAGAAACCCAGCCTGTTTTTCCTTGTAATAGTGTACGTAAATCAATCGGCTTCATACCCAAACTATTGTATTCCTATAGATCTATAGTTGTCAAACTAAGCAAGGCCCATCTTCTGCCTGACTTCTTTCATCGTTTCCTCAGCAATAAGTCGGCATTTTTCATTGCTGTCTTCCAACACTTCATTCACAAATTTCGGGTCATTGACAAATTCTTTCCGTCGCTCCTGAAATGGTTGTAGCTCGTGAAAAATCGCATCCGCTAACGTATCTTTCATCTCCGAATATCGTATTTTTTTCTCTCTGTAATCTTGCACATATTTATTATACGTATTGTCGTCTGTATAAAGCCTCAACAAGCTAAATAAATTGGCAACACTTGTCCCTCGAAGCCTTGGCGAAGTGGGATCCCCGCCGGTTGTTCCGCTGTCTGTTGGCGCTTTGGCAAGTCGCTCTTTTATCGTCTGTAAATCATCAGTTAAGACGATGTAGCTCCCCTCAACTGACTTACTCATCTTACCAGCACCGGAAAGAGATGGTACATACTCTCCCTCTGTTTTAAATCGCTGCGGCTCAGGGAAAGTCTCACCATACATCGAGTTAAACTTTCGCGCAATCTCGCGCATGACTTCAAGATGCGGCTCTTGATCTATCCCGACCGGTACCAATTCTCCTTTGTAAAGAAGAACATCTGCTGCCATGAGAACTGGGTAATACAAAAGCCCCATGTTAATGTATTTTGGATACTGCGCTTTTTTCTCTTTATAGGTTGGCAAATCTTCAAGACGCGAAACCGGATAGATGGTACTTAAGAGATAGGATAGCTCCGTATGCTGCGGAACTCTGGACTGGATTTCAAGGAGACATTTCTTAGGATCAAGGCCGGCAGCTAAATAGTCAAGGATGATTTCGCGAACTGATTGTTGCAATGTCTTGGGATCATACGGCACAGTAATCGTGTGTAAGTCCACAACAGAAAAGACACAATCATACTCGTCTTGTAATGCAAGCATGCCTTTCACAGCGCCTAAATAGTTGCCCAAATGCAGCCTACCCGTGGCTCTAATTCCTGAATACACTCGCTTCTTCATATAAAATCATTATATCACTCAGTAGTGAACCCCTCTTCCATTTACCTGCTCACTAAAAGGAAATTCGTTACGTTATCCTTTCTATCCTGAAGATCTTTACCAATAATTGTCAATCCATACCGTTGGCTTAAGCTTAGTGGGCCTAAAATTGCAGTAGTTCCTGGTAGTTTACCACTGGATAAATAGAATGCAGCTTTTGCTGTATCTATCAGATCACCTTTCCCGCTTTCCAACTTCAAATGCGGATACTTTTTACTAAGCGTGCTTGTACACTGTCTGAAGTTTTGAGGATGCGCCATAATCGTCGTAATATCTTCAAAAGATACTTTCTTTCTTTTCATCAGGAAATGCCTAACCAACATTTCAAGCTCATCAACAATTTTGAATTTATAGCGAGCCATTGCATGTATTGATTCATGAACTATGCCACCTGTTGCATTATGAGTAGCAAACAAACCATAGTCAATAGTACCCTCATGGAGATTTCTTAACACTTTTTCCGAAGTATATAAATATCGAATTTTATAGCGAGCAACGTTGTTTTTTTCAATATAACTGGTCACTACCTCTTCATTGAAGCTGCCTTTTCCTCCTTGAATTCCAAAGGTTATAAAGCCTGGATCTATTTGTTTGGGCAGTAATTTGTTGTATAACTTATCATAAGCATCACCGAGTTTTAGACGCATTTGTTTTGTGTATGGGTTGTAATGCTGCAAGTCAGTAAACAGTTGCCAAGTATCATTACAAGTCTGTTCCCTAATCTCTAATAACTTTTTAGTACCCAAGGAATCTATGGACGAATCTTTGAGCTTATATTCTTGAAGAAGTCTTCCTATAAAGTGCGTCAGACCCTGTGAGTTAGCTGCAATTCTGTCATGCTCTTCAGCAGACATTTCTATAACACGCAGTTTTTTACTCTGAAAATACTCTTTCCAAAAATTGTATGTACTTTCTGTTGTCCTAAACTTATCAAGTACCATTGGTAGACTTTCAAATCCGTTTTTACTACTATCAGGGCCGAACATAGGATGTGTAAGTAAGGCTTGTGCATTACTATCTGCCAGGTACTCATCAAAGACCTTGGCAGGAT
This sequence comes from uncultured Gammaproteobacteria bacterium, assembly GCA_964613075.1. Lineage (GTDB taxonomy): Bacteria > Patescibacteriota > Microgenomatia > Levybacterales > UBA12049 > CAYWEP01. The sequence goes on along the minus strand of CAZTFV010000005.1, from coordinate 13,959 downwards.
GCAATTTTACCGATAGGACATCAATCAGTACATGATTTGCTTGAAAATATTTTTTGTGGGATGCTATTACTTGTTCAAAAGCAGAGATCGGGACTGCATAAAAAATCACATCACTTTTGTAAACCTCGCTAAGATCTTTTGCAATGACTGTACTCTTTGTCAATTCCGTGTCATTCGGATCAATTTCGCTTCTGCTAAAAAGCATGATGGCAAAATCATCTTTAAGAAGACGGTAAAGTGTTTTTCCAAATCTTCCAAATCCTACAATGCTAATCTGCTTCATATCATTTACTCCTCCTTTTCTATTTCCAGAGAATATTTGTGGATATGCTCATAGAGGGTTTTAATGAGATTTTTAGGTAAGTTAAGTAGCTTAGCTTTAGAAAGCTTAGATTCCAACAGCTCATGCCACCTTTTCTCATCAAATGGTACAATATTATGTGCCTTTTTATACTTGCCAATTTCCGCTACAATCTTTATCCTTCTTGCAAGAATCAGAAGTAAATCATCGTCAAGTTCATCAATTTGCTTTCGCCAGTTTTCTAATTTGTCGTTCATATCTATAAATTCTGTGCTTTGTGTCGTAAGTAATGATCCATAAGAACAAGCGCAGACATAGCATCAACAATAGGAATTGCTCTCGGGAGAACACATGGATCATGCCTACCAGTTGCTTCTAGTGTAACTTCTTCTTCATTTTTATTTACTGTGTTTTGTCGCTTCCTGATTGTTGATACTGGCTTGATGGCAACTCGAAAGTAAATAGTTTCTCCATTTGATATACCGCCTAGAGTTCCACCGGCATTGTTGGTTCTGGTTTTTACTTCTCCTTGATCGTCGATTTGAAACTCATCGTTATGCTGACTGCCTCGCAATTTTACTCCTTCAAATCCAGATCCTATTTCAAAGCCTTTTACTGCATTAATACTCATCATGGCTTTCCCTAAATCAGCAGGTAATTTGTCAAATACCGGTTCTCCAAGGCCAATAGGAACATTTTTAATTATCCCCCGCACAACACCTCCGATAGAATCTCCTTCATCTCTAACTGATTCAATTAATTTAATCATTCTCTCGGCTGTATCTTGATCAGGACAACGGACAATATTCGATTCAATCGAATTTATGGTTACTTGGTTGAAGTTAATATTCGTTTTTATGTCACCAACTTGCTCAACGTAACTTAAGATTTCAATACCAAGTTTTTCTTTGAGATATTTTTTAGCAATTGCTCCTGCTGCTACTCTTCCAAGTGTTTCGCGCGCAGATGCTCTGCCACTGCCTTTCCAGTCTCTCGTGCCATATTTCTTTTGAAATGTATAATCTGCATGTCCTGGACGATAGAGATCTTTTAAATGGAGGTAATCTTCCGGCTTTGCATCTTTGTTGTATGCTAGAAGTAAAATAGGTGTACCTGTAGTTTTTCCATCTAATATACCGGATAAGATGTGAATTTCATCCTGCTCTTGACGCGGAGAAGTAATACTGCTTTGCCCAGGTTTTCTCCGATCAAGTTCTTTTTGGATTTCAACTTGTGAGATTTCAAGACCCGGTGGACACCCATCGACCACGGCACCGACACACCCTCCATGGGATTCACCGAATGTCGTTATTCTAAATAAGTGTCCGAAAGTATTTCCAGCCATAATGTTACCCTCGTAAACCTTTCAATAGCGCTTCTTCCATTACTGAAACTGGAGCAGTGCTTCCAGTAAAAAGCTCAAACTGTGTAACAGCCTGATAGAGAAGCATCTTATAACCGTATATTATCTTGCAACCTGCTTCTTTTGCATCGACGATAAGATTAGTTTCTTGTGGATTGTATACTATGTCAAATACTGTCAGATTCTTATGGAGCATCTCCTCTGGAACAAGTCTGTCATTTCCATTATTTGATAAACCAACAGATGTAGCATTAATCAGAACATCGCTTGTTTTAATTTCATCAAGCATTGATAAATCACCAAACCGAGCACCTGTTGCTTTGGCTAATTCCTTTGCCTTTGCCAATGTTCGGTTCACGATCAGAACATCGGCATTTTTTTCTTTTAAGCCGAATGCTATAGCCCTTGCTGCACCACCTGACCCCACTAGAACGACTTTCTTACCTGAAAGCGCTATGTTTCCTTCTAATGCCTTGATTGCGCCATCACAATCAGTATTGGAACCGACCAACTTGCCGTTTTCATTAAGTATGGTGTTGACTGCTCCAATCTGTTTTGCTCGATCGCCTAGCCTATCAACGTATTGCATTACAGCTATCTTATGAGGGACTGTAACGCTTACTCCTTTTATACCTAATGCTCGTATTCCTTTTATCGCATCTAGTACATTACCGACACGAAAAGCTAAATAGACATAATTAAGATCCTTTGCTTTATATCCAGCATTATGCATCGCCGGTGAAAGCGAGTGATCAATAGGATTACCAATGACACAGCAAAGTGTTGTTTGTGCGTTTAATTTCATAAGTTCCTTTCTTTGACAACTGCTAGGATTCTTTCTCCCACTTCTTCCGGATTTTGGTTATCGGTTGCAATGATTACATTGCAAGCTTTTTCGTATAGGATCTTCCGCTGTTTGAGAACTTCAGCAATCTCTTCTCTCACTGACCCTTTTTCAGTTAATGACGGTCTATTTGTGCCATTTCCCATTCTTAATAGCATGGTATCAATACTTGCAGTAAGAAGAATCAAAAAACCAGTCTTTTCCAGTATTTCTGTATTTTCTTTCCGCGTTACAACTCCTCCTCCTGTTGAGATAATTTTGTTATCAATTTGAGCTAGCTCTTTCGTGACTTTTGATTCAAGATCTCGAAAATATTCCCAACCAGATTTCTCTACTATTTCAGGTATTGAAAGTCCTGATCTTTCTACAACCAGTTCGTCTATTTCAATATGGTCTCTTTTTAATTTTCCCGCTAATATCTTAGCCACAGTTGTTTTTCCGGTGGCACGCATACCGATAAGTACAATATTCATATAACCTCCTTTACTTGTGCGCCAATCGACTGTAAGTTCTCAAAGAAGTTGGGATATGATTTGTTTGTAACTTCTGCATCATTGATGACAGTTGTTCCGAAAGCGTTCAATCCTGCCACTGCAAAGCTCATTGCCATACGGTGGTCATTGTAGGTGTTTATTACAGCTCCTTTTGGACTTCCGCCGGTTACCTCCAGTGAATTATCATCATGCTTTACTTGTACTCCCATCTTTTTTAATTCGTTGGCTGTTGCCTCTATCCTATCTGTTTCTTTGTGCCTAAGATTCAGTATATTGGTGATTTTCGTTGTGCCATTAGCAAAAGCTGCAACAACAGCAAGACTCTGAACAATGTCAGGATAATCCTTAAGGTCTACTGTTATTGCTTTAAGCTTTTCTGATCCGGTTAATGTGATTCCATCTTCATTACTCTCAACATGACATCCCATTTTCTGAAGAAGTGTTAAAAAGAACTTATCACCTTGTTTAGAATCAGTGTTTAAATTTTTTACTGTAACACTACTTCCAGTAACTGCTGCTCCTGCAAAAAAGTATGAACCTGATGAATAGTCACCTTCAATACGATACGTTCTTGCCTTGTACTGTTGCATCGGTGGGATAGTAAATCTATCGTCACTATTGGCTACGGCAACACCAAAGTCATTCATGACTTTAAGCGTTAGTTCAATATATGGCTTTGAACGGACATTTTCTGCTAATATTGTCGTTTTATCTCCTGCGAAAGGAGCGATCAGCAGTAATGCGCTGACGAATTGAGAACTTATATTTCCATTGACCGTAATTTTTCCGCCCTTGATTCTTCCACCAATGACTTCAAGCGGAGGGCAACCATTTCTTTTTATTGATCTTGCAGTTATACCCATCTTTTTTAGAGGGTCAAATAAATCTGCCATTGGCCTCTCGCACAGCCGTTTTTCTCCCGATAGTATTGTTAACCCATCAACTAATCCTGAGACAGCGGTTAACAGTCTTATTGATGAGCCAGAATTGCCAACTTCTATAGCATTATAAGGTCGTTGTAATTTTCCTTTGCTCCCATGTATTGTCAGGGTTGTATCTTTTCTTGTGATTTTGACCCCAAATTCTCTTAGTGCATTAATTGTCTTTTCTGTATCGTCTGCTATAAGTACATTCAGCAGTTTTGACCTACCATGGGAAAGCGCCGCCACAATAATGGCTCTATGCGATATGCTTTTTGACGGAGGGGCAGTTACATTTCCATATATTTTCGATTTACTAATTTTGATTTTCATGTTTTAAAACCTCCAGTAATTTCTCAAGACCGACTGTATAGCTTTTTTCCTTTAGTCCTATGATGCGTTCTTTCACAATACCGGCTAGTACATCAATTTTTCTAAATCTTTCTCTTTCTTCAATATTCGAAAGATGCACCTCAACTATTGGTACTTTCGAATCTTCTAATGCATCACGTAAAGAATAGCCGTAATGCGTTAATGCTCCAGGATTTATGAGAATTCCTGAGATCGTATCTCGTAATTCTTGTATCTTATCGATGAGATTACCCTCATGATTCGATTGATAGAACTCCAGAATTACATTGTGCTTCGTGGCAATTTTTTCCAAGTCTTTATCAATCTCTTCAAGAGTTTTTATGCCATACAGATTTTTGTCTCGCATACCTAATAGATTGAGATTTGGACCATTTAGTACCAGGATTTTCATATGATAACCTCCTTCAGTACCTTGTTTATTATTTCCTCTGAAATGTTTTCTTGAATTGATGTTTTTCCTATATCTTCAAGTAGTACAAGCTTTGTTTTACCGCCAATATTTTTTTTATCTTTTTTCATAATTTCTCTCACTCTTTCTATGTTGATATTGTTCGCTATCTGAGGTAAATCGAATTTTTTTATAAGGGTTAGTGCCCGTATGGCTTGATCCTCTGAGATCAGACCTAGCTCGCTACTTACTTTTATTGCGAAAGTCATGCCCACTGCTACTGCTTTACCATGGGTAAGATGGCTTGTAATTTCTACGGCATGCCCTAGGCTGTGTCCAAAATTAAGCGCAATGCGGACATTTCCTATATCGAGTGGGTCTTGAATGACTGCTTTCATTTTTAAATCGATACAGGAATATATAATTGATCCCAATTCATCTTCGATTTTCTCCAGTCTTTCTAATTTTTCAAATAAAGTTTTGTCATGAGCAATTGCATATTTTAAAATCTCACCTAATCCTGATCGGATTTGTTCCCTTGAGAGTGATCGAAGAAGATTTGTATCAACTATTACCGCAGTAGGCTGACGAGTTAATCCGATCATATTTTTGTACTCATTTATATTTGCCCCACCTTTTCCGCCATGAGCTGAATCAACTTGTGCAAGTAAGGTTGATGGAATTTGTATACAGTCAATTCCGCGGTAGTAAAGACCAGCAATTACTGTTGCAACATCACCAGTAACTCCTCCGCCCATTGCAATCATTGCGCCCCTTTTATCAAGATTATTTTTCAGCATAAAATTAAGAACCTTTACGATGCTTTCCATATTTTTATTGCTCTCTCCTTTGGGGAGAACGAAAGTATGTACTGACACATTCAGACGCTTTAGAGAGGTAATAATTTTGTCAGCGTATAATTTTTTGGTAGTTTCACCAGAGAGTAGAATGTAACCGGTATGCTTGTATTGCTTTACCAGCGTGTCTAATTTATCCAGCAAATTACTTCCGATAATTACATCGGTTGTTTCTGCGTGAGCAATTTTGTAAGTTTTTCGTATATTTGTCATAGACTATAAAATTGATGTATCAATTGATCAAATTGTTTCCAGGTCAATTGTTGCTTTGCATCAGTTAATGCAATTTTAGGATTCGGATGTACCTCAATAATTAGTCCATCCAAGTTTTCTTTGTGTGCATCTTGAGCAATCTGCAAAACCTTCTCAACGCTACCTCCGGTGTGTGAAGGGTCAAAAAGCATCGGTAATCCAGTTTTCTCCTTAATCTTCCTCGTCATTGCAAAATCAGGTACATTTCTGTAACCATGCGGGTTCACGCCATTTGGAGTGAATCCTCTGTGACAGAGAATGAGCCTTTCTTTACTAATACCTCCATCTAAAACGTGTCCGATAATGCCTTCCCAATGATCTTCACTTACCCATGGTTGATTTTTAACCATGAGGAGTACGCGTTTATCCTTTGCAGCAATGCCTGCAATTTCCCTTTGAATATAATGGTTTTGATTACGTGACCCGATCCACAAGAGTAATTTCGTCTTAGGAACCGCATTAAATACTTTTTTCATAACTATTTTTGCGTGTTCTGGTATTAGTACCTCAGTGGCAGGATTAATTCCTGACTTTGCCGCTTCAATAAGAAGATCAATACCTTTTTCTCCAAGGCCATCAAAACCTGGTTTTGTTCTCGGTTTCCAGAGACTTATACGCATAAAATCAACCTTTCGCCTTTTTGCCTGTCTAATTGAGAGTCGAATTTGTTCCATAGACTCCGCAGCGCAGGGACCCGCGATAATAATAGTTTTCTTTTTTGATAGTTTTTTCATAATAGATATGGTTTTTTACCAACAAAAAAACCTCCCTTTTGGGAGGTCTGTGTAGTAGGTTCTATTTGTTTACTACGTCAAAACCTCCCGTTGGGGGGTAAAATAGAACCAAAAATAATTTGCTTGACGACTTATTTTCATAAGTTACTAATCACAGTATATACAATCACCTGTCAGAAAGTCAACAACAAATATTATTTTCACAGTCTCAAACTGCCTAGAAATTGACTAATATTTTCCTCTATATCTTCTTTACTTGATCTGTTGATAACGTCAATAACAGCACTGCCTACCACAGCTATATCTGCATGAGGTTCGAGCATTTTTATATGTTCTTGCTTAGAAATACCAAATCCTACAGCGACCGGTATTGAGAAATATTTTCTTACCTCATCAAGGTAGGAAGTAAGACTTGGGTCAAGTTTATCCTTTGCGCCAGTTATTCCTTGCCTAGCAGTACAGTAAATAAAACCGCTCGCGACCACCGCATTCTTCTTTAGACGATCTTTTGTTGATACTGGAGAAATAACCTGTATATTATGTAAATTATATTTTCGACAAAATGAAAGAAAATGCTCCTCACTTTCTTCATCAATTGACATATCAGGAACAATAAGCCCAGAAGCGCCTGCAAATTCAGCATCCTTACAAAATTTTTCTACCCCATATTTAAAGACCGTATTATAATAAGCCATAAATAACAGAGGCGCAGAGACTTGAGAGGATAATAATTTCATCACTTTAAATGCATCACGCACTTTTGTCCCGTTTTCCAAAGACTTCTCACAAGCACGCATAATTGTCGGTCCATCTGCCAGTGGATCAGAGAAGGGGATTTGTAACTCTATAAAATCTACCCCATTTTCAGCCATTGTTCTTGCTATTTTTATCGTTTTCTCAAGTGTCGGATAACCAATTACAATATGTGTCATTAGTCCAATCCTTTTTCTTTTTATTATTTGTTGTAGTTTCTCTTCAAGCTTTGTCATATACCCTCCTTAACAAGTTCACTCATAAATCCATAAAACTTTTTATCTTTAAAGGCTTTAGTAAGGATAAATATATCTTTGTCGCCCCTACCGGAAAGATTAACAACAATGATTTTGTTTTTGCCGAGCTTTGGAGCGATTTTCATAGCATGAGCAATAGCATGTGCTGACTCAAGTGCTGGAATAATCCCTTCTAAGTGAGCAAGCGTTTTTACAGCCTCTAATGCTTCTTGATCTGTCACGCTAACAAATTCAACACGTTTTGTATCGTGAAGAAAGCTTAATTCCGGTCCAATACCTGGATAATCAAGTCCTGCCGATATACTATGTGTTTTTTGTAATTGTCCATCACTGTCTTGCAAAAAATAGGATTTATATCCCTCGACAACTCCTACGCTTCCGCTTGGAAAGCGTACAGCATGTTCTCCAATTTTCTTACCTCTTCCTCCTGCCTCTACGCCAATAAGGTTTACTTTCGACTCTTCAATAAAATCTGTAAACGCACCCATTGCGTTACTACCGCCACCAACGCATGCAATAACGAAATCAGGCAATTTATCTTCTGCTTCTTTGATTTGTTTCCTTATTTCTTTCCCGACAATAGACTGAAAATCACGATTCATTGTTGGAAATGGATGTGGACCCACAGCAGAACCGAGTACATAATGTGTATCCTTTACGTTTTCAATCCAGTCTTTAATTGCTGCATTTACTGCATCTTTCAGAGTTTTACTACCAAATGTTACCGGGACTACCTTTGCACCAAGCTGCTCCATAAGAAAGACATTTGGCCTTTGTCTTGCAATATCCACTTCTCCCATATAAACCGTACAGGAAAAACCTAACTTCGCTGCAACTGTTGCTGTTGCAACACCATGCTGGCCTGCGCCAGTTTCTGCAATAAGCCGAGTTTTTCCTATTCTTTTTGCTATAAGTCCTTGACCTATGCAATGAGTGATTTTATGCGCTCCTGTATGATTAAGTCCTTCGTTTTTAAGATATATTTTTGCTCCACCTAATTTCTCTGTAAGATTTTTTGCAAACACTAAAGGAGTAGGTCTTCCAGAGAAGTTTTTAAGTAAATCCGCAAACTCCTTGTGGAATTGCTTATCCTTCTTTGCCACAGCGTATGTTTGGTCTAACTCTTCCAATGCTGGAATAAGCATCTCAGGAACATATCTACCTCCATATTTTCCAAAATGTCCCTTTTTACCCTGAGCTTGCCGAAGGGTCATATAGCTACTCCTTTCGCGCTCTTAATGAATTCTCTAATCTTCTGAATATCGTTTACACCATCTGTCTCGACCCCACCTGCAACATCAACAGCAAAAGGTTGGATTTTCTCAACTGCGCTGGCTACATTTTCTGGCGTTAAACCGCCTGCAAGAAAGATGGGATACTTATCCGCAGCCACCTTCGCTTTATCAACGTCAACCATTTTTCCCTCTCCTTGCTTAACCCTATCAAGAAGGAAGTAATCTACAGAATAGGAGCTTGTTTCACTTGGAGAATTAATAGCTTTAATCACCCGACAGCCTATTTGCTTAACATATTCTGAATTCTCCTGACCATGTAGTTGTACAAAGTCTAAATCAAGCTGTTTTACGATTTCTCTGACGACCGATGCCTCTTCGTTTTGAAATACTCCTACGATTTGTATTTTACCTTTAACCTTGTTAATAATTTCTGCTGCAGGCCTCGGCTTAACATACCGATGAGAACTTGGAACAAAATTAAAACCAAGAAAATCGGCACCATGATCTATTGCAGCTTGAGCTGCTTCAAGTGTTCTGATTCCACAAATTTTAACTTTTACTTTCATAACTTTCCTTATATATCTTTTAATAAAGTAATAAATTCCTCTATCTGCTTCGCCTTCATCAAACTCGTCCCAACCAAAACTCCATTTGCCCCCGCTTTTTTATATTTTTGTACTTCAACCGGCGAGTTGATCCCTGAAAATCCGAGTTTGATAAATGTATTTGGAATAGTTTTCATTAAACGGCAAGCCACATCAACATCGACATGAAATGTCCGTAAATCTCGCGCATTAACAGCAATAATAGAAGTGTTAGTAGCAAGCGCTTTCTCCAAGTCTTCTTCATCATTAATTTCAACTACTGGTTCAATGCCTATGTCTTGAGAGATTGTTACAAAATCTTTCAGTACATCTTTTTCAACCAAGCGTGCAATAAGAAGTATGGCATCAGAACCTATCGTTTTAGCTTCGTAAATTTGATATGGATCAATCACAAAGTCTTTTTGTAAAATAGGAAGGTTTACTTTTGTTTTAAGCTGGGGGATAGATGTAGTTTTCCCTTTAAAGTAGTGCTTTTCTGTGATAAATGATATTACATCAGCTCCACCTTTCTCATAAGCAATTGCCCTCTGCATAATGTCGTCCTCTGAGCCTAAGAAAGATTCTGTAGGAGATGCAAGTTTTATTTCAGCAATTAACGCTATATTGGTGTGTTTTGCTTCAAGCAAACCGTTCTTAAAGTTACTTAAAGGCTTATTTGCAATAACTTTTCTTTTTAGATCATCAACAGAGAGCATATTTTTCTGCTCATAAAGATCTTCCTTTTTCTTCTCGATGATTCGCAATAAGATATTATGCATACTTCTGTGTCTCCTTTACTAAGTTTTCCAAAACTAATTTTGCCTTTCCGCTATCAATAGATTTTTCTGCGAGACTTATACCTTCCCCAATACCTTCGACAACTCCGGCAACGTATAAAGCAAACGCACTATTGAGAATAACTATATCTCGCCTTGGGCTTTTATCTCCTTTTAAAACATCCAGTATGATTCTTGCATTTTGTGCTGCATTACCTCCTAATATTTCTTTTTTAGAAACTTTTTTGAATCCATAGGCCATCGGGTCAACAATCGATTGTTTCACAGAACCATTTTTCACCTCAAACAGTGTGGTTTTTGAAGAGATACTTATCTCATCTAAACCATCTTCACTTGTAACAACAAGAAGATGTTTATAGCCAAGCTTTTTTCCAACTTCAGCTAATTTTTTAGCAATCTCTACATTAGGTACTCCGATTAGCTGTTTTTCAGCAGACGCTGGACTGACAAATGGTCCAAGAAAGTTAAACACTGTTCTTGTCATTAATTCCTTTCTTACCGCTATCACATTTTTCATCGCTGGATGGAAAAGTGGAGCAAATAAAAAGACCATGCCTACTTTGTTGAAAACAGCTTCTGCCTTTTCAGTTGATAGTTGAAGATTTATACCTAGTTCTTCTAGTACATCGGCACTTCCGCACTTGCTGCTTGCTGCACGATTTCCATGTTTTGCAACTTTTACTCCTGTACCTGCAACAACAATTGCAACTGCTGTTGAAACATTGAAGGTGCCACTACTGTCGCCACCTGTACCACATACATCAATTGTATTGCTTGCCTTAACACGAACCATATTTTCTTTCATTGCCTTGATGAACCCAACAATTTCATCAGAAGTCTCTCCCTTCATTCGTAGAGCTACCAGGACAGCTCCAATTTGCGCAGGAGTAACTATCCCTCTTATTACCTCATTAAGAAATAGTTGCGTCTCCTCAGTTGTTAAATTTTCTTTTTCAATTAATTTGTTTAATATACTTTTCATATCCATATTTATTTTTCTCCTATTAAAAAATTCTCCAATAATAACTTTCCGCCATCAGTAGCAAAAGATTCAGGATGAAACTGTATTCCTTCTATTGGGTATGTTTTATGCCTCAGCCCCATAATTTCTCCTGTATCGAGAGATTCAGAAGTAATCTTTAAACAATCTGGAATGGTTAATTTATCTGCAATAAGAGAGTGATACCGCATAACTTCTAACTTCTGTGGCAAACCTCTAAATAGACCTAGCCCATCATGCTTCACTGTGCTTGTTTTTCCATGCATTGGGTGCTTTGCTCGAATTACTTTACCTCCAAAATAATGAGCCATACCTTGCATACCTAAACAGACCCCAAGAACTGGCGTTTCTTTACCCACTTGAGTCAAAACTTCTGCACAAACACCAAAATATCCCGAATCACTAGGGTCTCCTGGGCCAGGAGAAATAATTATTTTGTCATATCGTCTTTTTTTAATCTTTTCGATAGTAATTTCATCATTTCGTAATACATCTAGTTTGAATTTCTTACCTACATCAATAAGAATTTCTCCAACATATTGATAGAGATTAAAAGTAAATGAATCATAATTGTCTATTATTAAAATTTTCATACTTCTAATACCTTTCTCATTGCAGCTAACTTTCTTTGAATCTCATCATATTCTTTCTCCGGTACTGAGTCATAAACAATCCCTCCACTCGTTTGAGCATATGCATACTCATCTGAGATAAAAAGTGAGCGTAAAGCAAGAGCAAAGGTGCAATCTCCATTAAAACCAAAATGTCCAACTCCTCCTCCATATGGACCTCGAGCTTCAGGCTCATTTGAATCAATTATCTTGATCGTTTCTACTTTTGGAGTACCACATATTGTTCCCATAGGGAAGTTGCTTGCAAGAGCGGAAAACATATCATCTTCTGAACGAATTAGCCCAACAATCTCACTTGAGATATGCTGAACATGACTAAATTTCTTAACAGTCATCAAGTCTCTTACCTTAACAGTTCCAAATTTTGCTACTCTGCCTATATCATTTCTGTGCAAATCTACCAACATATTGTGTTCTGCCTTTTCTTTCGGATCGTTTAAAAGAGTTCGGGCAAGCTTTTGATCTTCTTTTTCATCAATACCTCTTCTGATTGTTCCGGCGAGTGGTCTTGTTGTCATTTCTCCGTTACGAAGTGAAAAAAGTAACTCAGGACTTGCCCCAATAATTTTTTTATTGCCAAATTTTAGGTAGTACATAAAAGGAGAGGGGTTTATTATTCTTAGCTTTTCATATATTTTTAGAGTGTTACCATAGATGTTATATTCTGTTTTAAAACCTACCTCACACTGAAAGGTATTTCCGGCTCTAATATGCTCTTTTACTCTTTCAACAATTTCTGCATGTGCTTTTTTGGTTAAACCGTCTTTAATAAATTTCACTTGTAATGGTTTTGTTTTACGTTTTGTTTGAATGACTTTTTTCAAAATATTGCTCCTATCAGCGTCATAATAGAAATAGAAAAGTTCGTTGGTAAGTTTATCGAGAATCAGTCCATCGGTGTAAACTCCAAACATAAATTGATCAAAGAGGTTATGAATTTTAATATTCAATGTAGATTCAAAATAATTTACTGCCTCATAACTTAAGTAACCAATTAATCCTCCAGCATAGTTTCTGGCTATAGTTTGAGGAGGCATAATGTCTCGTAAAGCAGAATATGGGTTATGAACTGAATAGCTTTCACCATCAAATAGTAAGTTATTTTCTCTTGCAGAAATTACATGAGATGGATCAAAGCCAATAATTGAATATCTGGAGAATTTTCCTTCTTCTC
>CAZTFV010000005.1:0-992 GCA_964613075.1 uncultured Gammaproteobacteria bacterium | reverse complement strand
ACATAGCTTTCTTCAAGCAGTGTTCTGTCCCCGACGAAAAGCATTCCTTCATATACTTTCGGCAATCTTACGTTAAAACTTCCCCGTTCTATGGTGTCCATGTCAGGCAACTCAGCATTTCGCAGGTGCGGCATAAACTGAGGCGATTTCGCTATATAGCCACTGAACTGCCCTCCAGCCAATTTAAGCTGAGAATTATCAAACGAATTCTTACAACGATTTACAAGCTTCTTGCCAAGCTGAATCTCCGATTGTGCTGTTTTAATTTCTGCTAGATATTCTGTTCCTCCCATAATTCCTCCAATAAAAAACCTCCTTTTCAGGAGGTCAATTGCTTTTGGCTGTCGTTATAAGAAATCCGCGACAGTGGACGACCTCCCTACTCAGAGGTCTTGCCAATCTATTTTCTTTTTTTCTGCATTTTTCATATTAGATATATTTAAATCTTCCTCTTTTTATTTCTTTTGAGCCCCTTGTGACGGTTGCAATGCCGATACCAAGCTCTTTTGCGATCTCGTGTTGTGGAATGCCCTTTTTGAGCATCCGCACAATTTGCAAGCGCATTGGTATCTCAAGCAGTTCTTTTGGCGTCAATATCCCTTCAAGAAAATTGACCATCTCGTTTTCTGTCTTCATAGACAGCAGTGTTTTGACAAGATCTTTAAACTGCCAGTTATCTGAACTCATCTTTGTACTATTATACTAGTATGCTAGTACAAAGTCAAGGGGTTATTTCAGCCACTCTTTTTTCATTTTGCTAAAGCTTTTTAAGCCTGCTTGCCAGATTATTTTACTAAACTCATAATAAAGCCAGCGTTCAAGTTGACTAATTAATAAAGATAATATAATATATATTTATGCCTGAAGATGGAAACTTTAGAAAGCCAAAGATTTACAGAGGAAATATTGTTGCTAATCCTAGAGTAAAAAAAGGAGTTGTGTACGAGATGAGGACATCGGTAACAGTAGAGAATCAATATACTCAAGTGGAG
>CAZTFV010000004.1:32869-36932 GCA_964613075.1 uncultured Gammaproteobacteria bacterium | reverse complement strand
CAATTGCAACAACTATCAATTAGAGTTAGTAATAAGAGCCATGAAAAAACTTACTTTTATATTCGTGGTACTCATGCTTTTACCCTCCCCTGCACAGGCCCAGGAGCAAGTCTCATCTGGCATTGCGGTATTGGTTGAGATTTCCGATACTTCTGTCAGGGAGGGAGATATCATAAGCTATGGCAAATCAGGTTACTCGGTAACCTCTACACCCCAGGATCCGATGATCTTCGGAGTTGTGACGGACAAACCGGCAGTAACACTTGAAGATCCTGCCGGCGCCAATTCCCGCTACGTACTCTCAAGCGGCAAAGCATACGTGAATGTCTCAACATCAAACGGCCCCATAAAAGAGGGAGATCTCATTACTTCTTCTAAGACAGCGGGCACAGGTCAAAAAGCAACGATCAACGGTTATGTACTGGGAACAGCTATTGAAGCATATTCTGATACAGATCCGAAGAAAATCGGGAAAATACTCGTCTCTCTCCACCCCGGCTTTAGCTCTGATACAGTTGCATTGCGAAGCAATTTGCTTGAGAATTTTAATGTCGCCTTTGCGACGCCATTTCTGTCCCCGGTTAACGCCTTTCGCTATACTATAGCCGGACTGGCAGGATTGCTCTCGCTAGCACTTGGTATTGTGTTTTTCGGACGGGTTGCGAGTCGTGGGATTGAAGCAATCGGCAGAAATCCGCTTGCCGGTAGGCAGATTATGGTAAGTATTGTATTTAATCTGGGCTTGACACTTGTTGTGATGGCACTTGGCATAGCCGTAGCCTATTTCATATTATCACTATGAGCGAAAATTCTATTGTCATGCTGAATATAATTCAGCATCTCAGAGTAAAAATTGATGCTAGACACTAGACGATGGATGTTAGAATTTGAAGCTTAGATGGTAGAAGTTGGATTTTCTACCTTCGAATTTCCCTGCCTGCCGGCAGGCAGGCAACCTCAAGATCTAACTTCTAGTCTCAAGCGTCTAGTCTCAAAAACTCTTGAATTTGATTGAGATCCTGAAACCCTCCAAAGGCGGGCAGGCAAGTTCAGGATGACCTAAAGGTTGCTTTTCGTTAATTACCTATGGACACTAATCAATTAGTCTTTATCTCAATCCTGGCTACCAATACGCTTCTGGCCGTCGTCTTACTGGCAATCGGATTTTCTTACGCCAAAACAGTCAGGCGTCTTTCTGATGCGGAAAAAGAACGGGATGCCCTAAATGCACAGATGCAGGAGAAAACCACGGCTATTTTGGATGAGGCACGCCTCAGAGCAATTCGGATCATTCAAGACGCAAACAGCAAAGCGCAACAAATCATTTCCTCATCTGCTGAGCTTGATGAGCAGAGCAAGCAGAGCCTAGCTACCAAGCTTGAAGAATTATCCAAGGAAGAATCAGAGCGTTTCGGCAAATCGTCTGAGGATATCAGTAAGATGTATGAAGCAATGCTGCAAAAGCTCCGCGAAGAACATATCAATCTATTACAAAACATGGCAAAAGATATAGAAAAACAAGCTATTTCGGAAATTGACCAGTTTAAGTCTATGCTTGAGAAAGATACGGTTGGCAGGCAAAAAGACTTGCAGGAACGGATCGATCAGGAATATGTGGCGATTCGCAGCGAACTGGCAAAATATAAAGCGGCACGCATGAAAAAAATTGATGATACCATCTACCAGGTACTGCAGACTGTCGCGCTTGAAATCATCGGCAAGTCAATTACCCTTGAAGATCAGCAAAAACTGGTCATGGATGCACTCTCTCAAGCAAAAAGTGACCTGGCAGTGATACTGCAACTTGATCAGGAGGAACAAAAGTCACCTAAGTGACCTAGGTAACTTAAGTAACCTATGACAAATAACGCTTATAACTACTCTGATCTCATAATTCTGGTAAAAACAACTACAGAAGCACAGCATCTTCTGACAGAGATTGATATACTTTTAAGGCTTCTTTACACTCTTGAGAACGGTAGGCCTGATGCAATTCTGACAAAATACGTTAGCCATGACTTTGCCGTATCATTGATCCGGTCTTTTAAAAAAAACAATATCTCCTGGGATGATCAAGAAAAGACAAAAGATTTTTTGTTTGGTCTTAAAAAAAGCATTGAGGCAGCAAAGGTGCTCAAACTGACGCTCTCCTTTAAACCGGACAGCCATATGGTTTCACTCTTCTCCGGTCATATCACAAGAACATTTGGGCAATACATTCTTCTTGATTTTACCTATGATCCATCGATTATGGGCGGTGCAATTATCTCCTTTCAGGGAGTGTATAAGAATTTTACCCTGAAAAAACGGATTGCCGATGTGTTTGAACAACAGAGAAGTAAGATTTTCCCGTTGATAGAATAAAAGTTTTTTCCATAAGTAACTTAGGGTACTTAGGTAACTTAAGCTACTTAGTAAAACCATTTTCGTCATGAAGAACTTCATCAGCCATCTTGAAACGACCCAGGAGGTAGGCTTTGTTGAGGAGGTGCTCCAAGGCATTGTCCATGTTGCCGGCTTGCCAAGCGCGAGAAATCATGAGCTGGTCATTTTTGAAACGGGCCAGGCAGGCCAGGTGATTTCCCTGCACCGTGAGTTTGTCGAGATAATGCTTTTCAGCAAAGATACGATCAGAGTTGGTACTCGTGCTACCAGAACAAATGCCCTGCTTGAAATCCCCGTGGGAACAGAGCTTCTCGGTCAGACGATTGACCCTCTGGGCTACTCCCTTAACCAGGCAAGGCTGATGCAAAGACCCAAAACCACACGCGTGATAGATGCGAAACCCTCAGGGATAAGCTTAAGAAAGCGGATCCAAAGACCCTTTGAGACAGGCCTTACTCTTGTTGACATGCTAATTCCCTTAGGCCGCGGACAAAGAGAGCTCGTGATTGGGGACAGGAAGACAGGCAAAACAAGCTTTCTTCTCCAGTCTATTGTCAGTCAGGCACAAAAGGATTCTGTCTGTATCTACGCTGCAATAGGTAAGAAAAAGCTTGATATTAAAAAAGTCGAGGATTATTTCGTCAAGCAGAACGTCATGAAGAAAACAATCATTGTTGCAGCCAGCCTTGATGATCCGGCGGGCATTATCTACCTTGCTCCCTATGCCGGAATGACGATTGCCGAGTACTTCCGCGACCAGGGGCAGGATGTGTTAATCGTGCTTGATGATTTATTCACCCACGCGAAGTTTTACCGGGAAATTTCCCTGCTTGGGAAAAAGTTTCCCGGACGCAACTCCTACCCCGGGGATATTTTCTACACGCACGCCAGGCTACTCGAGCGGGCGGGAAATTTTATTTTGGATAAAGAAAGGGAGGCCTCAATCACCTGCCTTGCTGTCGCCGAGACGCAGTCAGGCGACCTCTCAGGCTATATTCAGACAAATTTGATGTCAATGACTGATGGCCATATCTACTTTGACAATGACCTGTTTTCCCAGGGGAGAAGGCCCGCGATTAACCCTTTTCTGTCTGTTACCCGTGTCGGCAGACAGACGCAAACTGACGTGCAGCGACAGATTAACCGCGAGCTTATTAGCTTTCTGACGCTTTTTGATAAAATGCAAAGTTTCTCCCACTTCGGTGCTGAAGCAACCGCCTCGGTCAAGCATACGCTGGCAACTGGTGAAAAAATCTATGCCTTTTTTGACCAGACGGAGCTAAGCCTCTTCCCAACAACCCTGCAAATTTATCTTTTTTGCCTTATCTGGTCCGGTGTCTGGGAGACAGCGACCAATGAAGCAATGATTGTCGATCTTGCCAAAATCGTCACCAGATACAGATCAGACCCGGCAGTGAAAAAGCGGATTGATGATATGGTAAACAGCGCAACATCGTTTAACGGATTCCTGCAGACAATACGGACAAAAGCGCCTGAGTACCTGGAGAAGATGAAAACGCAAAACGTGATCCAGCCAGTACAAAGAACAGCATAAAGCTGTTCTAGATTAAAAATAAAATATCAAATATTAAAGATACGTAAGTTTACTATTCGACCAAGCCCGAAGGGCGCGTGGAGAATAAGTATAGAATATTGTTCTCGACAAGCTCGAATAATA
>CAZTFV010000004.1:0-32769 GCA_964613075.1 uncultured Gammaproteobacteria bacterium | reverse complement strand
TTCTCGACAAGCTCGAATAATACTATTTATATTTCATATGTATTTTTACTATTTACTCTTTAATATTTAATATCAGTTTATGACAATAAATCAGGCCAAATCGGAAATTGAAGGATTGGGCAATATAAAAATGCTCGTTGAGACGTATGAGGAGATTGCAGCAATAAGGATGCGTAAAATCCGTGCAGCGGTATTACAGAACAGGGACTTTAATGCCGGAATCCAGGAGATTTTCCAGGAGCTTATCGCGTCATACCGTACAGAGCTTGCAATACTTATGCGCAAACACAAAGTGAAAAATATCGCACAGCTTAACCTCATACCACGAAACGGTAAAACAGTATGTGTTTTGCTCTCAGCCAACGTCGGCTTATACGGCGATATAATACGCCGGACATATGAGCTTTTCAAAGAACAGATACAAAAGCAGACGGCTGATATCGTTATCATCGGAAGACTCGGCAAAGTCCTCTTTGAGCAGGATTTTCCGGGCAGAAATTTCACCTCAGTTGATTTTTCGGATAGCTCGGTTGACGCAATCGCGCTTCGAAAGCTCATAGAACAGTTAGTCTCCTATGAGAAAGTCTTTATCTTTTTCGGAGAATTTAATACCATTGCCAGGCAGGACCCGGTGATGTACAACCTCTACGGCAACCAACAGGTGACAGAAGATACCGGTAAAGCTGCAACAAGGTACCTTTTCGAACCATCGCTTGAGCATATCATTACCTTTTTCCAATCAGAGCTTTTTGCCTCCCTCTTTGAGCAAACGCTCTATGAATCACAGCTGGCGAAATTTGCTGCAAGGCTCTACACGCTTGATACGGCAACGCAAAATGTGAAGGAGAGGCAAAAAAAAGCAGCCCTATCGATGCGGCTACTCAAGCATAGAAAAGGCAATATAAAGCAAATGGATACGCTCTCAGGCATTGCGTTATGGCAAACATAGCAACATCACCAGTTGAACCGGTCGGAAGAATCACCGCTGTGCACGGACAGATTATTGAGGTGCACTTCCCAAGCGAAAAACCTAGCCTGCGGGATGTGTTGGTCTTGGCAACAGACCCAAGTATCAAAATGGAGGTGCATAGATCTTCTGGTCCTTCCTCATATTTCTGCATCCTTCTCTCCTCCTCCCGCGCTATTTCACGAGGTGAGCACCTGATAAATACCCATCAGCCTTTACAAATTCCTGTGGGAGATACAGTACTCGGCCGGGTAATTGATATTTTCGGACAGCCGCAGGATGGATTGGGTGATTTGAAAAATGTCAAAACACTGCCTATCTACGCGCAGCCGCCTCAGTATGGCAACATCCCAACCAAAGCGACGATCCTTGAGACAGGGATTAAAGCACTTGACCTTTTCTGCCCTATCATAAAAGGGGGAAAAATCGGCCTCTTTGGAGGTGCGGGGGTCGGAAAAACCCTGCTTCTGACTGAAATCATCCACAATGTCGTCACGCTTGAGGGAAAAAGCGTCTCAGTCTTTGCCGGTATCGGCGAGCGTGTCCGTGAAGGACAGGAATTGGTTGAGGCGTTGGCTACGAGCAAGGTCCTCTCCTCCGTCTCTCTTATTTATGGCACCATGGGAGATAATCCCGGAGTCAGGTTTTTGACAAGCTATGCAGCAGTCAGCGTAGCCGAGTACTTCCGAGATTCATCCCAAAAAGACGTGCTTTTCTTTATGGATAATGCCTTCCGGTTTGCTCAGGCTGGAAATGAGTTATCCCTTATGATGAATACAATTCCCTCAGAGGATGGGTACCAGGCAACGCTTGATTCTGAGATGGCCTCCCTGCACGAGCGGCTGGTCTCAACTACAGAACACGCTCTCACAACGCTTGAGACAGTCTATATTCCAAATGATGATATTTTAGACCAGGGCGTCCAATCGGTCTTTCCCTATCTTGACTCCTTCCTCGTTCTTTCAAGATCCGTGTATCAGGAAGGACTGCTTCCGGCAATTGACCTTCTTGCCTCAAACTCCGCAGCGCTTAACCCCCAAGTAGCAGGCAAAGAACACGCGGTCGTTGCCCTGCAGGCAGCATCGTTTTTGAAGAAAGGAATTTCTCTGGAGCGGATTGTTTCCTTGGTTGGCGAATCAGAGCTATCGGCTGAGGACCATCTGACATTTACGCGTGCAAAAAAGCTTCGCAATTTTATGACCCAGAGTTTCTTTGTCGCCGAAAACCAGACAGGACGAAAGGGAGCGTATGTGACACTCAAAGACACGATTACAGACGTGTTGGCAATCATCTCAGGCAAATACGACAGCGTGTCTGAGGAAAAATTTATGCACATCGGGTCCCTCAAAGAACTGGCACAGACAGTGACGCCACCGCTGACGGGTAACGGCGTAAGCGCGCCGAGGACACCTCCAGCCGCAGCCCAGCCGAATGGACAAGCCCAACCAGTGCAAAACGCAAAGAGCACGATTAAAAGTTGATGCTAGACGCTCGACGCTTGAAGCTAGAGTTTGAAGTTAGACAGTAGAGGCTAGATTTTCTACCTTCAAACTTCCCTGCCTGCCGGCAGGCAGGCAACCTCAAGATCTAACTTCTAGTTTCAAGCGTCTAATCTCAAATTTTACTATGGCTACACTTCCATCCAAATCTTCCCTCCATCTTCTCATTCGCAGTCGGGAGAAATTGCTTTTCCAAGGCCCTGTACTCGCAGTTTCATCGGTGAATGAATCAGGACCCTTTGATATCCTGCCTGAACACATAAATTTTATTTCAATTATCAAGGATTTTATTGCCATCCGTCTGCCCGATGGCAAGACACAGAAGCTCACCATCAATGACGCGATTCTCAAGGCGATCAACAATGACGTGAAGATATTCCTGGGCATAGTGGCCAACAAACCCACTCCAAAACCAGTGCCGACAAAATCCGCCTAATCCCTTATCTCCCATATCTCCCCAATTTCCCTGATCTCCCTTATTCCCCTAATCATCTGATTTTCTTACTTGACAATAAGTGTTATCTTTTGTTACTTTGTTAGTAGTTACTAGTTACATTGATTATCAATAAGACTAGTAAGACTACTAAACACCTATTCCTGAGCCTATGGCTGATCAAAATATATCAATCCACAATCTACCTGATCTATTAACTGTCCGAGAAGTAGCCCAGGTCCTTCGCGTTTCTCCCCTGACGATCAAGCGGTGGGGCAAAAGGGGTAAACTGCCCGCAATCCGCATTAACTCACGTGGAGACCGCCGCTATAAGAAAGAGGCAGTCTTATGGCTACTTGGCATACAACAAAAGAGTGAAATGTAGCTGCTAATTATACGCTCCTGTGATACTCTGCTTTATGCTCGGTCATAATCTTCTGAGCATCCAGTCCGCCGGCTGGCAGATTAAAGTGTTCTTTTATGAAAAATAGCGTCTCATCGGGATCTTGGGTATTTACATAGACACCGGTGCCTGTTTCAAAGCCGCCTAAGCGCTTGAGGCGTGGGAATATGCGCAAATACCAGTCCCCGCCCGGGTAGATGTAAAAGTTATAGGGAAATTCATGTCCGTGGCGAAGATCAAATATTTTCACCAACTGCGTCAGCGTTGCGGCCATATCGCTTATCTCTTCGTCTGTAATCTCGCCAAAGGAACGGCCGCGGTTTTTCGGCGCGACCCAGACCTCATCAGGCCATTGCGAGGTCTTGGGGCAGAAAAGATAGAGGTGATCTGTCTCAACCATGGGCGCTTGCTGTGTCCCCGGCTGTAAATTGTCCGGCGTCTGGGGCTTTGGCGCGAAGCCTGGTGTTGCAAAAGGGTCAAGACGTGGTATGTCGGTTTTTATGTCAAAAGGGATAACTGCAAGCTGGGTGTGCGGATGTGGCAAACTCTCGCCTGCTGCTTCTCCGCGGTTGTGAAAAATATATACCTCACCCTTGCTTTGATGTGCTTTGTATCTATTTCGATATGTTTGGAAAATAAGCTCTACTTGGCTTACCGGTAGCTCGCCGAAATTGGCGTGATGGTCCGGCGAATGGATGATGACCTCGTGAATCGGAGCAAAGGGGAATTTATTGTTGAGCACTCGTATTTGCCAGCCAGGTTCCTTTCCGGTTTCGGAGGGCGGAACCCTGTAAACCTCCTGCTCGTCTGCCTCACGACCTGTACAAAACGGACACACGGGTTCTACACCCGTAGCAACATCAGGCCGTTTGGCCCGGCGAGGAGCCAATATCACCCAGTTTTGGGAAATCGGATTTCGTAAGAATTGGAAATCAGCCATAAGTAACATAAGTAACCTAGGTAACCTAAGTTACTTATTCGCGTAATCCTGGCCCAAAATGACGAGGATGTCTGCCTGGGGCTTTTCTTCACCTGCGGGAAGCTCACCTATCTCACCACCTATTACCTCTGCTATTGCTTTCCCCTGCTCAGCTGTTCCGCTGAGGACAACGATCAGACTCTTGACATGGTCTTCCTTGGCATTTTTCCTTGAAACAACCTCTATCAATACACCTTTATCAGTCAGTTGTTTTTCTGCCTGTCTGGTTAAGCCATTGGTCTTGGTGCCGTTGAAGAGTGCTATTTTGAGGGGCTGTGCAATGCTTGGGCTTGCTGATGCAGTAGGTGTTACTTGCGCTCCGGCAACAACTGGCGAAAGCTGGGTGTTGTTGATAGCAATCGGCCCCACATTGACAATTTTATTACTACTTGGGCGGTACAGGATGGCTTTTTTCGCTTGCTGGTAGACGAGTACCTTGTCACCGTTTTGTGCCTGGGAAAAAAACTGCTGGTCTTTCAATTTTGTCACATCGGAAACAGTCGCGAGGGTCGGCTCCTCTCCTTGCGATAACTCTATAAGCTTGCCAACCCTCTCAACCAGCGTCTCAGATTCGCTTACCGGCGCTTTAGTATTTTGTTTTGCTGTATAGATATAATAGCCTCCCCCACCTATAATTACTAGCAATAAAACGATTACCGGGAGGATAAATGTCAATTGAGTGAATTTGAAAGACTTTTTACCAGACGTCATATCTTTGACCGTAACCTCTTCTGCAACAACAATCGGCTGCTCCGGTTGTTCTGTTTTTTTGAGAGTAGATACCTTCCTCTTTGTTGCCATAGATAATCTCATCATAGAAGAAACTTTCTTTCTATGCAACTCTTTGTCTTGTAATCGCTCAGGATTTGACAAAATATTCTTCGAGCGAGCGTAGCGAGTCGAGAAGTTATGTTCTCGACTACGCTCGAACAATAACTTCTTTGTCAAATCCTGACATATTACTTTGTCTTTTGTTGGTTTGTCAGCTTTGTGCTACGATTATTCTATGCCTACTGCTGCCCGTCTTGTGTTTGCTGCTGTATTGAGCACCCTCTTTATTCTTCCGTTTCCTGTTTTGGCTCGAGCACCGATTGAAGACCGCGGCGACTTATCCGTAACCGCAACCGTTCCTGCTAATTCGACTGATTTCTCAGCCGGTTTGGCACCTCTCACCAGCGGCACAACCTTCCCTCAGAACTCTACCATTCAGTATGAACTAACCTATGATTCAAATCTCGCGTATGCAACCGAAATTACCGTTGAGGCAAGCTGGACACTCGGCACGGTTGAAATCCTTGACTATGTGGTCGGTAGCGCTGGTAATGCATATAACAGTACAGCACCCGTTGTTGATCTGACGAATCGGAAAATTACCTGGACAATAAGTAATTTTCCGGGCAATACCACTGGACAGTCAGTCACCTTCAGCCTCAAAACAAACAGCTCCTATACTGGATCAAGTTTGCTTGATTTTGCTGTCAATGGTCGTGTCCTTGGCCCTGGCACAGCTACTTCATACAGTACTGTGAGTAAAAAGTATCAATATAACGCCGGCGCCTCACCGACAGCAACACCAACGACAGGACCAACAAGTACCCCCAAACCGGGTGCCACTTCCACACCGACTCCAAGTCCCACACCGACTCTTACCCCGCTCTCCTTCAACAGCATTAGTATGCGGACTATTTCAGCCAGCAACGCATCCGCAGACATCAGTCTGAGTAGAAATGCAACTCTTCGCGTTTCCTATGGAAACGCAGCGAATAATCGTACCCAAACAATCACCTCATCCTCGCTTGCTACCAGTCATGTTATTTCTTTCTCCAGTCTCACGCCGAAAACAACCTACTACTTCCAGGTATCGGCAGCAGGAAGGACGGGAAAAATCGTATCTGATGTGTTTACGTTTACAACTGCAGAAGCCTCAGAACCACCCAGAGTACAGCAAAATACCCTGGTCATTACGAGTCAGAATATGGTGCTCTATAATCCAACGCTTAGAAACAACACAACAGAACAAGCCAGTAAAGCAGCATCTGTAAATATTCCGGTACGGTCGGATTTTGCATTTGAATTTACTCTAAAGAAAGATAAAAAAATCACGGGTATTCAGGCGGTGATACGCAACAAATCAGTCCTCGGAGCCTTTAGTTTTATTACAGAGGCGTATGCCGAGTCCTTAAATGTTGAGATAAAAGAGTTGGCGCCAGGAGTGTATCAGGGGAGGATGAAAACGCCAAGCGCGCCGGGTGAGTACGAGATATGGCTCAGAATCAAAGATGAGGTAGGAAATCTGACCGAACAAAAAGTAACCGATCTTCACGTTATGCCGCCGTTTCGCGTCTTTGCTGCCCGGACTAAAAAACCTATTGATGCTGCCCGAGTTCTTTTCTGGATCTATGATGATATGCACAAATCATACATTCCTCTCAAAAAGGATATCATTCCAATAGACAACCCCAGCTTTACAGACCAAAACGGCGAGTTGAGTATCGTCCTTCCCCCGGGAAAATACAGAGCGCAAGCCGGTAACCTCGGCTATGTCGGCGAAAAAGTTGACTTTGTTATTGGGCCAGACAAGAGTGATGGCTTCCCAACAGTGTATCTTAAGCCGGCAGGGTTTAGTCTCACGAATATCTATCGATATTACCGCAATATTGCGCTTGATACGTTTAATAGCTCCTTAGTCTTCTTTTTACCCATGACTGAATCGATACGAAACTTTAATTTCCTAAGAACCCTCTCCTTAGTTATTCTGGTTATTTTTACTTTTCTTGCTTTCTTATCGCGAATAAAAATCCCTCTGCGCAAGCTCGTATTCTATCTTCGCCATCAACACGGACTTGCCTCAGAAAGCAGTAAAAATATCCATGTTCTCAAAGGGCAAGTGAGTGATGCAGAAACAGATACTCCGCTCGTTGGTGCCAGTGTGTATATTCTCAAGCAAGATACGCATAAAATCCTTTCTCATGTCACAACGGACAGGCAAGGAGGCTTTCGCGTCTTAAGGCTAAAACCAATCGCCCACTCTGTCTCTGTCATGAAAGATGGGTATCTTCCCTTTACCCTTGCCACGCATACGCGCGAAGAAGCCGATAATAAAGTACTCCGCCTGGCGCTGACCCGAGACGATGGATTGCCCCACATCACAACTATTGCCTGGCGGCTTTTTCTGCGCACGCTTTCTTCATCTTTCGAACTGCTCCTTGTCACTACGCTCCTGTTTGAAGGGTTTTTCCTCGTAACCTTTGGCCCTGAAAAAACCCTTCCCTTCCTGCTCGTATCTTTTCTTAACCTTTTTCTCTGGCTGTGGCACCTGCGGATACTCAGAAGACACGCAATGCTTTAGCTCTATTTATTTACTGTGCTGACAAATTCGTAGATTGTGTTTGAGACAATTTTCATTCGTTCTCTTGCTTCTGCCTCATCACCTGCTGAGATCATGCAAAGAAGATAGGGGCGCTTTGGCTCATATACAATTCCGCAATCCGTATACTCTTGATTTTTAAGTATACCTATCTTGTGTGCTACCGGAATATTACTCTGTATTCCGGCGGGAAGCATGTCGTTAAATTTTGTTTTGGTCATGAGGTTTAAAATTTCATTTGAGTCTTCCTTTGACAGCACTGATGAAAAGTATAGCGCTTTTAGAATAGATGAGAAATGTTTGGCTGTTATTATACTTCCCTTGTCAGTCACTTGAAGATCAATGTCTAATCCTTCATAAATTGGCTCAAAATCTTCCTGAGTCAATTGATCTCCAATTACGACTACCGCAGTGTTGTCAGATTCGGTGATTGCGAGTCTTACTGCGTCTTTTAGGTTTATTTGTGTACCAGGTCCTTTTTTCCAAAGCTGCCCAAATTCTTTATCAATTTGTCCTTCTTGTATAGTTACAATGGGGTCGTTTGTTTGTCCAAGTCGCTCTTTTTTATGATAATAAGCCATGACAACCGGAACTTTGAACAATGAGGCAGCCGGGAATTCATTTTTTTCATTGATACCAATTGATGTGCCGGATGGCAGGTATTCAAAATATAGACCAAAGCTATTTTGCCATGGGGCCGTTACTTCTTTCAGTCTATTTCTAAGAGGTAAAAAGTTAATAAGTATATCGTTATGGTACTCTTGTAAAATTCGTGGAGAGAGGTATTTATACTTTGCAACTTCCGGTGGGACTTTATTTCCTTTATTGCCTAACAGCTCAAAGCCAAGTGCAATTGAGAGAAATAAAACAATGCCAAGCAGAATTTTTGTAATAAAAGGGCTAGCCGGAATCATTTATTCTTAAAATACTAAGATACTATATCTTACTATCAAGAATCAAGACCAGTTTTGTTAATCCAAAAACATGCAAAACTAAAAATAGTTTAGTTGAGGGGTGAGATGTGGAGGACCACAAGAGGACGTTTTGTATGTTTCTTATTAATTTGTATACAACGGACATACTATGTGTCAATGTGTTTCACGACTACCTCCTTTCTTTAGGATTTAATGAAATATGATTCATGATTTAAGATTTATGAATGTTTTTGATTTCTTAATTAATCCTTGCAAGAGTCGGTGGGTTATATTCGCCTGTTCAATTAACTGATTTAAGTCAGGTTTACTTAGATACTTAACGTCTTTAGCAATGAGAATTTGGTTTTTCAATTCAGTTAAAGATCCGTGGGCTTGATAATAGAATTGCACCTTCGAAGGAAATCCATTTGTAATTCTATATATAGCAATAACAAGCTTGTGCCCTTCTTGCCAAACTATTAAATCTGTAAATGATTGTATTTTTCCGTCCTTATTCATAAATCATTAATCTCAAATCTTTATTCAAAGGCTTTTAGCAGAATTGCCGCTTTTTTCTCAAGCTCACTATCTTTTTCAGCTTTTGGATTTTCTTTTACAGATAATGCTGACCAGGAGAACGTATAGTCCTCAGAAGCAGCATTTCGGAGCCGTACCACAAAGCCTTTCGTTGACTGTTTTGTAACGACATAGGAGATAGTGCTATTGAGCAGACGATTATCAATACGCTCCTGGCAAGTTTCTTTGTCATCATCTTGGTTACACGCTCCATCGTCTTTACGTTTTTTAAACTCATCATCCGTGAGATCCTTTGAAACAATCACTGCCTGAATATGTGGCACCTCTTCATATTCTTTTGCGAAAGCAACTGTGGCGGTCTTTTCTCCCTTCTCAACAACAACAGTTCCGGCAGTATCACCAGACAACGTAATATGTCCTTTCAGCACAACATCTCCAAAAAATTCTGTTAAACCTGAAACGAGGAGGTTTTTCGTCGTAATCGTATCGATAACGCTTAAGAGTCCCTCTACTAATCCGTCTTCTTTCACACGAAGGTCACTTTCGATTGTCGTATTGCCTTCTACTGTTAACCCGGCAATCGTTATTGCACTTCCTGAGGATGTTTGGGCAAGTAATGCAGAGGACTCTTTCATCAGCTGGTCAAACTTGCTATCTGCAGAAACCGTGGCACTAAGAACAGCATTATCTCCTTGAGATTGCTTCGTTTCACTCGCAATGACAGCGGAAGATGAGGCAAATAGACCCTCCAAATCCTTAATTCGTGATTCTTGACTTTTAATCCCTGTCTCTATTATCTCCAGTCCATCAATCTGCTCTGCCTTAATATGTCTTGCAACTATTTCATCGGCAATCAATTTCTTTGTAATTATTTCAAGCCCTGCTGTGACGCGATCCGTATTGATTTCAGAAAGTGGCGCGTGTTCTTTTCCAACTTGTGTTGCCATGACTGTCGCAAGCTTTAAGCTGTCTGAGAGGATCCCAGCTGAATTATCAGATGACAATCCATCGGGCAGGGTTGTGGCAAAGAGACTCTGACCATTGTAATCAGCAACAGTAATATAGGTGAGTACTTTACCGAAACAAGCATTGTCATTCTGAGGCGAAGCCGAAGAATCTTCAGATCCTTCGCGGAGTTTACCCTGAGATTCTTCACTTTGTTCAGAATGACCGAAGGGCTCAGGATGACAAGAGAAGGAGCCCAATGACTTTCCGATAACCCTTCCTGCCTTTGTCGCTTTCATGGCAACACCGGGCGAGGATGAGGTTGTAAGCGCATCGCCAGGATTGATCTGGCCATTTTCGCTTGAAACTTTTACTTCTACCCGCCCGATAAGCGCAACTGGTACCATGGGGTCACCATTGGTATTTGTGTCCAGCTTGTCTGACAAGCGTATACCTGGCTTTTCTGAAATGACACCTACTACATTTTGGTCATACGGGCCGGCTCTTGCTTTATGCACATAGCCAGCATCGAATGTATCAAGTGAAACCAGATCCCCTGGCGAAAGCCCTGTATCTTTTGTAGGATAATCCTCAGCCACGTCAAAGCCGCCACCGGTAAATACAATGCTATGATCCAGTACAAATGCGCCCTGACTTGGTGCTCCTTGGTTAAAGCTTGCTGATTGGGATGCAGAGAAGAATATTTGTGCCAAATTCTGAAAACCGCCTTGTTCTCCGCCTGCGATATCAGAATTTGTCGCATGGAAGGCAAGAGCAAATGACTGATCTTTTGTATAACCTGAATATTCATAAATTTCTGCTCCTGCGCCATTTGTTACAGCGGCATAGAGCTTGCCGTTCCAGGAGATAAGGATGGTTGCTTTACGAAGCCCTGTTGTACCACCCGATGCTATTTGTCCTTGAGTAGTTTGCGAAACTAAGACCCACCTATCCTCTGCATCGTAGCGGTAAATTTGTGTACCTGAGGGTTCTTCTGTGCCTGCGTAAAGCCTGCCGTTATATGTTGTCAGGGCAGTTATGCCGTCTATAGCAGTTGTTCCTCCGACCGCAATTGTACCTGCTGCGGAATTACTACGGGAGAAATTCCCCGTATTTACGATTACGATCTCATTGTCAAGCCTTATCGCGTCTGCGTTATTAGTTTTACGAATTCCATATATGAGTTTTCCGTTATAAGATGCAGCCGCGCTACTTGAAGCAACGGTGATATTTGCTCCATTCACACTGTAGGTGCCGTCTGTCGTTGAACCTAACTCAACCCAGGTATTACTACCAGAGTAGCGGCACATTTCCATCCTGCCGTTATAGCCCTTTGTCGCTGTGGCAAAAAGAAGACCATTGTTAACTGACAGTGTTGTTACACTATCAAAAGCTGTACCAGATGAGCAGATTGTGCCAGCGGTCGCGTGAGCCCTTCTCCAGGTCGAATTTGCAGTCCCTCCTGTATACTGGATTACTTCGCCTGCATTTGGCTCAAATGTACCGATATAGAGAATGCCGCCAAAGGAAACCATGCTGACAACTGCATCAACATTTGCCTGAGCGGTGAAAGTGCCGGGGGTTGCGTTGAGAGCTGTCCAGCTTGCTCCATTTGTGTTTCCTCCATTGTAACGATAGATACGCGCAGCGTTTGGCTTGCTAGTTCCGATATACAAAATGCCGTTATGGACAGCCATCGCAGTAACGCCATTTATGGCTGTCTCTCCGCCGAATGTACCTGCTGTACTGTTAAGTCGAATCCAGCTTCCCGATGTTCCATTGTAGCGCCAAACTTCTGCTAAGCCTTTTCCATCTGTACTGGTGCCGACATACAGACTTCCGTTATAGACGACAGCTGCTGACACAGAAGCAACACCAATTGATCCACCCGCTGCGATTTGTCCGATTGTGCTGCTTGACACTTTTGTCCAGGTATTCGGTGTTGTCGTGTTATTCGCTTTGGCTTCGATCTTGATATTCCCTTTTACCGTCAGTCGCTCTGTAGCTGATGTTGTGCCGATTGAGACATTGCCGCTTGCCGTATCATTGCCTTTTGTGTAGTCAGGCATGACGACCAGATTGCCGGCGACTGAGGCGATGACTGGAGTTCCAGCATTTGCTGAAATATTCAAAACTGAGAATTTGGCACTACTTGTAGCAGTCCCACCTACCAATAGATCGAGAACACTGGCCTGGTTGGGGAAAATCGCTCCATTGGCAACAGTAAAGGTCGCAGATCCACCGCCACCGCCGCCAGTATCATCTGTGCCGCAGGTTAGGACACCTCCGACTGTCTCAAGTGCGGTGCAGGTGTTATAAAGATCCGTCGCAAGTTTCAGCTGACCACTATTGTGGATAGTAAACCGCTCAGCTCCTGAAGCGCTGGCCGTGAGTAAGTCACCTGCACCGATCCTATTAACAAGTGAAAGGGTAGCAAAATGGTTATCAGCTGAGATTGAGGCTGTCGGACCGGAAAGGCCTAAATGCTGAAGATCAAGGTGCGCCAATGGGTTAGTTGTCCCAACACCAACATTCCCGCTGTTATTAATAACAAATTTTGTCACCCCCGAGGCTGACGCAGTGAATATATCGTTTGTCGTCGCGCCGACCTGGTTCACAACCAGAGCTGCATTTCCTCCCCACCGACCGCCATTTACCTGTAAATGACCAGCCGGATTGGTTATGCCTATCCCCACTGCTCCTGAGGCATGTTGAATCGTTAATCGATCAGTCCAAGAGGAAAAGGTATCAGTTGCGCTTCCAAACCGGTATGAACCGTCATTGCTCGTCGCATACGTTGTCCAGCGCCCGACTCCTGCCACATTGGTAATTGCTTGCCGGATTGCAACCGAGGTTGATGATTCCAGGACGACTCTTGCCCCTGTATTGTTGAGAAGGTATAACAATTGTGATGGGTCCGTCGTTCCAATGCCAATATTTCCTGTGTCTGCAATAAAGAGCCTCGTTGCTGCAGCTGCGCCTCCTTCTCCACCCGGACTGCCAATGAAGTTAAGTGATCCATTATCGTCAATATTAAATGTATGGGCTGTATTTGCTCCTGTCAGGGTAAAGTGTCCTGAGGTAGTAGCGGTAACTGCGCCTGAACCATTGACATTGATGATGGCAAAATCAGCCGCGTTTGACGCGGTTCCGCCGATGAGTAAATCTAGAACGCCTGCTTGATTTGGGAAGATTGTACCATTGACTATATTCCAATTTGATGATCCTCCGCCGCCTGCGCAAGCACCCGTTCCGATTACCAAACCACCGGTCACATTCACGCAGTTCAGGTTACTGCCGGTGAGACCGGTGGCGCCATCTATGGCGTAGGCAACCGTGGCATTAATCTTGCCAACTACATCCAGTCTCTCCGTTGCAATGGTTTTTCCTATACCCACGTTACCGTTATTTTGTATAACAAAACGCGTCAACCCAGCAGTTGATGCTGCAAAAATATCTCCTACTCCTGAGTTATCGACAACGAGTGTTGCATTGGTTGTGATACCGGCAATTGAGGCAACGGGAATAGTCCCGCTTTTGTAGCGAAGGTCGAGAGTCGCTAAGGGAGTTGTCGTGTTAAATCCAATTTTTCCTGTGCCGTTGGGAGACAGGACGAAATCTTCATTCGCTGCAGTTGTCAGGTCGGTTGTCGCGCCTGAGAAGGTCAGACCGCTTGTACCAATGGTTTTGTTGGTTAAGGTTTGGGTAGCATCTAAAACGACAACTGTGTCATTCGCATTAGGAAATGTAATTGTCGTACTGTCTGTTCCGGCAAAGGTCAGACTATTGTTGACTGACACTGTCTTCCCGTCTCCTATTCGAAAGGTTGTGGTGCTGGCAAAAGGATTGCCTGAGGTATTAACGACTGTCAGGCCATTAACTTTTTGCGCGTTGAACGCATAGGGGGAAGCGGCAAAGCGGATGCGGGGCGTCATCTCGCTGTCTGTGCCAACTTTTATTCCCAAGTATAGACTATCTGAGTTGAAATTGACATTGCCAAGTGTAGTATCGATGGAACCTAATGCAACGCGGAAGATGCCGTCGGTGACAGTGACTGTCTGTACCTCATCCCATAAGTTTGTTCCGACGCTGGCTGCATCGTACAGCGTAAAGGTGATTGAGTAGTCGCCATTTGAGACATTGGTGCCATTGGTATTGACCAGTTTTCCCTGAAAGTTGATCTGCTTATGTATTCCGTCTGCGGCAAAAACTCTTGTGGCTGCAGGCAGGATAATAAGGAGGAAGATGGCTACGACAAGAACAGCCGCCAATGTACTTACTCCCCTTATGAATAAGGGTTTCAGACAGGCGGGATTCATATTTTACCGGTTGCTAATACTAAATACACCAAGTTACAATTGCGATGGAACTTACGTATACGGGATTTTGCGTATCGGACTATTGCGAAACGACTGAGTTTGTCTATAAAATGATATAAGTGAGACAGCATAATTACTATTAAAGACTATATCTATAGGTGTGGTCAAATATTTCTTGAGTTTGCATAAAATTGTATACAGATATATACTATTACATAGATAACTTATATGGATACTCTTTTCAGCGTTAAGCAGGCAGCATTTATTTTAAAGATTCATCCCCTGACTGTCCGTCGATACATTAAAGAAGGCAAATTAAAGGCAGTAAAGGTCGGCGGTAATGTACGAATAAAAGAATCGCAACTTCAAGATCTTAACCGAGACGTTAAACCACGCCAAGAAACTGACACAATAGCTCCTAAAATAAAATTGCGTCCGGCGAAGATTTTTACTGTAGATGACCCCCTCCTGCGGTTAAAAGGACGGGGGGCGAGTCTACACCTATCAACATAGGTGATTTAGGTAACCTAGGTCACTTAAGTAACTTATGGCAATACTAAGTAAAAAGGTTTTTATCGCTTCTTCTGTCTTCTACGCCTTTATCGATCGGGTACACCCAAAACACGATCAGGCTGCGGCATACTTTAGATTCTTTTCCCAAGAAGAGTACCTTCTTTTCACAGATACGACAAACATCATTGATACCTATAACCTGGTATACAAAGATATTAGCCCTTCTCTGGCAAAGGATTTTTTACGAAGCTTGGAGCTGAGCAATATCAATGTTATTTACCATGATGCGTCAGATATAAAAGCGGCTCTTAAAGCGCTTGTTGCCTTTCAATCAACAGAACTTTCTTTCCCTGAGGCGTTGATGGCAGTTCTGGCCAACCGCCGAGGTATCTCACAGATTTGTACCTTTGACTATCTCCATTCGCTTTTCGGGTTAACAGCGTTTTATTTGCCGATATGAGAAGAGTTCGTTTTTTCATAGGTTACTTAAGTTACCTGGGTTACTTAATTTACCTACTGGCTTTTCCTCCCCTCGTCTCTGCTGGTCCCTCAAGCACCAACTACGAACTGATCGAATATGGCTTTGGCTCAGGCGGGAGCGCAACTTCCTCTTCAGAATCATACGCGGTTATGGGAACACTGGGTGAGGTTGATGTCGGCAGCCCCTCTTCGGAAACCTACAACATACGCGCAGGCTTAGTTTTTACCCATATGGCAAATATCCCACCTGCACCGACATTTACCAACCAGTCGAGTAATTATGAACGATTGCAAATCGTCATCAGTCAAGGCGGAAATCCCTCTGATACAAAATACGCCATTGCCATAACCTCAAGTGACTGGGCGACAACGCAGTGGGTGCAAAGTGACGGGACAATAGGGACAACACTAGGAGACGAGGATTGGCTCACCTATAGCGGTTGGGGTTCTGCTACCGGAACGACGATTACCGGTCTTAGTCAAAACACAACCTATAAGGTGCGAGTAAAGGCTCGGCAAGGCAATTTCACTGAGTCAGGCCTTGGGCCGCAGGCGAGCGCTACAACCTCACTGCCCTCTCTTACCTTTGGCATTGACTCAGCGACTTTAACCTTCAGCAACCTCAATACCGGCAACAGCTACACCGACAGTAGCAAAAGCACTGTCCTAACAACCTCAACAAATGCGTATAACGGATATGTTGTGAATGGTCGGATTAGCGGTCTTTTGACCTTCGGAAGTGATACTATCTCACACTATAGCGGCACCAGTGCCTCCCCAACCTCGTGGAGTGGCACAGGTTTTGGCTATACAACGAGTGACAGCAATCTGACAGGCGGTACAGCAGATCGCTTCACCAACGGTGGAGCAAAATATGCCGGCTTCACAACCGCCAGTCCTGGAGACCCGGTTGCCGATCACGCAGGACCCGTGACAACGGCAATTAGCAATGAGCAGTTCACCATTTCTTATCGGGTTACTGTCTCAGACACACAGAAATCAGGCACGTATACGACAACTGTGCTTTATATGGTCGTGCCGGAGTATTAATCACTCACCTTACGCAAGCGTCATCCTGGTAAGGTCGCCTGAGGCGACCGCATCCAGGATCCCTGCCTGCCGGCAGGCAGGTCTTACGTTTGGAGATTCTGGACAAGCTCGCCTCGCGGCGAAGCGGGCCAGCATGACGCATGCTGCGTAAGGTAAGTTAAATATAAAAAAGTAAATAGTAAATATACATATGAAATATAAAATATCTCTGATTTTTTCTCTGTCTTTTTTATCTTTTATATTTTATTTTTTATATTTACCGCTTCAAATCAGTGCGCAAGAAAACCAGAACCAAACGCAGATCCTTCGCGTTTCACCAGTAATAATTAATGTCACCCTCTCTCCTTCTAAAACCTACCGACATGAAATTACCCTTGAGAACCTTACTTCCGCTCCTCTGCCTGTGCGGGCGGTTTTCAGTGATTTTGAGCCGGCAACTGAGGATGGCGGATATGTTTTTTCGGAAACACGAACCAACCCTTTGCTTTCTTGGACATTACTTGATAAGCAAGAAATTCTCCTTCCGGCAAAAAGCAAAGAGCGAATTACCCTGACGATTACTACCCCACAATCAATCCCTTTGGGTGGTTACTACGGTATTTTGTTTTTCGAGCCTGTTCTGCGGAACAATACCGAAGCAACCAACATTGCTACTCGTGTGGGCATTTTGTTACTCGCTGATATTGGGCTGCCCGATCCTAAAGCCAAAAAGGCTGAAATTCTTACCTTCTCGCTTCGCAGGGTTATTGAGCCTTGGAAACCTTTACCGGTCCTGCTTCGGGTAAAAAATATTTCGCTTAACTTTTTTACAGCCAAACCGATTCTGACCCTAAAACCACTAGTAGGCGCAGAGAAAAAAATCTTTCCGGAAGAAAAGGTCGTTTTCCCCGGCAAAGTCAGGCGATGGCAACAAGATATTGCACTTGAGAGTCTTCCGTCCGGCTTCTATAACGCAACCATTGCTGTTTCAACCGGCAATGGACAGCTAGTCACAAGAGAAACAACCCTTCTGGTCTTCCCATATCGTATGGCGATTTTGCTACTCTTGCTTCTTTTATTGACCTTGTTTGTTTTACTACGAAGGAAGCAGTTGAAAAAAGCGGTTATTGTTCTTCTAAAGCTTGACACCTGAGAAATAAATGCTCTATTGTAGATATATGCGACGAATTCTACCTGTAAAGGCTCGTCTTTTCTTTGCCTTTTTCCTTATTATTGCCCTTACTCTTCCCCCGTTAGTTAATCTCTTCGTCGGAAGAAGCTATGCAGGCGCGCTGAGCCCGATCAAACTGCAAATTAACAATTCCCAAGCCGGTGCAACCGGCGTTACCTATGGCTTCTTCTGGACAACCGCCGTGACCACATCGATCAAACAAATTGATATTAAGATCTGTACAACTGCCGGTAGCTTTACCGATAGCTGCACAGTGCCTACGGGTTTTTCTCCCGGCACCCCTACGCTGGCGTCAGATAACATTGCCGGGACTGGACGAACAGTATCTGATCCAGACACCAGTGGCATCAGGTTCCGAGTGGTTGTCACAACACCGGCAACACAGGCAACGCAGACAATGCAGCTGACATTTACCGGCGTAACCAATTCAACTACGACAAATACGACGTTTTTTGCCCGGGCCAGAACCTTTTCCGATACAGGTACAACCGAGATTGACTCAGGCCAGGCAGCCTCTGCCACTCTTGATACGACCTCAATCGCCGTCTCGGCAACAGTTGATGCAAATTTCTCTTTCTCTATCGCAGCAGTCTCATCAGGCGGAAATTTTAACGGTGGAACCGGCAATGTCAACGTCACATCAACGACAACGACTATCCCCTTTGGTACCCTCGTTGCGGCCACGCCGAAGATTGCTGCCCACGATGTGACAGTTACCACAAACGCTGGCAGCGGATATACGGTAACTGCGTCTCATTCCGCGACCATAGCGGGCAATCCTCCGCTCACTTCAGGATCAACAAATAATATTGATGCATTTACCGGCACCAACACGACTCCTACTACCTGGAGTTCGCCTAATGGCTCAACAGCAAATACAAATACTGGCTTTTTCGGCTACTCAACTGAGGACGCAACGCTTTGTACCGGAACAGCTGCCCGGTTCACCAGTGGCGGAGCGAAATGGGCAGGATCAACAACAACCGGCGATGAGGCTATCTGCGCGACTGCCGGCGTGAGCAGTCAGACAACACGGCTTGGTTGGGAACTCGAGGTTAATACGGTCCAACCGGCTGGAACGTATACTGGCACCGTTATCCTTATCGCAACTCCGACATATTGAGTTCTGCTATACTTAAGGTGCATGATCCTTCGACTCTGCTCAGGATCATAGTGAGCTTGTCGAACTATGAAACAAACAAGGTTCTTACTTCTTTCTTGCCTTTTAGTGATTATTGCACTCCTTCTTTTTTCCAGTCTCAGACAATGGGTTATCGCCCAGAATAGCGGACAAACGCTTGAGGTATCCCCTCCCTCTCAGGAAGTTAACGCTGACCCGGGACAGACAATAACGGTGACGGCAAAAATCCGCAATCGCAGCAGCGGCTCTTTACCAATTGCAGTTCGGGTTGAGGATTTTACCGCAAGCGGCGAGGAAGGACAGGTGGCACTCTCATCGGCCAGTCCGTGGAGCGTTGCCTCATGGACAAAGGTCAGCCCGCAAAGCTTTATGCTTTATGCAGGAGAGGAGCAAGAAATTACGGCTACTATTTCTGTTCCCAAAGATGCTGCGGGCGGGCGCTATGGATCATTTGTCTTTGGCGTTGAGTCAAAAGCAGACCCAAATGCTGCATCTCTTTCACAGCAGATTGCCTCGCTTTTTTTAGTCCGTATCTCAGGACCAGTCAATGAGGTGCTAGAACTTACTGACTTTACTGCCCCCGCCTTTTCCGAATTTGGCCCAATTCCTTTCTCAATGAAGTTTATCAATAAAGGAAACGTGCATGTAAAGACCTACGGCATAGTTGGCGTAACGAATATGTTTGGGCAGAAAGCGGCAGATATTGTGGTGCCGGGAACAAATGTCTTTCCACAGGCAAGCCGCATTGTGA
Source organism: uncultured Gammaproteobacteria bacterium (assembly GCA_964613075.1). Taxonomy (GTDB): domain Bacteria; phylum Patescibacteriota; class Microgenomatia; order Levybacterales; family UBA12049; genus CAYWEP01. Next base: position 13,300 of record CAZTFV010000004.1, on the reverse strand, counting down.
CGGCGCAGCTGAATAAGCGGTTTCTTTTTGGCCCGCATACAGCAACTGCAGTCATGTACTACGGCAATACGGAAAATCAAACACTGACTGCAACAGAAACATTTTTTGTCTTCCCGGTCAAGATTGCAGGGATAATCCTTGGCATAATCTTTATACTCTTCCTGATGCGAAAACGCCTCGGAAAAGCGCTGAGAATATTGTTTAAGGGATGAATAATCTGATGTTAGACACTAGAAGCTAGAGGTTAGAATTTGATGTTAGAAGTTAGAGGCTTGATCTATCTTCTAATTTCCAACTTCAAGATACGTTCATGAAACTGAACGTATCAAGATCCAACTTCTAGCATCCAGCGTCTAGCCTCAACACCTTCTTATGTTTAAAGTGCTTATTCTTCTATTCTTCTCCTTTATGGCAGGCTTTCTCCTCCACGCTCTTGTCTTCCCTGATCTTCTTTCAAATGGCATCCTCTTCCCGTCTGCGCGGTCAATACTGAGTAACGATATCTCGCCTACACCATCAAGGCAAAAACCGCCAGATCAAGCTGTTTATACGGTTACGTTTGATGGTGAGCGATTCAGCCGAACAAACCTTACTGTGCCTTTCAGCCGCTACCTGGCTATTCTGAATGACAGTCAGGATAGGCTGATGCTCCTTCTATCAAATCAAAAAGGACTCACAACGCCTCGGGGGTATGGGTATAAAGAAGAAGTGCGCGTCCGGCAGGATACGAAAGGGCAATTTACTGTACAGGAGAAAAACTCCGGCGCGACAATGGTGATAACGGTGAAGTAGTATCTAGTTATTATAGAATTGATCGAGGAATGTTTTGGCTGGGATTATTGGGATCTTCTCAAACTTCTCAAGGCTTAAGAGATGCTTTTTGTCCCCTGATATAATAATTTGTGCCTTTGCTTCTTTTGCACACGCAAGTATTATATTGTCCGATATGTCATCATGAATAATAGTGACTTTTTCCCGTGGAGAAACGAGTGTTGCAAAAACCATTATTCCTTCTATCACATCCCGTATGTCCTCTTCTTCCCAAAAAAATTTGCTACGTAGCTTATCAGCAAGCTCCACCAGTATTTCTCGACTGACAAACAGCTCTATTTCTCTGCTTCTGGCGAGCTCAAGGCAGGTTCGTGGATTTCCACCAAAGATGATGGCTGAAATATAGATATTGGTATCAAAAACGACTTTTGCTTTATGCTCCATGGAGAATGCGGTCTATCGCATCTTCTGAGGTAATCTTCAGTTTTCTCGCAGTTTTTTCTCCTTTTTTGTAGAGTCTTTGCCACCTATCGTCTTCTGTTTGCTGCTGTATAAGCGAGGCAATAAAGGCACTTCGAGACTGCCCTTTTATTACTCGAATTTGATCAAGTTTCTGAGCTAGGCTTTTTGGGAGGGATACAGATACAACTTCAGTATTTCTTTGGATACTTTTCATACACTGTAATAATAACTGGAATATTGCTCTTTGTCAACAAGTATTTATTCATTTAACTTTAATATATCAATATATAAATCTCTATATCGTTTTGCGCTTTTATCCCAGGAGAAATCCTCTTTCATACCGCTCGTTCGCATAGCTTCAAAACTATCCTTTTTTTCATATACAGACAGCGCCCTTTTGATAGCGGATAGCAAACCCGAGGATGAATCTTTCTCAAACAAAAAACCTGTTTTGCCGTCTTTAATAGTATCGGCAAGACCCCCTGTCTTGGCGGCGATTGGTATCGTGCCGTAGCGCATGGCAATCATTTGGATCAGGCCACAAGGCTCGTAATGGGAGGGGATGAGCAAGAAATCCGATCCGGCATATAACTCATGAGCAAACTCTTCTTCATAGTGGATTTCAGCGCGGAATCTGTCTTTGTATTTTCTGGCAATTTGGCGCATTGACTCTTCAATATCTGGCTGGCCGGTACCTAAGAGGATGATATTTAGATCGAGCTTCATGATATCATCGATTTTATTGCTGAGAAGGTCTAATCCTTTTTGGTTGGCCATACGCCCGACGAAGGCAAAGGTTGGTTTATCAGGAAGATTTAGCTGCTTGAGGAGCGCTTGCTTGTTCTTTGCTTTACCTGATGCAAGGTCAGAAAACCCGTATTTCTGTTTTAGAACCTTGTCGTGGCACGGATCCCATTCTTCATAATCAATACCGTTTAAGATGCCGACCACTTTGCCGTCTGGGCTTTTTTCTTCTTTTCTTTTCTGGAGATACGCATAGATGAGCTCGAGGTGGCGACCCTTGGAGATCTCGTCTGCGTAGGTTGGCGAGACAGTTGAGACGCGCGTTGCGTGCAAGATCCCCTCACCCAAGATATTCATTTGACTCACCGGCTGGTTATGCTTAATGCCTTTTGTTTCTTCGTCTTTAAGATTGAGTAAGTCCAGTACATGATATGATGCGCTTCCTTGATAAAGCAAGTTGTGTATGGTCAGGAGGGTGCGGATTGAAGATTGTAGCTTACTTTTTAAAAGCAACGGGATAAGCGCGGTATGCCAATCGTTGCAATGGATAATTGCTGGCTGCCAGATATTCTGCATGCTAAGCCAGTTGGTGAAGTAGCTTACAGCGATATCGAAAAAAACAAAAGGCTCAAGACTACGGATTTTCGTTACTTCAAGATTAATGTAACGCTGGTTCTCAAGAAAATAAATCGGCGTATAACTATCCGGAAATACTCCCTCGTACATTTTGACTGAACGAAGTTCTTTGCCGAAGCGAATATACATCTCACCTATCTTTTTTTGAGGCAACTCCTTCTTCAGACTAGCGTAATATGGTATGACTACTCTGACATCGACTCCTATTCCGCGAAGTGCCTTGGGGAGTGCATGCATCACATCTCCCAAACCACCGGTTTTAAAAAAAGGCGTCGCCTCAAAGCCAACGATAAGAACCCGGGCAGGATTTTTCATACTAGCTTATTGGAGTAGTCGTTGATAGACTTTTTCGTAGCCATCAACCATTTTTTCAAGCGTGAATATCTCCTCAACCCGTGCTCTGCATGCCTGACGCATACACCGGTACTCATCAGGAGACAGTGCATAGAGTCTTTTTACCGCCTCTTTTAAACCTTCTATCCCTGTCTGCTTCACGACCCAGTCTCCGCGGATCAGACTGTCTGACTCATTGACGATAAAACCCGTCTTCCCATCTGCAATTATTTCAGGAGTCGATCCCCTGGCATACGCGATAACCGGTGTGCCGCAGGCCATTACCTCAATCATTACCATACCGAAAGGCTCCTCCCAATGAATAGGAAAAAGTAGCGCTTTCCCGTCTCCATAGAAGACTGCTCTTTTGCTCATATCGGGAATATTTTGTTCACTCGTAAGAGGATCCTGCATGTACCGCTCAATATGTGTCTGAAAATACTTTGTGTCCATAAAGTTTTTGCTTGAGCTAAAGGCGAGCGGAATTTGTAGCTGCAGCGCCGCTTCCAACGCATCGGCGAGGCCTTTTTCGGGTATGATCCGCCCGACAAAGCGAAGATCACCCTTCGGCTCCTCCATATATGGATAGTCGTTCACGTCAAGACCATGATAGATTGTCTCGACAAAATTTAATGCCAATGGCGCAGTTTCTATCATATTTTTTGAGATAGCTATATAAGAATGATGCATGAATTTTGCGAGCTCGTGACACTCTATACTTTCTCCAGGGGGAACCGGATCGTGCAATGAATAGATCACCGGAACAGTTTTCACAAGCTCCTGCAGATAGTGATCCGTGAAAAAGATCGAGGAATGATATGAGTGAATAACCTCAATCTCTCCTTTTTGCGCCGCCTGGAAAGCCATAGTGATAACCTCTATCTCAAACAACCGTTTTTTTGCCTCATCGTTGAGTATTGCCCGTCTTGGTTCCTCTAAATTGCGAAATTTATAATACGGTAGCTGCTTTTCGACATATTCTAAAGAGACCGGTGCAACCTGTGCCTTCGTCTTAAAGTCAGGCGTGGAAAAGACAATAACACTATGCCCTCTCGCAACTAAACCATCTGCTAACTCGGTCAGTAAATCGCGCGGGGCAAAAATCCTGTCCTGATAAAGGTGCTTTGAAGCGAAAATACTGGGCAGTAAAAGTCCTATTCTCATAAAGCAGATGAGGCTATATCCTGATACACCTTCTCATAGTTGTCGACCATCCTGTGCAGGCTAAAATTTTTCTCCACATGCTCATGGCATGCTTTAGGCGAAATAATCGGGAGCTTTACCAACGCCTCCTTTAACCCGTCCAGCCCTTGTTGTGGATCTACCACAAACCCAGTCAAACCATCAAGCACCAGCTCAGAAACAGATCCTCGGTTGAATCCGATTACCGGCGTCCCGCAGCTCATTGCCTCTGCCATGACTAGTCCAAATGGCTCTTCCCAATTGATTGTCATTAAGAACGCTTTTGCGTCCTGCATGAGCTTTACGACTTCTTCTCTTTTTAGTACCTGTTCGCTTGTTACCGGGCCGTACCATTGGATTTTTTCTGAGAGGTGCGGCTTTACTTGCCGATCATAAAACTCCATGTCTTCAACATTTCCGGAGATGATGAGAGGCTCACCTGTATCCTCAGCCAGCTTTATTGTCCATTTGATTCCTTTTGCGTCCATGAAGTTGCCCTGCTCGTCTTTGGCTTTCCCTAGTCTTCCTAGCCAGAGCAGGTAGTCCTGCTTTTTTTCTTGAAATGCATAAATGTCAGTATCCACGCCGTTGTAGACGATCCATCCGATATGTGCTTTGTGAAAATGACTTTTGTGGGCTTGAGAGATCGAGACGAGGTTGGCTTTGGGAAAAAGACTAAGCGCCGTATCATACTCAGGTGTTGCCTGCGCGTGGAGGGTCGTAACCATAGGTGTACTGACTCGTTCTGAAGCGTAGAGGTTGATGAACTCTGGAAACGTGTGGTTATGTATCACATCATAATCCGCGGCTAACTCTTCAATTTTTTTCTCAAGTTGCACGAGGAAGCCGGTTTCGGCGTAAAAGGGGTTTTCAAAAGGCGGCAGTTCAACAAACGCTTTATCAATGACAGGATGGGTCTTCACCCCCTCGATATGGCTATCTGCCGTTCCTAGCAGACCAACAGTATGTCCTTTAGCCACTAGACCCTTTCCTAGCTGATAGATAATCCGAGAGCGCGAGGCACTAACATCCGCAGCAACCTTGCGTTTGAGAGTGGAGACAAGAAGAATACGCATGTCTCCTACATTTTACTATATAGCGTGTCAAACTTCTTGGCGATTTTTTTCCAAGTAAATCTCTCTTCAACAACTTTTCGGGCATTCTCACCCATGCGCTTTGCCAGAGAGGTATTAGCAAAAAGCTTATTTACTTTTTCGGCGATGTCGGAAGCGTTTCGTGATTTCACGAAGAACCCATTTTGTCCATCTTTGACAGCCATCGTTACTCCACCCCTTCTCGTGACGATAACCGGTTTCCCCGCTGCCATTGCCTCTATGATAGTTAATCCGAGTGGCTCGTCCCACACAGCAGGCGCGACAAAGACCGTGGCCAAGTAATAGAGTTTTATGAGGGTCAGATAATCGAAATGGCCAAGAAGATGGACATTGACTAATTTTCGGTCTTTTATCATTTGCTCAAGACGCTTTTTTTGTGGTCCATCGCCTGCTATAACAACATCGCCGTTTATTTTACTTGCTGCTTTGACCAGATAATCAATTCCCTTTTCGTTAATAAGCCGACCGGTGAATAGTGCTATTTTATTGCTCTTTATATTTAGCTTTTCGGATAGATCGTCCAGATCGTTTTTTTTCATCTTTCCAGGAAATAGGGAAAGCCTGATTCCACCCGGGATAGTGCGAGTTTTTTTTTGCAGGTCTGAGCCAAACATCCGTAGGAGTTTTGCCCTTGTATCTCCTGAAACGACTGTGATGGCATCGGCTGCGCGCAGCGCTTCGCGGGTCTTTCGGAAGTAGCGGCGGTCCTGGTTAACTGCCTGAAGACAACTACCGTGGGAGGTTATTACATATTTAATACCATAGACTCCTCGGATAAAGTCTGCCACCCAGCCATTAACAAGTAAATGATGGACGTGGATAATCTCCGGCCTAAAGTCTTCGACAATCCTGATCGTTTCTTTAAGGAAAGCAGTATAGAAATCGGTAATTTCCTGGCGCGTTAGCTCGCTATACTTTTTTGACTTCTCAAGGCCGGGTCTTCCAATAAAGACCGGTATCTGGGGTAGTTTGATATAGTATTGCTTAAGGCTTGGATCTATCTCTGTCCTGTCAGGCAAGGCCACGGCGATCTCATATTTCTTGCTTTCTTTGAGCCTTAGGGTAAGATATTTTACATACGCACCTGACCCACCGCCTTTTATAGGAAAATCGTAGAGCATTAAGACCCGACGTTTTCTTTTTAACTGCATATTCGCGCCATTATAGCATAAGACTGTTTTTTACAATAATTCAAGTAAGAATTTAATCCGAATTCATCCCAATGAAATTAGTCCGAATTAATCTGAATAGTGATCTTTTATGTTGAGGCTAGACGCTGGATGCTAGAAGTTGGATCTTGATACGTTCAGTTTCATGAACGTATCTTGAAGTTGGAAATTGGAAGATAGATCAAGCCTGTTGAATCAGATCCTCGATCAAGTCGAGGATGACATCCCAAATCGCTCCTTGAAAAGGAGTATCACAAACTCGATCAATGCCAGCTGGCGTTTTATTCTCCATGGCTGGCGGATGAGACGATACAACCATTCTAAGCCGAGAGAACGGACAAACCTTGGTGCGCGGGAGATGCGGCCTGAAAAGTAATCAAAGGCGCCGCCGACTCCTATCATCACTTGCACAGGAATTTTACCGACGCGTGCTGCCATCCACTCCTCCTGCTTTGGGAAACCGAAGGCGATGAAGAGTACGTCCAACATAGGTGCCTTAGGTAACTTAGGTAACTTATCATCCCATTCCTCTGCGGCAAAACCTATGTAGAGTCCCGGGTACTTTTCTCTCAAGCAGTCTGCGGTTCGGACTGCTACGTTTTGCCTGCCTCCCAAAAATCCCACTGTTATAGGCTTTTTGGCACTCTCTTTACAAATCGCATCCATAAGATCAGTGCCGCTTAGCCTCTCTTTTACGGGTTTACCCAAAAATTTGCCTGCTAGTATGATCCCTACCCCGTCTGGCAAGGCTAAATCAGCCTTGTTGAGTATTGCTCGAAACGATTTGTGTTTGTGGGCAAAAACTAGAATCTCAGGATTCGGAGTGACGATAAAAGAAGGATCTGCATTTTTTTCCAGATTTTTGAATATATACTCCAGGATATTTTCTTTCGTTTCGTTTGTGATCCCTACACCCAGTAGCACATTTTTTGCTAACATATTTTACCTACTATATTACCTTTTTGTTGAAAATCTTCCTTTCTTTTTATTAAATTTTGTTTACTTTTTCTGTGCAATTTTTAGCTATAATTTTTTCTTCCTATGGCTAAATATACGCCAAATTCTTGCTGTCAATAAGATATAGTACTATAGCACTACTCAAGCGTGAAAAACAATGCTTCACAGTAGGTTTTAATTGAAGCTGAAAGATAAATTTGGTTAATATAGGACAACATATAAAATTTCTAATTATTCTAATTCCTAATTGACCTAATCAAATCCCAATTTATCTAAAGTCTTTTAAACATTTTGCATTGGTGCTTTTTTAGAAATTAGGTTAATTAGAGCAATTAGGTCAATTTATCTACGGTTGATTCCCCGCTTATACAGCTCAATATTCTCCATCGCAACACCTGTTCCTCGGGCTACGCAAAGCAGTGCGTCTTCGGCGACGTGACAGGGCACGCCGGTGATTTCCGTCATCAGCTTATCCAAATTCGCTAACAAAGAAGTCCCTCCGCTCATGATAATACCTTTGTCAATAATATCTGCTGCCAGCTCGGGCGGGCATTGCTCCAAAACCTGTTTGGGACCTTGGATGATCTCAATAAGCACGGGTTTTACGGCTTCGTTGACCTGGGCTTCTGTAAGCGTAATCGTCCGAGGCAGGCCGGTTACATTGTCGCGGCCACGAATTTCCCTGCTCTTTACATCTTCCTTTTTCCCGTCCTCAACGACTGCATTCCCCAGCTCAATCTTTATCATCTCTGCTGTTGTTTCGCCTATCAGGAGATTGAATTTTTTTTGAACATAGCGAGTAATTGCTTCATCAATCTTATTACCTGCAACTCTCACAGAGCTATGGACGACTACCCCGCCAAGAGAGATGACGGCTGATTCTGTGGAACCACCGCCTATATTGACAATCATATGCCCGGCAGGCTGGGCAATAGGGACATTTGCGCCAATTGCGGCGGCAAGGGGCTCATCGATCAGATAGGCAACTTTGGCACCAGCTGACATCGTCGCATCCAGCACTGCTCGCCTCTCAACTTGTGTAACGCCTGAGGGGATACAGACCATGACTTCGGGCTTGAGGAAGCGTGATCTGCCACAAGCTTTGTCGATAAAATAGCTCAGCATTGCTTCGGTTATAGTATAGTCTGCAATCACGCCCTCTCGCAGGGGCCGCTGTGCGACTATGTTGCCGGGTGTGCGGCCGAGCATGTCTTTGGCTTCTTTACCAACCGCGACGACGCGGTTATCTTCTGCGGTTACGGCAACAACCGTTGGTTCATTAAGCACAATTCCTTCTCCCACAAGATACACCAGTGTATTGGCGGTTCCTAAATCGATGCCGATTCTTTTTGAGGTAGGCAGTGAAAAAGAAATCATGGTGAGTTTTCATAAGTAACTTAGGTAACTTAAGTCACTTAGGTAACTTATAAAGCGATCAAACTACTATCAAACATTATCATTTTTCCGTTTGGCCTGCTTTATCATCGATTATATTCAGCCTGAGACTTTGTTGCAAGTGGTAGTATGTAGCATGTATAATTACTCTGGCTTAGTTTTTTCCGACTATGGCAGCATCAATCCATACCAATAACCACAAATACTCTTCCTCCTCCCATCCCCTCAATGCTTTTCGCAAGCAACTGTTTTTTTCACTTGCCGTTCTTTTTTTCCTTGCGGCAGGTACAGTCTTTGCTGTCCTTTACGGCCGCGGGTATCGCTTCTCCTATGACGACGGTAAGCCGGAAGTAGCAAAAACCGGCATTTTGGTTGCAACCAGTCTGCCAAACGGGGCACAAGTTTTTGTGAATGACCATTTGACAACGGCGACAGATAACACGATTAATCTGACGCCGGGGGAGTATGCGATCAAGATACAAAAAGACGGCTATTTTCCCTGGGAAAAAAGAGTCAGGATTCAAAAAGAGGAAGTCATCAAGGCTGAGGCGCTTCTTTTCCCAACAGCCCCAAAGCTTGAGAGTATTACCGCAACGGGTGTTGATAATCCGATTATGGACGCCTCAAGCACAAAAATTGCCTATCGCATTTCATCCCAAAACACCCGCAAAAACGGTATGTATGTCTTTGACACCAGCGCCAACCCTGTCCTTGCCCTTAAGGGTACGGTCAAGCAAATAGTCGATGATACGGTGAATACCTTTTCGAAAGCCAGCTATACCTGGTCACCGGATGGTGACCAGATGATCGCGTCTGTCTCAAGTGCATTAATCACAAGCTATTACCTCTTGGATGCGGGAACCTTTAACGAGGCACCCCAGGATGTTACGGCGATTTTGGCATCGGTTGAGGAGACGTGGCAAAATGAAAAAGCCTTGAGGGAAAAAGCGAGAATGGATGGCTTGAAAAAACTGCTGCAGAAGATGATCAGGGACTATTTTACTATCCTTGCCTGGTCACCGGATGACACGAAAATCCTTTATAAAGCCAAAAAAGACAGCACATTGCCACTTATTATCAAGCCTCGACTCATCGGTATTAACAATCTCAAAGAACAACGAACTATATCAGGCGGAAGCGTATATATTTACGATAGTAAGGAGGATACGAATTGGAAGCTGCTTGATGATTTGACTGGATACTGCGCAATAGAACTTGAACAATGCCGCTTACCTGTCTCCTGGTTCCCTGATTCAAAGCATCTCATCTATGTTCATGACAATAAGATTGATATTGTTGAGTATGATGGGGCAAATCAAACCACGATTTACGCTGGGCCATTTATTGATAACTACGTCTTCCCCTGGCCCAATGGATCAAAGATCATCGTGCTCACGAATCTGGGCAACCAGAATATCCCTCCGAACTTGTATACGGTCTCACTAAAATAAGTTATGTTGAGGACTTCGGCTTTGCTATAACAAAGATGCGTTTCCACGTGGTCCCGGGCGGCCAGCAAGTCTGCAGGACGAGTTGCTCCGGGCCGCCGTGGCTATTGATGAGAAGACTAACCTCAGACGGATCTGCAATGAATTTCCTCTCAACGACATAGTTATACCGTCTGCCCTCAAAAAACACGACAATATCATCGCCAGGCGCGAGGTCCTTGAGAAGGTAAAACACGGCATTGTAGCGGCCTACGTTCCACCAGTTATCGGTAGAATGAGCAAAGATGTACGTGTTGCCGGCAAGCCCAGGAAAAACAGTGCCTTTGGCGTGTGCTACCCCTTCCATTAAGGCGGGTCTAAATACCGCGGGGTCTGTGGAATCAACATTTGGGATTACCTTTGAGGAGGCGCCGATTTTGGGTATGACGATTGAAAAGTCCGTGTTTTTGGGGATAATAGTTTGTGTTGTTTGCGAATCAAGAACAGATTGCAGGGTCAAGCCACTTTCACTCTGCTCTTGTTGCGGCGCTGTGACTTGTGCCACTGTGTAGTGAATTCCGCGCGCTTTGAGGATATTGAACTTCACCTCATACCATGCAGCCGGCCCAAAGGTCGCGAAGACAGCGTAGATACTCATGAGAACGAGGAAATTGCCGATTGAACGGAGAACAAGGAATTTTATTTTCTCGGAACGTTGCATAATGACTAGACGGCATTCCATCTTCAATCGTCAAGTTCTGAGTATCCCCGAGAGGAATCGAACCTCCATCGGCGCCTTAGGAGTGCGCTGCTCTATCCATTGAGCTACAGGGACAGAATGCTCCACTGCAAAATAGAGTTGTTTTGTCGGGGTGAGAGGAATTGAACCTCCTACTTCACGAACCCGAATCGCGCGGTCTACCGATGACCTACACCCCGTTTTTGCAAAGCAGAATTTGTCTTCATATTATACAGGACTTTTGTATCTATGGCTATTGAGCCTTATTGACATGTATATCTTTAAGACTATTTGATACTTATCAGTCTTTTGAGTGATAATAAAGAATACTTATATATTATTTGTAATAATCAAAAATATACTAAATGTATACATTTAGTATATATATTTACAAAATTGTCAGGAAAATATATAATTATTGTTGAGTTATACTTCTATGGGAGCACCGTTGGCCGAATTACGAACAGGCATACTTCCAGATGGATGGAAAGCTACATTTTCCATTGTTCACCGAGCAAAAGAATTAGGACAAACGCCTCAACGACGAGTTATTTGCCATTTAAGCTATGGCGGGAGAAACGGTCAGGACGGCATTGAGGTAGACCAAGATGGCCGCGTTATCGGTCACGAGCCCTATCGCTACAATGGTGGTGTCCTCTCTACTCACGGTGATGTCGTCGATTTTGCAACTACAATGGGGTTTCCTTGCGCACCGCAGGCTCATATTATCGCAGCTCATATGCAGGGGTTTGAAAAGGCTTTTTTGCGTAGGATTGATAGTGGGGAACATCCTTTTTATGCTAATCAGAATGTCTGGGGAGATGTATACTCTATTGAAGGACCTCTCGATCAGGTTGGCGAATAGCTTCTTACCATCTGCCTGACCTGCTCTGTTATAATTTTCTCATGGAAGGGTATAAAAACCTCAACTGTTATGTCCTTGCTACGGTGATTTATGATTTGACGGTACAGTTTTGTAAACGCTTTATCCCCCCTTACTCCCGAACCAACGACCAAATGGAACAGGCGGCACGATCCGGAAAGCAAAATATAGCAGAAGGCTACACCATGCAAAGCCTTGAAGGCTACATAAAGCTTCTCGGCGTTGCTGACGGATCGATCAAAGAATTAGCTGCTGACTATGAGGACTTCCTTAGACAAAAAGGTTTCTCTACCTGGAGAAAAGACGACCGCCCTAATATACCTAATACCCCCAATCTCCCTAATAATCCCGAAGAAGCAGCCAACATGCTCCTTACCTTTTGCCAGATGGCATCATACCTCCTTAACCGACAAATCGAAGCGCTCAGAGCAAAATTTGTTACGGAAGGCGGTTTTCGCGAGAATCTTTTCAAACAAAGACTGCAATATAAAAAAGGCACATCATGAAGCTTGTTTCGCTTGCTCCATCCAACACTGAAATTCTCTATGCTCTTGGGCTTGGCGACCAGATAGTCGGTGTAACTGCGTTTTGCGATTACCCCAAAGAAGCAAATAGCAAACCAAAGCTCGGCGGGTGGACAACGCCGATGATAGAAAAGATCAATGATCTTTCTCCTGACTTAATTTTTACGTCATACTTTTTACCCCCTCCTTTGCGAGAATGGAAAGGGCCAGGAAAGATCGTCCACGTTGCAGCAAAAACACTCCAAGAAGTCTATGAAAACATTTTTACCATTGCCGAAAGTACAAATAGCCTCAAGAAAGGAGAAGAAATTGTTAAAAAAATGAAGCAAGAATTTGCTCAATTCCGTAACAGCCCTAACCTCCCAAACCGCCCCAACCGCCCTAAGGTTTATATGGAAGAATGGTACAAACCTCCGATGGTTTCTGGGAACTGGGTACCGGAGCTTGTGGAGATCGCAGGCGGCGTAGAAGGCATGGTGAAGAGCGGCAAACAAAGTCGGGAGTTTTCCTTGGAAGAGCTAAAAGATTTCGATCCAGATCTTATGCTCTTTCATTGGTGTGGGTTCGGCGAGAAGTTCAATCGTAAACTTGTACTAGAAAGAGATGGTTGGATGTCTTTGGATGCAGTCAAAAATCATAAATTATTCACTGTTGATGATGCCTTGCTCAACCGCCCCGGTCCGAGACTTGTGGAAGGAACAAGAAGGATTCAGGAAATCCTTTCTAGACCAGAATAGAAAACCGTGCAAAGCTGGGCAATTGCAAATTTGCGGTAAAACTCATTTATAGAGCTGTTTGTGGGTCGTGGGGATTCTTTATAAATATTTTTATTCTTTTGTCAACGCTGTTGGGAATTATGATATCTGCTTTCTTGTATTGCCTATAGAAGTCCGGGCTATAGCGCGCTTTCATTCTTTCCTATGAAGCCATGCGATTGCGTCCTTAGCATTATCGAATATAGGA
>CAZTFV010000003.1:40189-53972 GCA_964613075.1 uncultured Gammaproteobacteria bacterium | reverse complement strand
GTCAGATGCGATAAAACCGGAACATATCGCGGAAGCCTTGCAGTATAGACCAAGAGTCGAAAATTTCTAATTTCTAATACCTAATTTCTAATGGTTCGACAAGCTCACCATCTGAACCATCCTGAGCGGAGTCGAAGGACAAAATGTTAAATGACCAAATGTCAAAATTCATTAGACATTAGAAATTAGGACTTAGGAATTCTTCATGTAGTACACTAGATACTATGTACTCTCTCCGCAAAATCTTTACTATCGTTGTCTACACGCTTATTATTCTCCTTATTGGGAGAAATCTTCCCTTTCTTCCCCGCTTTGTCGTCTTGTCAAACCCCAAAACGTACGCCACTGATCTTAAGAAAGAAACCGCGAATCTTATCCAAAACAAAAAAGGCAATTACGGCATCTATTTTGCTAACCTTACAACAGGTGATACCTTTGGTATTTCTGAAAAAGAACTTTTTACCGGCGCCTCTGTCCAGAAAGTACCGATTATCACAACTCTTTACTATCTGGAAAACAGAGGAAAAGTTAATCTTGACGAACAAATCACGCTGCAAAAAGAAGATATTCAGGATTACGGCACAGGCACACTTCGCTACCAGAAACCGGGTAGTACCTACTCGCTAAAAACCCTCGCCAAACTCGCCCTCAAGCAATCTGACAATACCGCAGCGCACATCATCGCAAATAAAATCGGGGCAGATGTTGTTCAAAAAACCATTGAACAATTCGGACTTACCCAAACCAATATGGAACAAAACAAAACCTCACCCTACGATATGTACATACTCTTTAATAAAATATACAATAATCAGATAACAACTCTTGCCAAAGCAAAAGAACTCTTAAGCTTTATGCAAGATACCGACATCGAAGATCGGTTACCTGCGCTCCTCCCGCAAGGATCAATTGTCTACCATAAAACAGGCGATACTGTCGGGAACCTGCATGACGTTGGTATTATTCAAAGTAATGGCAATATCTTTTTCCTTGCTGTCCTTACCTCAGACATAGGCAATAACGAAGAAGAAGCTAGGCAAAATATTGCCAAAATCGCCAAAAGCATCATCGACTTTTACCAGAAAAGACAATAAGAAAAATGCATGTTGCGAAAAATAAACCTCATTGATTTCAGCCTCCTGTTTCTTGTGTTTTGCTTGCTTTTCGTCGGCTATTTCCACACGGTCACGGCCATGACACAAGACCTGGGACGTCATTTTCTGTTAGGACGGATTATTCTTGAGACAGGCTCTGTCCCGCTGACAAACCTATTTTCATATACATATCCAGATTCCCCGTTTATCAATCTCCACTGGCTTTCAGAGGTCGTATTCTATCTTGTTTTTCAGCTTGCCGGACTTCCTGCTCTGCAGATACTTACCCTAGCTACGGTCACGCTCGCGTTTGCCCTCGTTTTCTACTTCTCGCTTAAGCGGGGCGGTCTTATCCCTGTAACAATTGTATCGATGCTGTACCTCAGAATCTTATTTGAGCGAACCGATATCCGTCCCGAGATTTTCAGTTTTCTCTTCACAGCTGCCTTTATTGTCATACTCTATCGTTACAGAGAGCGGTTTACCAAATGGATTTTTCTCCTTATTCCACTTGAGCTCTTATGGGTAAATGTACATATCTATTTTATTGTCGGCATACTGATCATTGGATTGTTTTTAGTCGACGCGGTGATTACTCATCGTCGCAACCTCTACTCTAAATATACTAGTATATTGGTAATTGTTTTCTGCGCTACATTATTGGTAACGCTTGTAAATCCCAACGGTATCAGTGGCGCGACATATCCTTTTCGTGTCTTTGAGAACTACGGGTATTCTATTGAAGAAAACCAATCAATATTTTTGCTGGAATCGCTCGGCTTTCACAAGCCGTCCATTGGTTATTTCAAAATTGCCGTACTCCTGTTATTTGGCAGTCTGCTCTTTACGGCAAAAAATACCCGGGTAGTTGATTGGTTGCTATGTATTGCCTTTACCGTTCTTGGCGCGTCTGCGGTGCGAAATTTACCACTATTCGTTTTCACCACCTTTATACCCTTTACTCTCAGTCTCAGTCGACTCTCACGTATTGGCCTGATACAACATGTGGCAGCGGCCGTTCCCCCTATGCTTCGCACCAAAAGAATACTTGCCGGCATCTTACTACTGTTACTCCTCTGGCAAATGTCTCAGGTGGTAACACTCAGGACGCTCGGATCTGGCGTTGAGCCGGGTGCAGAACGCGCCGCTGATTTTTTTCTTGCGCAAAACCTGGAAGGGCCATTATTTAATAATTTTGATATAGGCAGCTACCTTGATTACAGGCTGTATCCCAAAGAACGCGTCTTTCTCGACGGAAGACCGGGCGAATATCCGTCTGCTTTCTTCACAGACGTATATATTCCGATGCAAGAAAAGAAAGAATTATTTACAGCAGTCGACGAACAATATGGCTTCAACACTATTTTCTTCGCGCACACGGATCAGACTCCATGGGCAAAAAAATTTCTCAGGCACATTGTGGAAAATGAAAACTGGACAATGATTTACCTGGATGACTATGTGGTAATTCTGGTAAAGAAACATCCGAAAAATGCCTCTGTCATCAAACGCTTCGCCATGACTGAAAACACAGCAAAAATCAGCAATTATGATCCGCAAAATCTTCGCTCGCTCCTTCAATTGGCAAGTTTCTTCAATGCAGTAGGCTGGGTTGAAAAAGAGCAAGACATGCATGAAGAAATCCTAAGCATTGATCCGAATAACTGCCCGATACTTTATAACCTTAGTATCCTCATGGCCAACAAAAAAGATCCTGCCTACACTGTTTTTTTGAGCCGCTTCCAGCAAAACTGCCAGTAGTGTTACAATAAAAGTCTGCCATGGAAAAAGGACTGTCAACTGCTCAAGCTCAATCCATTTTCGATCAGATAGGCCCGAATGAAATCCCCACAAAAGAATCATTCTCTGCCATCAGGCTATTCCTGTCCCAATTCCCAAGCTTCATCAACGTCGTTCTTTTACTGGCAGCTTTTTTCTCCTATTTCCTACATGACATCGTTGATGCGTTTTTTATTTTCGCAATTATTCTCCTCAATGGCATATTCGGCTTCTTCCAAGAATACCGGGCCGAAAAAGCACTCGAAAAGCTAAAATCATACGCTATCCCTCTTGTCAGAGTACTTCGTGATGGCATAGAGCAAGAACTGCCGACCAATCTTTTGGTACCGAGAGATATCATTGTCTTCTCAGAAGGGGACCGAATCGCTGCGGATTGTCGATTGTCGCAGTCCTTCAGCGTCGAGGTCGATGAATCTTTGCTGACAGGCGAATCTCTGCCCGTTGCCAAGCAAAAAGGAGACCAACTCTTCTTCGGAACGCTTGTTACCAAAGGCAAAGGGCGTATGGTTGTTGAAAAAACCGGCCTGAATACCCATTTTGGCCAAATCGCACAAACCCTCGCCACGATCAAACCGGAAAAAACACCGCTGCAGAAACAACTCGATACATTAGGCAAATTCCTTTCCTTACTTGTGCTCATTACTGCACTTCTCCTTATTCCGCTTGGGATTGTAAAAGGGGGAAGCCTTATCCCCGTTATTCTTGTTGCCGTAAGTATCGGCGTTGCCGCAATACCAGAAGGGCTACCTGCCGTTATTACCGTTGCGCTTGCTATCGGCACCAATCGTATGGCGCGCCAAAAAGCAATTGTCCGCAGTATGCCAGCCGTTGAGACACTTGGTGCAGTCCAAGTTATCTTAGTTGATAAAACAGGAACGCTTACGCAAAACAGGATGCGGGTAAAAAGGGTCTGGGCCAGGCAAAAAGAGCAACTCAAAAATATCCTCTTTGCCGCACTGCTTGGCAATACCGCTTCAGTCATCCAAAAAGGCAAGGGAGGTGCCTTTGACATTGCCGGAGACAGAACAGACGGCGCGCTTCTTACCTTTGCCAGACAGCAAGATCCCGCAATTGATGAAGAAATAAAAAAAGGCGCCATAATTGATGAGCATGTCTTTGACGCCAGATCCAAAATGATTACAACCGTCTGGGAGAAAAATGGAAAAAAATATGTTTTCGTCCGCGGTGCTCCTGAAGCAGTCCTTGCCGCAAGCAATCTTTCGCAACCGGAGAAACAAGCAATTGAATCACATTTTGCAGCATTTGCCAAAGAAGGACTGCGCGTTGTCGCATTCGGCACAAAAATCGACGATCAAGCCCATACCCGCAAACGCCACGAACTGGAGCAGGGCTTAGAATTTTTAGGCATTATCGGTATCAATGATCCGCCTCGACCAGAGGTCGTACGCTCCATAGAGCAGGCAAAAAATGCAGGCATCAGAACCATAATGGTAACAGGCGATAACGAGTTGACAGCCCTTGCTATAGGCCGCGAAATAGGACTCATCGAAAAAGATGAAGATATCCTAACAGGAGAAGATTTAGAAAAGATTTCCGATGGGGAGCTTTCACAACTCATCCTAAAGACAAGCATTTTTGCCCGCACGAAGCCCGAGGACAAATTACGCTTAGCTACGCTACTGCAAAAACAAGGCTATATCGTCGGCGTCACCGGAGACGGCGTCAATGACGCTCTTGCCCTCAAAAAAGCCGATGTCGGCGTTGCCATGGGTGAGTCAGGCACGGATGTTGCCAAAGAAGCAAGCGATATCGTCTTAAGTGATGATAACTTTGCTACGTTAATAAAAGCTGTCGAAGAAGGCCGCGTGATTTATCAAAATATTGCGAAGGCTATTACCTACCTGCTCGCAGGCAATCTTTCAGAAATAGCTCTCGTTTTCTTTTCAAGCATTGCCGGCCTCCCGTCCCCGCTTCTCCCAACGCAAATCCTCTGGATCAACCTCGTTACAGACGGCTTACCGGCACTCGCTTTGGCAACCGATAACAAAAATCCAAAGCTCATCAATCAGCATCCGCGTAATCCGAAAATTCCCATTCTTACCGGCAACCGGATGCTTGTCATTGTCACAATAGGATTTGGTATTACTATGCTGTTACTGTTCGTCTACAGCTCATTACTCAAATCTCTCTCTGAAGTACACGCCAGAACCATTCTCTTCAATCTCCTCGTATTTTCCCATATGGTCCTCGCTTTTGTCATTCGGGGCCAATCACTCTTGCGAATAAACAAGCTTCTCATTTTTGGGGTAATCCTCACGCTTCTTTTACAAATGATTATAACTACAACTCCCTTCTTCCAGCAAATTTTCCATTTGAAATTTTAAAGAGAGAATTACAGGAGCTTTTGTTGGTTAAGATCTTTATCTGATGGATATGCCAAACCTAGATGTTCATATGCCGCCTTTGTCGCCACTCGCCCGCGCGGTGTTCGTTTCAGGAATCCGATCTGCAGCAAAAAAGGCTCTGTCACATCCTCAAGTGTCCCGATATCTTCAGAGATAGTTGAGGCCAAGGTCTCAACCCCTACCGGCCCGCCATGATGCTTCTCAATAAGCGCTTGCAAAAAGCGGATATCCAAAGTATCAAGACCAAGCCGATCCACTCCTGCAATCCTAAGCGCTTCGTGTGTTAGCTTCTTGGTAATTTTCCCTCCTCCTCTCACCTGGGCAAAGTCCCTCGCGCGCTTGAGAAGCTTTAGCCCAATCCGCGGAGTCCCACGCGCACGGACAGCCACTTCATGAATACTCTCCTCATCAATCGGCATCTGCAATTTCTCCGCTGCAGCCTTGATAATACCCGAAAGCTCGGATGGATCATAAAAATTAAGCCGGTGCACAACGCCGAAGCGATCCCGAAGCGGTCCTGTCAAAAGCCCGATTCGCGTTGTCGCACCAACGATAGTAAATTGCGGCAGGTCAAGCCGCACTGTCCTGGCAGACGGTCCTTTGCCGATAATGATATCAAGCGCATAATCCTCCATCGCAGGATAAAGCATCTCCTCAACCACCTTATTAAGCCGATGGATCTCATCGACAAAAAGGATGTCACCTTTTTCAAGATTGGTCAGAATTGACGCCACATCTCCTGAGCGTTCAATAGCCGGCCCCGACGTAACACGAATATTACTACCCATCTCCCGGGCAATAATATGCGAAAGTGTGGTCTTCCCCAGCCCTGGCGGTCCATACAGCAACACATGTTCCAGCGCCTCTCCCCGCTTCTTCGCTGCCTCAATAGCAATTTGAAGCGATGTCTTAACCGCCTCTTGTCCCAAAAACTCATCCCAAGACCCCGCACGAAGAGAAGTAAAGAGTACTTCTTCCTCAGGTGTTTCTAGTTCGATATGCTCCTCTATTTGTGATTTTTTTGCTTTAGCCATATACTTCTTTGATGTTAGAATCTGGAAGCTTGAAGCTAGAATTTGAAGTTAGAGAATAGATATTCGAAGTCTTCTATCTCCTAACATCCAACCTCAAGATCTAACTTCTAGACTCAAACGTCTAGCCTCAAATTCTCCCTTACTTTCCTAAGTACTTCAGTGCCAGCCTGATCTTCTCCGCCGTTGTCTCACCTTCTCCTTTTAGAGATCGTATTGCGTCTTGTGCTTCGCGGTACGTAAATCCAAAACCTTTGAGCGCTTGGACCACTTCGTCTGCGTCCTTGCCTTCCTCTGTTCCTAAATCAAAATCTGTAGTATCACCAAGCTTACTTTTCAGCTCTATAATTATTTTCTGGGCATTTTTCTTGCCCAGACGGGGTGCAGCCATGAAGAATGCAACGTCGTTTTTCAAAATTGCGTTGATGATTTCTTCCCTACTCCCAATTGAGAAAATCCCCAAAGCTGATTTGCACCCGACCCCAGACACGCCGATGAGCATTTCAAAAACCTTTAAATCCTCAAGGGTTTGAAATCCATATAATTCCAGTACGTCTTCCCTCACATGGGTGTAAATATGAAGAGTAATGGGCTCATCTATTCTCTGAATCTGTGCCAATGCCTTACTCGAAAGAAGCACTTTATACCCAACCCCCTGCACGTCAACAATTACAAAATTAACATCCAAAAGCGCCACTGTTCCGCGTAACATCCCGATCATAAAAGCAAGGATTAGTATAACACAGTATCTAGCTCATCGAGCTATTACTACACAAAGGGAATGAGCATTTTGGAGCGGCGCATGTATTGTTTGTATTGTTTTCCAAAATGAGCAAGCAGTAGTTTCTCTTCCCGCTTCCCTTGAATATATGCACCTGAAAAGGCGATCAAGACAATCGGAATAACCAACCAGCTTTTCGCAACTAATTCCGCTCCGATTAAATATACTGCAAAACCGGTATAAATAGGGTGTCTGATGTATCTGTAGATTCCTGTTTCAACAAGTTCGTGTCTTCGTTTTACCTGGTACTCTCTCGCATGGGTCCAATTCGCTCCCAGCTCTTTCCGACCGGCAACGGCAATAAGAATCCCAATAAGCGAGATGCAAAATCCTATGACTTGTATTGAAAGCTCCATCGTCTATATTGGCAGAATAATAACTCCAAATAATTGCATAAGAGCAAAAACGCCAATACTGCGATAACTATATTTCAATAATGATGTTTTACTTAATAATGCTATAGCGTGCTTCGTCTTGGGTTTTTCCTTTTCGGTTGTAACCTCAGAGAAACGCCAATAAACCATGACGAGCGCATAGAGAAGGAGTGTATTTGCTCGTAGGATAAAGTCGAAAGGTTCTGTTGGAAAAGAAAAACTCATTATGGAAGTATGCGTGAAACGAGTGGAAGTTTGTCAAAATCTTTGTCGAAAGAATATAGTTTCTTAATTCCCTTTTTCTGCATCCACACATAGTTAAAGACGTCATTAAAACTGACGTTTTCTTGCTGCCAAATCGCTAGCGCCTCGTGAAAGATTTCTTTATTTTCGACCTCCAGATTCGGAAAATCAAGCAAGCTCGTAATCTTTTCTACGATTTGCTCTTTTTGCTCATTATAATAGGACTGCAGCGTCCAAAGCACTTCAAAAATGACAATCGCTGATGTAATAAGTTTTATTTTTCCGGCATGTGCTTTTTCCAGGAGCTTCTTGCATGCCTGATATTGCAGGGCGTCGTCTCGTGTAAGAAAGCGTAAGAAGATATTTGTATCAACGAAGTATTGTGTCATTTTACTGCGATTTCATCAACTACATGTTTCATTACCGTTTCTCGAATACGATTAAAGTCTTCAGGCCTCTTTTTGGGTGTAACTGTACCACCGAAATCAAGAAAGCTCTTCTTTAGCGGCTTGACGAGGTAAAGATCCTTGGCAAGCCTGCTAAAGCTCAGCCTGTCTCCTTTTTTCAGCCTTGCTGATTCTCTCATATCTTTTGGGAGCGTTATCTGGCCTTTTGTAGAAAGTATCGCTACTGGCATAATAGATAAACTATATACTATTACTTACTTTTTGTCAATATGCTTACAAAAGGTTCCCGCGCTTACTTTTAACTGAAGTGTCTGAAGAATTCATCACTTTGGGTACTTCCGAGAATATGCATGCGTTAGGGCGATAGCGAGTGCGTCTGAAGTGTCGTCATATTTCGGTTTTTTAGTAAGCGAGAGAAGCGTCATAACCATTTTTTCAACTTGTTTTTTCTCAGCCCTGCCGTAGCCGGCAACAGCAATTTTGACCTGAAGTGGCGTGTAGACGGCAATAGATAATCCCTGCTGCGCAGCAGCTAATAATACGACTCCCCTTGCCTGCCCCACAACCAGTGCTGTTTTGGCATTGGTATTAAAAAACAACTCCTCTATAGCGAGTGTATCAGGCTTGTTTTTAGTTATAATGTCATTTATATCCTTATAAAGCTCTGCCAAACGCTCTGCGAATGATTTTTTCAAAAACGTTTCGATGCAACCATAATTCATAATTCTTAATTCTGAATTCTGAATTTCTATCACTCCCCACCCAGTCCTCCCGATGCCAGGATCGATGCCCAAAATGCGCATAGCGAAATTATACCATTGTTAAATTGCTGCATTGCTTCATTGCTCCCTCACCCTCGATCTCTCCCAAAGGGAGAGAGCAACAATGAAACAATTCAACAATAAAACAATCTCCCTCGTATCTATGGTATAATACCCTCTATGCCACACGCAGTTTTAAAAGCAGAAGCGCGCCAAGTAACCGGCAAGAAAGTCAAAAAGCTCCGCAGAGAAGGCCTTTTGCCTGCAAATATCTACGGCAAGGGGCTCAAATCACTTGCCATCCAGGTCAACCTGAAAGAGTTTCAAGATATCTTTAAAGAGGTCGGAGAGACCGGCCTTATAGATTTAAAGGTCAATAATGAAACCCGCCCTGCACTCGTCAAAAACCTGCAATTACAATATCCCTCTCATATGCCGCTGCATGCTGATTTCTACCAAGTCAATTTGAAGGAAAAAGTAAAAGCCATGGTGCCGATTGAGGTCACCGGTGAGGCAAAGGCTGTAACAGATAACGTCGGAATCCTGCTACAACAACTCTCAGAGGTTGAAGTCGAAGCCCTACCCGATGCATTACCTGAAAATATCACGGTTAATGTGTCAAATCTCGCAGCGCTTGATGAACAAATAACAGTCGCGGATCTTAAAACCGACGAAGGTGTTGCTATTCTGACAGATCCAGCACAAACAATCGTCAAAATTGCCGAAGCAGTCGTTGAAGAACCGGAGCCAGAACCCACAGCTGAAGAAGAAGGAGCCGCAGCTGAGGGTGAAGAAGGCGCAGCCCCGGCTGAAGGAGAAGGAGAAAGCAAAGAAGCCTCAGAAGGCAAATCTGAGGGGAAAAAGGACGAAGGCGAAAAGAAAGATCCTTCGACCCATTCGGTACACTCAGGGCAAGCGAGCTCAGGGCAGGAGAAAAAAGCTGATTAACCGTTTAGTTTCCGCTCAAAATCTCTCCCCTGCTCAAAATTCGGATCGAGTTGCAATGCTTTTTGCAGATACGCACGTGCTTCCTGTATGTTCCCCATCTGATAGCTTAACAATGCAAGCTTAAAATACCCATCTCTATAATTATTGTATTTCTGTACAATCCTCTGCCAGTATCGAAACTCTTTTGCGACCTGGGCTTGCTGTTTCTCAATAGCCTCAAGCGCAAGCACGCTTGATCGCAGATCCATGGCTGTCAACAGAATAAGCATAATAAGCACACCTGCGACAAAACCAAGCACAATCCAGCGGTCGACAAATTGAATAACTGGGAATTCGGTAATACTTCGGGAAATATTCGGGAATTGAAAGGTGAATTTTTTTACCGGTTTTTTGGATTTTGGCATAAAAGTTTTTATAGAAACGAAAATATTGTAGTAGATGAGGTATAGAAAAAGCAAGCTGAGATGGAAAACGCTACGAGACACTCGGCCACGGCTCAATGATCAACATTTTCCCATCAAACCCCAGCTGTTTGTATAACTCTTCAGTTACAAACGGCATAAACGGATGAAGCAACTTTAAGAGTATTGAGTATAAAGTAGTAAGTATTAAGTATGAGTTCTCATCGATCCTTTTTTTTACGTCTTCTATGTAGATGTCTGCAAATTCGTGCCAGGCGAATTCGTACAGCCGTTCGGCAGCTAAATTAAATTGATAATTGTCTAAATATCTCGTAACCTCATCTACCAAATCCTCTGTTTTTTTCACCCACTCTTTGTCTGTGCCATCTTTTGCAAAGCCTCCTAGCTCCTCTATACTTAATACTTGATACTTAATACTTGATACTTTATTCATCTCCATGAAGCGCCCCATATTCCACAATTTATTGGTAAACTTCCTCGCCGCATCAAGCTTCGGATACGACAGGCTCTGGTCATTGCCTGTTGCATTACCATAAATAAGGGCAAAGCGTACCGCGTCCGCTCCATACTGATCGATAAGCTCAAGCGGGTTCACTACATTCCCCTTGCTCTTACTCATTTTCTTGCCATATGGGTCATTGACAATACCATGGAAGATAACGTCTCTGAATGGAACTTCACCTGTCATGTACAGCCCAAGCATGACCATCCGCGTTACCCATGCTCGCAGTATATCGTACGCTGTCTCCATTACAGATGTCGGGTAAAATTTCTCATAATCCCCAGGTTTGCCTGTTTTTAGCGTCACAAACGGCCACTGGCCTGAAGAAAACCAAGTATCAAATGTATCTGTATCTTGCTCATAATCATTTCCCTCTGGAGCCTCACCCTCGGTAACAACCCACTCACCAGTATGAACATTTCTCCAGGCGGGTATGCGTATCCCCCAGACAATCTGGCGGGAAATATTCCAGTCACGCAAATTCTCAAGCCACTGAAAATAATGTGTTTCAAATGTTTTAGGATGTATCCGCATCTCCCCTGTCTTTACCGCATCGATTGCCGCTTGTTTCAACCTCGCCACCTTCACAAACCACTGTTCTTTTGGCAAAGGCTCAATCACTGTCTTACACTTATAGCAGAGGCTAATCCGATGTGTGTAGTCAGTATCTATTTTTTCAATGAGCCCTTTTCTCTCCATCTCCGCAACTACTGCTTCGCGCGCCTTTTTGATAGAAAACCCAGCAAACTTACCAGCGTGTTCATTGAGTTTTCCATCAAAGCCAATAACTTGTTTTAGTGGCAACCCGTGTCGCTGAGCTATTTCAAAATCAGCAAAATCATGCGCAGGCGTTATCTTTACAACACCGGTTCCAAACTCTGGATCAACCGACTCATCTGCAATGACCTTTATTTTCGCTTTTCCAAGCACAGTCTCAATCTCAATTTCTTTGCCAATGTACTGCTTATGTCGCTTATCTTTTGGATGAACAGCAACTGCAGTATCGCCAAATTTTGTTTCAGGACGGGTTGTTGCCAGAATAAGTGGTCCATATTTGATGTAATACAGCGGGCTATTCCGCTCTTCATAAACAACTTCTAAATCAGAAAAGGACGTGCCGTCTCTTGTGCAGTAATTCACCAATCTGTAATCCCGGTAAACAAGCCCTTCGTCATACATCTTTTTAAATGTTTTGTAGACGAGCTTAACAATCTCAGGGTCAAGGGTATATTTCTCTCGTGTCCAATCGAGTGAAAAGCCTAATTTTCGAAGCTGATTCTGGATCTTTCCTTTGTTTTGCTCCACATACTCCCAAATCATCTGATATAGTGTCTCTTGATCATAATCAAACCGCGACTTGCCTTCTGCCTGTAGTTTTTTCTCAAACACAAACTGCGTCTCAATGCCCGCATGATCTGTCCCTGGAAGCCACAACGCAGCTTCCCCTTTCATGCGGTGATAACGAATAAGAATGTCCTCAACAGTAAACATTGCATGGCCGAAGTGAAGATCGCCATTGGCATTGGGCGGCGGCAAAATAATACAGTAAGGTTTGCCTTCAGTGTGTACTTCAGGCTTGAAATAGCCTTTTTCCTCCCATTTCTTGTAAATCCCCTCCTCTACTTTCCTATGATCATAAACTTTATCCATCGAAGCTAATTCTAACACAACTTTAGCCTCAGCACAAACTCGGGAATAATTCGGGGAATACTCGGGGATAATTATTGCGGTACCGGCGTCAATTTATAACCCCTTGTCCTGATAGTCACTATCTCATATGGGCTTTTTTGCTGCTTGAGCTTTGCTCTGACTCTTGCGACTAGTCGATCAATCGCCCAGTCAGACACACCAAGCTCCTGATACTCCGGCCAAACAAACTCAATAATCCGCTCACGCTCACAGATTTGGTCAACCTGCTGCTCAAGGAGCGTATAGAGCAAGTGTTCTTTTTTGCTGAAATGCACTGCCGAAGACGGCTGTACCAAAGTCTCTTCCTTTCGCTTTAAGAACTCAGCAAACAGCGGACTGAAAAGCGCAGTTACGCCCTTTTCCTCCCGGACAAAACCTGTATCCCACAAATAGGCTGCTTTTGTCCGCTCCTCATTACTTGCCCCTTCTCCTTTTCCTATTGTAAACAATACGTCTTTCTCTTCCCGATCCAGGCTTTCCCACAATTCTTCTGATTGCAGAATTATACGCTCATCACTGAATAGCACCTGGAACAATTCTTTCTCAGATGGAATTGCCGTTTTCTTCTCATTTAGAATGATAAGCGCAAGTTGCAAATACTGCACATACCCATCAACCAAACGAAACAGCTCTTCCTCAACCGCATCTGAAAGCCGCAGCTTATACCGCACCTTATAGCTCTGGTAGATAATATTCGTATCCTCTTTCTCCGCAGGCTTCATATACATCTGGTGGGAAAAAACAGACAACGAGGCTTTGGGGAATGCAGTCGGAGATAAGCGGTCAAGGCTTCTGAAGCTGGTAAAAACATAGGCAAGCTTCTGATGCGTGGCGTCTTTTAAGCCTTGTAAATTATCAAAAAACTGCGGTGTCACTGCATCCCGCATGCGATCAAAACGCAGGAAGAAAAGCGTAACGCACACATTGTCCTGCATAGTCTCAATCAGTGCTTGCCGTACGCTGTCAATCATCAAGAATAAGTCTTGCGACTGGATACTGCTTTCAAAAAGCTGTTCAATTCTTCTCTTATTAATGCTGGGAAGATGAGAGGCATTCACAACATCAACAATTCGTTTAAGTGTCAATGACCAGAATGGATAGATCTCACGCTCTACCAAATCATTTAGGTCAACGGGGATAAAAAGATGCTTTTGCTCATTGCCAATATGGGTTGGGACAATCTCCTGTCGGTAAAGGAAAAAGCGCAAAAAATTACTGATACCAACCCGTTTCATGCCAATTAAATCAACCGAATGACGGTGTCTGAGATGCTCACCCAAAATCTTGGCATCTTCCTCACGAAACGAAAGCGGATACGTAACTTCGATAATCGACTGATCCACGTGTGTATTGTAGTGCGTTTCT
>CAZTFV010000003.1:14074-40089 GCA_964613075.1 uncultured Gammaproteobacteria bacterium | reverse complement strand
CTGTATCAAGCCTTCGGCAAGGACAAAGCTTCAGGCTTTACCGTACCCGCAATAAACATCAGAACGCTTACCTATGACACTGCCCGCATTATCTTCTCCCTGATGAAAAAATATACCATTGGCCCAGTCATCTTCGAGATAGCACGGTCTGAAATGGAATACACTGACCAACGACCAGATGAATATGCAGTCTCTGTTCTCGCAGCAGCGCTAAAAGAAGACTATCAAGGGCCTATTTTCCTTCAAGGAGATCATTTTCAGCTGAGCAAAAAACGATTCGCTGAGGATCCGGAAAAAGAAATACAGAAAATTCGCGATTTGGCAACTGAAGCCATACAGGCACAGTTTTACAACATCGATATTGACGCATCAACCTTGGTTGATTTGGAAAAAACAGATCTTAACGAACAACAAAAAAACAACTTTGAAGTAACCGCGCAACTTACCAAATACATCCGCTCTCTTCAGCCACAAAACACAATTATCGCAATAGGTGGCGAGATCGGTCATATCGGCGGAAAAAATAGTACAGTTTCCGACTTCAACGCATTTATGGATGGCTATTTGCCCTTGATAGAGGATCCTGGCATCAGCAAAGTAAGTGTGCAGACAGGCACATCCCATGGCGGCATTCCGCTTCCTGATGGAACAATGGCAGATGTTAAGCTTGATTTCTCAGTACTTGAGGATATAGGCAAGGTAGCGCGTGAGAAATATGGACTCGGTGGCGCAGTGCAACACGGCGCCTCAACGCTTCCCAATGAGCTTTTTGGCGAATTCGTCAAAGCAGGAGCACTGGAAATACACCTAGCAACAGGTTTCCAAAATATAGTTTACGACACAATGCCACATGCACTTCGAGCTGAAATGGAGCAATGGGTCAAAGACAATTGCAGCAAAGAACGAGAAGAAGGATGGTCTGATGAGCAATTTGTCTATAAAACCAGGAAAAAAGCGCTTGGTCCTTTCAAGCAAAAGCTGTGGGAACTATCAGACAAAGACAAAGCGCCAATACGGGAAAAGCTGGAGGTGCAGTTTGCATTCTTATTTAAAAAACTGAATGTATTCAATACAAGAAAATATGTTTAATAAACCTATTAGCCTAATTGAGTTCATCCTGGCCGAGGAAAAAAAAATTACCGACGCGACAGGTGATTTCACGCTGCTTTTGACGCATATCGAATACGTCACACGTATTATTGCAAGCCACATCCGGCAGGCTGGATTAGTCGATATCTTAGGTAGCACGAATACAAAAAACAAATATCAAGATGAGGTGCAAAAGCTTGATGAGTACAGCAACCAGCTGTTTATTGATACGCTTTCCGCCTCTGGTGTTATTTCAATGCTTGCCTCTGAGGAATTGGCAACCCCAATACGGGTAAATAAAAATGGCAAGTACGTGGTTTTCTTCGACCCGATTGACGGCTCATCAAATATAGATGTAAATACCAGCGTCGGCACTATCTTTTCAATTTATCACACTGCGGAGGAAGAACTGCAACCTGGGAAAAAACAAGTTGCTGCAGGTTATATTATCTACGGATCAAGCACAATGTTTGTCTATTCTGCAGGCCTTGGTGTCAATGGGTTTACCCTGGATCCTGGAATTGGCAGCTTTCTCCTCTCCCACCCCAATATGAAAATACCTGAAAAAGGCAGTATTTACTCGATTAACGAAGCAAACTATCCCAACTGGGATCCCAAATTACAAGCTTTCATAGATAAGCTAAAAGAAACGCACAAAGCACGCTATGTTGGCTCCATGGTCGCGGATATTCACCGCACTCTCATAAAAGGTGGTATTTTTATCTACCCGGCCGACAAGAAAACACCTCAAGGCAAACTTCGCCTTCTCTATGAAGTAAATCCCATGTCATATCTTCTAAAACAAGCAGGGGGTATAGCAACAAGCAACGGGACAGACCCGCTTTTAATAAAACCCCAATCTTTTGAACAAACCATACCTATCGCGCTCGGAAGTCCAAGTGAGGTAGAACGATATATAAAACAAATAGCATGAAAGTTATTACTGATGCAGACATTGAAGGAAAGCGCGTCTTACTGCGTGTTGATTTTAATGTCTCACTCAATGGCGACTACACGATTGCTGATGATGCGAGAATCAAACAGTCACTCCCCACCATAGAACTCCTCCTCAAAAACCACAACAAGCTTATCCTCGTCTCGCACCTTGGCAGACCAAAAGGAAGAGAGAAAAAACTTTCGCTTGAGAAAGTCGCCAAACGACTTACAGCATATCTTCCTAACTATACAGTCCGGTTGGTAGATGATTTCATGACTGATCGCTCTCCTCTGAATGAACAAGGAGATACTGAAGTTTTGCTGCTTGAAAACATCCGCTTTTATGAGGGTGAGAAAAAGAACGATCCTGAGTTTGCAAAGCAATTAGCCTCACTTGCTGATGTCTATGTTAATGATGCATTTGGTGTCTGCCATAGAGAAGATGCGTCTGTAGTTGGCATCCCTCAGCTTCTCCCTTCATTTGCTGGACTTTTGCTGCAAAAAGAGATAGTAGCCATGGACATGGTTCTTACCAAAGCTCACCATCCCTTTGTCGCGATTCTGGCAGGAGCAAAAATCTCAAACAAGCTCCCCCTCATCCACAAGCTGCTTCCGCTGGTAGACACATTGCTCCTTGGCGGCGGACTTGCCAATACACTTTTTTTAGCCCAAGGCAAAGAGATCGGTAAAAGCATCTGCGAGCCTGAGCTTGTTCAAGAAGCTAAAAAAATCCTTAATGAATCTAGTAACAAACTTATGCTTCCTCTGGATGCTATTGTAGGACATGCAACTGATGATCCAAATCCTGTTAACAAGTCTCCTGGCCAGATGCTGCCAGATGACATGATCTTAGACATTGGAAAACAAACGCGTCAAGCCTTTGCAAGTACCATCTCGCAGGCTAAAACCATCGTTTGGAATGGCCCCATGGGCTACTTTGAGAACCCTTTGTATCGCCAAGGCTCAAAAGCTATCTACAAAGCCATTACTGATAATACGCAGGCTACGTCAGTCGTTGGGGGCGGCGAGACTCTTGCTGCAATTGCAGGATCAGGGCAACTTGATAAGATTACCCACATCTCAACTGGTGGTGGCGCCATGCTTGCGTACCTTGAAAAAGGCACGCTTCCCGGAATAACAGCACTAACCGTCACTCCCTCCTCAAGGAAATGACCTCAAGCCCTTTATCCTGAAAATCTGCAGTGTTTGCAGTCAGTATTCGCTTAACATCGTTTGCCAGCATTGTTGTTATGAGAAAGAGGTCAAAAACGTAAAGGGGATTCTGCGTTGTATTTCTGGCCACAAGATCAGTGAACAGATTCATCGTCTCGGCACTTGGATAAATTATGGTAAAGAAGCCGCTTTGCAGATACTTTTTTATTTCTTGCGTGACAATTTCCTTACTGAGTGGACGGGTAATTTTTTTGGGATTTAGCATGACTGAGGTAAATTCGAGAAGATTCTGAGAAGAGATGACTGCACGTATTTCTCCGTCTATTGCACGCCTATGATACTCTGCAGCCTCTTTGTAAAACACACTTTCTTGATCTTGATTATAAACAAGAACATTTGTGTCAAAAAGAATTGGGTCAACGGTCTTCATAAAGCGCTACTCTTCTTAAGTCTCCCTGCACGCCTCCTAATTTATAGCCTCCAATTATGATCTTTTCTTTTCTTGCTTTTATCCTCTTCACTCCTAATTCCTTTGCAAGGCTTTCGTTCAAAATCTCTTTGAGGCTCTTTCTTTCACGAATAGCCTTCATTTTTGCCTCTTGCAGAAGAGTCACATCTATCTCAACCGTAGTCTTTCTACTATTTGTTTGCATAATAAAACCATATTACCATAAAACCATGAATCTTGTCAAGCAGATGCTATGCTTGCGTAACTTGAAAGAGGCACACTACCGGGTATCGAAGCGCTAGGGTAACATCCTAAGCCTTTTGAAAAAGTCCTGTCCAGTCAGCCCAAAAGGCTGCCAGTCCTTTTTCAGTCAGAGGATGGAAGATATCATATTCCTGCCACGACTTCCCAAGGGTAATATCTTCCTTAAAAGGAATGGCGGTAAGTGAACCTCTGTTATAGACAAAATCCTGGATTGGTTGCGCAAAACCAGCCTGCTGCCACATCTCAAACACTTTATATGGCAAAGTAATAATTTGTGAACCAAGAACGAGGGAATAATAAAGGTGGTCAAGTGAACGCAAGCTGGCTGTGAGAACCTCAACATGCCCATCTCCCTCTCTGTACATCCGAAGCATATTCGCCACTACATCCATCCCTACTTCTCCTCTGTCATCAAGCCTTCCCACGAAGGGAGAGATAAAAACCGGATGCTTTGCTTTTTTTGTCACCTCATACACCGCAGCCGCTTGAGCTTGAGAAAAAACAAGGGTAATATTAATAGGCATCTCCTCACACACAACCTCAGCTGCACGCAAGCCCTCTTTTGTACAAGGAAGCTTAATGCTTGCATTAGGAATCCAGTTAATCCGCTCCCGAGCCTGCGCTACCATTTCAGAAGCTGGCGTAGTATCATTGGCAAAGACCTGAATCGATATTGAGCCATTGGGCAAAATTTTGTTAATTTCCTGAACAATCCGCTTATACTCCTCAACAGTCTGCTCCTCAGTCAGCATTCCACCGCTCATCCGCTGCTTTAAGTTCTTGGCAATAAGAGAAGGGTTTGTAGTCTGTCCATCCAGGGGGTAGCCAAAATGTGCCTGAAAGGATTGATTTGCCTTCTTCGTCTCCTCCGGCACCCCACCGTCAATGAAGATTTTTGCAGGAAGCGACATGCAGTGATTATAGCAGAAAACAGACATTGCGGATGATTACATAGCGTAACCGCCCATGTTTATTATGCAATAAGTTTTGCGGCACCAAAGATGGGACTGTCGTCAATTTTGACGAAGGTGACTGTATATTCGGGAATAAGCGAAAGAAGTATTTTTTTGACATTTCGTCTATAGTAGCGGGCGCTCCAGAAGAGGCTCCCTTCCATCATAAACGTCATATCTTTTTGCTTATACTTCGTTATGCCTGCAATCACACTTGCGATAAGCCCGGCTGATCGCTCAAGGAGCATTTTGGCGATAGGGTAAACGTCAGTTGTGGGGTCATCAAGCAGTCCGTCGAGCTCTTTTGTTGCGGAAAGAGGGGGGAAGGGAATGTTGTCTCTTTTGATGATCTCGTTGAAATGCTTGTAGAGGTATGCGCCTGAGACTTCTTTTTCCAAAAGCGCTTTCCCAGGACTTGCCGATTCGGCATTGATAATTTTCCCCGTTTCAGTTAGGGGGAATTTGTCAAAATTTGCAGCTTCAAGATTGACTGGGTGATCTTTGTCCAAAAAAAGCGCAAAATTCATGCCAGTACCGAGTATCCCAGCTGCGATGTCATGCTCAGAAACTTCAGTAAGACCAGAGAGCAAAAGGCATATGGTATCGTTTGCTACAGATAAAGAAATTGTTCTACCGGTTTTTTTCTTAATAAACTTCTCGATTTCATAACCGACATTCTTTCCCAATAGTCCTTCGAAGGCATTTTCCTTACTTCCAATTACTAATTTTCCATCTAGCTTGCCATGTTCAAAGATAGGCTTGAGCTGATAAGCAAAGTTCAACGCTGCAAATCGTACAGAAGGATCGAGTTCTTTTTCGATGAATGAGAGAAATATCTCTTTGGTTTTAAATAGGCCAATATTTTTGCTGTCGCGTCTGATCGTGTGAAAGTGTCCGCGTTGTTTTTTGAGGATTGAATTAAGAAAGATGCTTCCGCCCATAGCCAAAACCTGAAACGTTTCTTCGCCTGGGACAAGAGAAGAAGAGGGAATTTTATGGACAACGAAAGGAAGGCTGGTTTTCTTGCCAGCTTTCGCGTCTTTAAGCTCTTGCAGGAAATTACCCTGGATGGTTTTTAGAGTATCAAGATCCATAACGCTACGGGAGTAGTATAGCATTTGTTGGGATTTTTATAGATGGAATAGCAATGGTATAATCAGGACAAGAAAGGTTTTACGCATGCTAATCAGAGAATATAGACCATCCGTTCAGATTTTTTCAAGTGAAGGAAAACTAGATAGACACGCAGGACTAATAGTTATTGAGGAGTTACAAAAAAAACCCGATTCAGTTTTTACAATTGCGACGGGCGCATCAACTCATAACCTTCTTTTATTCCTGGTTAAAGCATATCAGAAGAAGAAGGTGAGTTTTAGAAGAGTGAAGTTTTTTGTCCTTGATGAGTATTGGCCAGTGCCTGAAGAGAGGGTAAGTACACTATGGAGGCTCACGACGTTGTTTTTTCAACATATAGATATTCCCCAAGAGAACATTTACTTTCCAAACGGAAGAGCAGAAGATCTCGAAAGGGAAGTACGTCGCTTTCAAGGACTTTTTAAGAGAGAGTGTCCGCTTGATTTAGCTATACTCGGTATTGGTCCTGGCAAAACGTGCCACTTAGGACTCAATGAGAGAGGATCTGGTAAAGATACTACTATACGCTATGTTCCTCTGGATAAAGAATCACAAGAGGCACTGAAAAAAAAGCTGAACATAGCAGATGCTGATATTCCAAGGGGGGGGATAACCTTAGGAATTGGTGACTTGCTAGAGGCAAAAAAAGTTGTGGTTATTGCTAAAGGAGATAAAAAAGCATGGGGCATAAAGCGCAGTTTAAACGGTCCAATTAGTCCTGATGCGCCTGCTTCATTTTTACGTTATCATCCACACGCTTTTTTCCTTCTTGATGCCAAAGCTGCGGGGAAGAGATAGCCCTTATAAGGCATATTTACTCAGGGTTTTGTTTAGGACGCTTCATTCTTTTGATGCTCGCAAAAAGGCTTCGAACTCGCTGAATGTTATCGCCTGGAATATCAAGGACATAAGGGCTTCCGTTGGGGGTAAGATATCCGACATTTGTTACGCCTATTCCGCATCGCAACAGTGATTCATCATTGTATTCAGGATCAGGGCTATCACCGACAGTTAAGAAATGTTTATCAGCTTCTTCTTCCGTCATCCTATATGCTTTAGCCGTAATTAAACGAAGGATTTTGTACCCTGTGCTTTTATCAATTCCAGCAACTGTCACATCAATTTCTGGATCAGTCGCAGAGGTATGTGCAGATATAGCAATTCCATCTGCTTCCAGAGTTTGTTGCAGCATTTTTGCCATTTCTGCTGCGTTTCGCGGTAGTTGGCCATTTCCATGACTTGCAATAAGCGCAAGAGTATTCGTTGCACTAGGTATACCGTTTTCTCTGTCCTGGGGAGCGTAATGCATGGTTAGCTTGTAGCATTGTCCGTCTATTCTATGTCTATCATGGAGAAATGCTGGATTTGCCTTTACTCTTGCATCAGGAGTAACTCCCAATTTTTTTTCAAACTCTTCATACATTGTGGTAAGTCCATCAATATACGCTTGTGGAGTTACTTGTGCAATTGCCTCAACAAGTGGATGATGAACAATTCTCTCATAGAGACTATCCGATAATGGATGTCCGTCAATAATCTTTCCTGCAAAAGGCTGCTCGGTACATGCGCCGTTTCTTGTGGTCATAAAAAATGGTACGTCTTCTGGATTTAAGCCTTGCTGTTTAAGGATAGGGATTAGTGGTTCAACTACTACTGCATAGGCTGACTCTCCTCGAGCGCTCATACCTGCAACAATCATTCCCAAGGCCAGCATGTTGGCTTGAGAACGCAGAATATCAGGGTCTGTTTTGCCATGCATTCTGACTGTTCCATCAATATCGTATCCAACAGCAGCGATTGGAGTATTAAATACTATTCTTGCGAGATCCTCACGATTTCGCAGCCGTAACGTATACAGATTTTCTGATCCTGGCTGTCGTCTATCCATACCTTTGTTGTTAAGCAGCTTTGCTAACAGTAGTAGGTTCTTGAAGGTAGTAGTATGGAGGGTCATGTGGATTTTCTGGATCAATCACGCCTCTATACCGGTTTCTCTTATTGTCTATTCTTTCTGCAAGTACGCCTGAGGCTCGACAGACATTAAGCCAATCATTAGCTAGTTCTGGGCTTCCAAAACTTGATCTTCTTGCACCTATTGCTATTGCTTCTGCGTGTCCTGGAAATACTTGCGCGCCTGGTGCGCCGGTAAATACAACTAATTTATTCGTTTTATCAGTAATTGTTACAGAGACTGCTTTAGGATAGCCTCGTTCCATGGCTACTCGTGCATCCATAACTGCTTTTGAATATATATTTGCGTGTAATGCCCGAGCCTGTATATCAGCAAGAATAGCTTGTTGCCGATCTGTCAGTTGGATATCGCCGAGATTGACGTGTGGCATAATGCCATTGTAGACAGCGAGGAGATCTTCTACAGTCATATCTGGATGATGTCTCACTGGGTTTACAAGCCGCATCATAGATATTTCTCTATCATGGATTGTTTGGACATCTGCAATCCGCGTTTGGTATGACGCTGCTGTATCTGCTTCTCCAGAATTTTGTAATGTCTGTATCCAGTCACGATCGCGCGCTATATAATCTTCAAATGAGATTCCAGAAGCAAGAAAATCTTGCCAGTTTTGCGCAATTCTTTGATAGTTGTTCTTAATAAGGTTTGCAACATTTTCTCCTCCCTTATCAACCATTCTTTGCAAGTCATCAAAAATAATCGTATCTGAAATACCCATGCGACCAAACATCTCCCGGAGTTGATTTCTAAACTCTTTCGTTTCAGCTTGGTCTAAATCCCACACATCACCAAAAGCATTCGCTTCGTCGATAACGACCCATTGGATTGGAGGTTGCCCGCCTGTAGGTTGATAGAAGAGTTCGGCAGTTTTTGTAACTTGAGCGAATTTATAAAACATTGCCCATTCTTGCAGACCTGGCGTTCTTCTCACTCCTTCGAGAGGATTTGACATACGTGCAAGCGTATAGTAGAGCTCAAGCTGTATAGGCTCTCCTTTTTCAACCCTCATTTGAATAGCTGAAACCATTTTTGCTCTTACATCTGGTGCTATCCGTACGTGTGCTCCATGGTTTGAAACTTGCCCACTTTCTAAGACAAGCATAATATTGTTCGCAGTCTCTGCGGCAGCCTCTTTACTTGCTGGATCAACCTGTTTAAACTCCTTGTTTTTCATCAATAATGGAGTTACGGGTAATCTTTGCCACTCGGAGAAGGGGACGCCTTCTAATACTTGTAAAGTGTCATTACGTAATTGCCCGTTTTGTAATCTAAGCTGCGAAAAATCTTGTTTTATATGTCCTGCTGCTTCTGCCTGATGAGCCTCAAGCCCGTCCTCGTGATTTCTTAACGCTTCAGTATATAATTCGAGACTAAACTCTGCCTGACCGACACTTTCCAGGTCGGCATTTGCTGATTTTGTTGCTATGGCCAATCGCCTTGCAGCCTTAGCAAACTGCGAGGACACGTCAGGTATTAATCTTTCCTCTTGAGGGGTTAGGAGTCCAGTTGTATCATTTGGAACATCTCGCATGTGAGATGCGACGAGCATTGATTTGGGGATGCCTCGGGTGTGGCGCAAGAAGTATTCCCCCACACCCCGTAAGACTGCTAGCCTTTTTTCTCTTATATCCGCAAGCGCGAGATACTCGCTTACAAGCTTTGTAAATCTGTCTGTATCGCCCAAAGCAAGAGCGGTTAACGAAAGCACGACTTTAGGGTCAATCTTTTGAAGTACTGTTTCGACAGTGGCAATCCTGGATGCAGCGGGATTTTCCTCTCCTAATTCTGCCTTTTTCTCTTTTGCCCTTGCAAATTTATCTACTCTATGAGTGGTTGCAGTTTTTAATTCCTCTCTAAGAAGAGCAACTAATTCTGGATTATCATTACCAAAGGGATTTATAGCTTGTTCAACTGCTCTCTGCATGTCGAAAGAAGCTCTAGCTTCATGCTCTCTTTGCTCTGTAGGTGAGCCTTGTTGGCCTAAGGCATCAGTCCTGCCGAAAGGAAACTCTGTTGGGAGAGCATCTCCATTTGCCCCAAGGGGAGGAGTAACTGTAAAGACAGCTGTCTCGGCCAAAAGCGCGGCAAGTTCTGGGTGAATATGTCCGTTCTCACCATGTCTGTTGCCATTAGGGGATCCAAGAGCAAAATCAGCTCCGTCTGCTGGAGCTGTCTCCTCAAGGATTCCTGGTTCAGATATAACGCTTGGTTGTTCGTGAGTCATAAAAAAGTTCTCCTGCGAGAACATGGTTAGTATCTCACGAACTGAAAAAGAATACTTGACTTTTACCTTAACGGTTGACTGACAAAAAGCTGACAGAAGAGCTTAAAGAAGGTGTATATGTCCTTCTGCTATAATAGTTTTTTATGCTAGAGCAAGTAAGACACTTTCTCGACGTTGATTTTCTTATCAATACCTTCGGCTACCCTGGTCTTTTTGCCATCGTCTTTGCCGAAACAGGTCTAT
Source organism: uncultured Gammaproteobacteria bacterium (assembly GCA_964613075.1). Classification (GTDB taxonomy): domain Bacteria; phylum Patescibacteriota; class Microgenomatia; order Levybacterales; family UBA12049; genus CAYWEP01. The sequence goes on along the minus strand of CAZTFV010000003.1, from coordinate 29,653 downwards.
TTTTCGGTTTTTTCTTCCCGGGCGACAGCTTACTCATCGCAGCCGGCATTTTTGCCGCCAAAGGCGTTCTCAGTATACCTATCCTCATCCCTCTTCTCTTTATTGCCGCAACACTTGGCAACATTGTGGGTTATTTCTTCGGACACAAAGTTGGAAAGCGTATTTTCAATCGAGAAGACTCCCTGCTGTTTCATAAAAACCACGTGCGTAATGCCCAGGCGTTCTATCACAAACACGGTGGTAAAGCAATTATTATTGCCAGATTTATTCCAATTATCCGCACCTTCGCGCCAATCGTCGCAGGCATGGCTGACATGCGCTATTCTACTTTTCTGATTTATAACCTTATAGGCAGTCTTCTTTGGGCAGTCGGGCTGACTTTTGTCGGTTTTTTCGTGGGCCAGCTCATTCCTGATAAATATTTCGAGCCAATCATTCTTTTGGTCATTCTTCTCTCTATTAGCCCAGCTATATACCACGCAGTCAATACCAAGGAAAAAAGGGCTAACCTCTTTGCAGGATTGAAACGATTGCTTCGAGGAAAAATCTGACTACTCATTTTTTTGCAAACCGAACGCTAATCTCCCTATCTTTACTCAAAAGAGTCGAATAAACCAAATTATCCCCTTGCGAAATCAGTCCGTCAGACTTATCAACAACCCGATATGTTTCCGGATACGAAAGCGTCAAGACGTATGGATCCTGCTCTGTCCCCGGTTGTTTTAACACACGGAGGCTATACACAAACTCCGACTCAGTCAAGGGAAGGCTTTTTGCCAGCTGGTAAGAAAGCGCCACAGTCTTATGGCTCCCGCTTGGGACTATAACCAAAAATCCAAATACACTCTTTCCTTCCTCCTCACCCGTCTCAACCTCAAGCCCCGATGGCGCGACAAATCGTTTTGCCCCATAAACCTTTGGGTCAGTAACTGCCGGAACAAGCGTCTGTGACTGACCGTCAAGAAAAACCTCTGCAAGAGACGCAGCAGGCGGAAGGACAAGCCTAAAATAATTCTTATAATCTCCGCCAAACCCGCTTTCTCCCTTGCCATTATGCGCGAAGCTGACGCGCGTCGATTCTGTTATCCGTCCATCCGCACCTATCTGCACTGTCTGTTCAATCGCGCGCTGGATAGAGTAATTGGCCTTATTCATCCCAAGATTTGCTTCGCTTAAGGCAAAAAAATCATTGATCCTATCAAGATTCTCCGACCGATCATCCGCAAGCGAGCCTGACAAATTATTCACCGTAAACACCCGCTGAAGTTTCTCATCCGGAAAAGCAAAAAGGACATGCTTCTCCTCTATGCCCACAGCAAGCGCGGCAAGCAATGCCGGGTACCGTATGGAACCCGGCAATGCAGGCGGGGGTGTTTTACCCTTCTCAAAAAGCGCAGCATTCAAGCTCGTATAGACAGCAGTTAGCACATCGCGCTTCTGATTTGATCCCGGGAAGAAATCACTCTGCGCCTCATTCTCGACAAGCGGGAAAAACGTATCGGCGCTCACCCTCTTTTTATACTCGGGCAGCTGGACAGGACCTAAAACCCGCAATAGATTGCGGATAAACGACACATCAACTGCCATAACACCATCCACTCTCTGATTGGTTTCAAGACTCAAAAAATAGGCTGCTTGCCGTGCGTTGCTGGGAAAATCCGCTGAGACATTCGTGTCGCGTAAAAACAGATGCGATGCCCCAAGGTAGCGCTTAAGCAGAAACGGCGGCTCAATATGGCCTTTTAATTTCCCGTCTGCCTCATAGACATCATGCACTACAAATGATTGTGTCATTGCATTTTTAAGCGTTAGCAATCCATAGGAGCCGATAAATCCTCCTCCCGGCCGAAGCTCCATATTATTTTGAAACAACACAAGATAGGTCTTTTCCCCTTCAAAGCCGAGAAGCTGCGGCAACACATCAGCCGTTGCCAAAAAAAGCGCAAAGACCCGGTCATACTCCTCAAGCTTTTTTGCATAAAAAGAAGGCATCCGCTTTTCAGCCCGAAGCTGCGAAAGTAAAATAAGGGCATTCTTACTCTCCTGTATGGCGCTTTGAAAATCCGCTTTTGGCCGGGGGGATTCTTGCAAAAGCACTGTCTGGTATAGGACAAGTGCCTTAAGAGCGGAACCTGCAGCATCAGTCGTTAAAACACCGGTGTGAAAATTTGTCTCAATGATGCCTAACATTTCCCCAGCTCTCACAAGATCGGCAGCCGGCGCGACCATCTCTGCTGCCTGCTCTCCGATAAAAAAACTTTGCCGACTGATACGCAGTGATTCCTGGGCTTTTATAAGATCTCCTTTTTCCAAAGCTGTGACGGATTGTGCCAAAAACGCTCCGGCAACCAGCCCGATACCGGCAAAAAACAAAAGCGGGAATAGAAGTATACTGAAAAGCAAAAAACCAATGGCAAAAAAACGGCGTAAATGAAACGAAGACGGATTTTCCTTCGGCTTCTTTTGCACAACAGCCTCCTGACTGTTCTCCGACAAGTCAATTTCGTTTAATCGTTTACCAAGCGGATAGGGATCGGAAAGCACATACGTACCGTCAGGAAGCCTCACTCCTCCCGACTCGCCCCGCGAGTATTTGGCAAAGTCGATTTTCAAAAGAGGATAGCGCTGCCTAAGCAGTCTGACAAATGAAAGCTCTGTTACCGGATATTTGGGAAGCGCAAAAAAAAGATTCTTCTTTGAGATATGTTGCCCAAACGTTGCCGCCAGAATAGCATCAGCTGTATCTGCGATATGCACCGGATAGAATTTCCGAAGACCTGATTCGCGAAGGATTATGCTTCCCCTACCAGCTTCTTGCAAAAGAGATGTTGCAAGAGAGGCAAAAGCAGGCGAGCCGAATATATCTCCCACAACAACCACTTTTGCGCTTGGTGCGTATTGATGTATCCTTCCCAGCAGCTTATCGGATAAATCAGGCAGCGACACGAGAAAAACAACGACTGAACCTGCCTCGTTGGCTTTTTCAATAAGAGAAGGAATAATCGCATTGGTCAATTTCTCTTTGTCATAGACAATAAAGATATGCGAAAATGAGTTATCGGGAATGCGAGGAATCTTTTTTCCAAAAGGAATGTGCACGACTTGCTCCGACAAAACCTCAGGAATTGTTTGGCTCACAATAATTACTAAAAAACCTGGAAGTAGTTTATAGGCAAGCGCTGCTCCTACGCTTCCTTGTTTATCAATTAATAAAACCGGATACTTTCGCTCTTCCTCACTGATCAGAAGTCTTGATGATCCCATACAAGTAGTTTAGCAAAATTCTCCTTACCTAATAACACCCTTTCGTTTGGATTGACCTATCGAGTAATTTATCACATACTTAGTTAAACGTGTTGGCTAATTCGAAAATTTTTTCCTTGTCTATTTTATAAATCAGGCTATTTATTTTTTGCCAGAAAAACGCGACCAGAAAAATCCCAGTGAAAATGCCAAAAGCAGCTGTCCTTGCTGCAGTGTTAAAAAGTAATGATCAATCATTCCAAGAACGATAAGATTTACAAATAACAGTATTTTTGTTATGTTTCTTTCGCGCAGCACTTGCCTGTAGATTGCAGACAAAAACCAGAGCAAAAATCCAAAACCCACAATCCCGGTCTCAACAAACCAGAGAAGAAAGATGTTATGCACCGGCTGTAGATATAATAAGTACTGCTTATCCTTCGTGTACTCGGCAAGGTAGAGCAGGAAATTGAAGAGTCCTGTGCCAAATAACCATGTATCAGCGAGTATCTGTAAGGCTGTGGAAAAAAGGCTCAGTCGCAACAGAACCGATTCCTCCCCAAGTGAAAAACCTCGGTGGGGGAGGAGGAGAAAAATAATCGTTATAGCAACAAGACAAGAGATTATCCCAAACGCCCTGTGTTTTTTCTGGAGCTTTTTATACAACACAACGATTACACAAACGAGGAATACCAGAATACTGACGCGGCTCATGGTCAACAAAAGCGCTACGGTTCCAAGAGCCAGCGCTGAGCCATAGAGTGTTTTTCGGAAATTTGAAATTTGAAATTTGAAATTTGAAATTATCAATGTCATGCTGATTACCAAGTAGCCTGCAAGCGCATTGGGGTGGGGAAATGTGCCGTACGGTCGAAGCAGCAAGAGGCCATTGACTGATGCAGTAGCAATGCCGGGCGTCTGACTGGTAAAATTTCGTTCGCCAAACCAATAGAGAAAACCGCCAAGTGAGCCTTGATTTAAAAACTGCAACATCGCAAGGACTGATTCTCCAATAATCCCTACGGCAAATAGCAGTAAGGCTGTCGCGTATGCTTTAGGATTTTTCTTAAGAAACCAGGCAGTAAAGATAGCAAAAAAACCAAATTCCAATAATTTTACAAGGCCATACAGCCCAGCCATTGGACTCTTTGAGAGGAGAACGCCAACAAGAAGAAGCGCAAAGAGCAAAATGTAAAATTCAAAATCAAGCGAAAAACGCAAAGCTTTTCCTCTGTCATTCCGAACTTGTCCTTCGATAAACTCAGGATCCTGAGCGGAGTCGAAGGATAAATTCAGGATGACATTTGACGGTTTTGATTTTTTCCTACGAAACAATAGATGCGCAAGAAAAGAAACAAAAAGCAGAAAAATCAGAATATCTGTAACGTAGAGGGTAGGGGAGAGGTAGTCTATCCTAAGCCCTAAAAGAATTGAGAACGAAGGCCAGAAATGCTTACCAAGCTGTACGGGTATGAGAAAAACAGTCAGGAGGTAGAAAAATGACGACGCCTTAGTTGCGAAGCCCTGTGTCATCTGGTTCGGGGCGAGGCTTAACCACCAGGACGCGCTCTTTCCCGCTACCGACCGACTCTGAGGCAACCTGTGTATCATCTTGCAAAAGAAGGTGGATAATGCGTCGTTCCCAGGATTTTAAGGAATGAATCGTTTGTTCTTGCCGCTCCGCAAGAGCTCGTTCTTTTGCCGCAAGAGCAAGCTTCTGCAAATATTCGCTGCGGTTTTTGCGATAATCACCCACCTCAACGGTCACTCGGACAAACCTGCCGAGTCTCTTGGCAACCAGTAAGGACAAAATAAGCTGCAGTGCTTCAAGCGCTTCTCCATGATAGCCAATTACAATCCCGCTGTCCACAGTCTCCAATACAACATCAAGCGCATTTTCCTGCTCTGCAAGATCAAAGTTTCCTGCAATTTCAAGATGGGAAAAAAGCTCCTCAATTGTTTTTCGTACTGTCTCAAGCTCCTCTGCGGTTATCGTCTTGTCCTCTGTTGTCATATGCTATTTCTTCTTTAGTCCCGGGGCAATCCTTTCTATCCAAGGCGAAAGTCCTCCCGGGCCCTGTAATTGATACTGCTGCATGATAGCAAAAAGCGAGAAAGTATTCCAGTAAAGAGATAAGCCAAGCGGAAAATTAAACGCGGCAATACCAATGGTAACAGGAATGAGATACGTCATCTGCGTCTGCATTGCGGATTGAAAATCAGCTGTGCCTTCTTTGGTTTTTTGTTTGTCTTTTGACGGCTCGCTCTTGGCTGGAAACATCATTTTTGATTGCAGGAGCTGAAAAACTCCTGTTAACACCGGGATAAGGAAAATAAGAAAACCTATGCTGCCAAGAAGCTGGGATGGGCTTTGGCCAAGAGGTAAGCCAAAAAATGTAGAATCTCCCAACCTCTCAAGTTTTAAAAAGTCAAAGTAAGTAACTTTATTAAACTGCGCAAGAGTCTTTGAGCCGTCTGTTGCAACAAATGCCATTAATACCGTGTATAACGCGTAAAAAAGAACAATCTGTACGAGAGAGGGGATACATCCGCCCAAAGGATTAACGCCGTGTTGTTTATACAAAAGCATTGTCTCCTGCTGCAGCCGTTTGGCATCGCCCTTATGTTTCTCCTTTAGCTTGGCTAGCTGGGGATTAAGCTCCTGCATTTTTTTTGATGTCTTAAGTTGTGAAATAGTCAAAGGAGAAAGAAGTAGGCGGATAATAATTGTAAATAAAACAATAGAAAAACCAAGCGCATACGGCACGTGGATAGCAAGCAAGACCTGGTACACCGCCAACAGGCCGTTGGTAACCGGATTGACAAAAAGCAGTGTAAATAATTGGCTAAGAAGCTCCATATGGATAAAACGGCTGGCAGCGTACAAATCGTTTTACTCCCAGAATCCCGCCCTTGAGAGCCCCGTGTTGTCTGATTGCTTGCTTTGTATACTCAGAACAAGAAGGCGTATACCTGCATAGGCGGGAAAAGCCAAAAAATTGCTTCAGGATGCTGGAAATGAGAACCTGATAAATCGTAATCGCGGCAAGCAGTATCTGCCTCATGAAAGAAGTCCTTGTTTTTGTAATATAGTTGCAATTATAGCACAGGGGGGGTCGGCAGAGCGCTTGGCAATATTCGTCTGCACAATAAACAGAGCGTCATGCCCACCGGCAATAGCAGATAGCTTCTCCTCAATACAGGAGCGCAAGACTCTCTTTATGCGATTTCGTACTGTTGCCCTTTTATCAACGCGCTTGGAAACAACAAAACCAAATCTGCTGTAGGGAAAATTATTTTTGGCAAGTTTTACTGTTATTCCTGGCGTACGGACAACTATCGCCTTAGGAAGCGGTGCCCCGACGGGTAAACGGAATTGTCGCTTCAGCATGTGATGGATATTAGAGCGAGATTCTTTTGCGGCCTTTGGCTCGCCTGCGCCGCAGCGCTTTCTTGCCGCCGTGTGTTTTCATTCGGGCACGAAACCCGTGCTTTCTCTTGCGCTTGACTTTTTTGAGCTTAACAAATTTTTCCATACCAATATCATTATCTAAACTAGACAGTCTATAGTATACCAAAGTACATACCTTCTTGCAAAAGCCCATTGGTAACTGCTCACAGTCCTAACATGATATTCTTCGAGTGAGGCTGAAAGCCGAATCGAGAAGTTCTCGACTTCATTTCATTACGCTCGAACAATAAAGTTTGTGTCAGAAGTGTGAACAGTTACGCCCATTGTTTCATTGCTACATTGCTAAATTGTTCCCCCACCCAACCTCCCCCTTTCTAAGGGGGAGGAGCAAGAAGGGGGTTAACAATGGAATAATCTAACAATAGAACAATTTTTTCGTTTTCCCTCTTGACTTCACTTATCCACATTATTACACTGCTAAAACCAAATAGTTAGAATGGCTACATGGCTGAATAGCTAATAGCTTTAACCACGTAGCTATCCAACTATTTTGACCATTGCAACCATTTTAACTATTTTTGCATTATGGAAGACAAAACACTACAGGCACTATGGGCAACGGTTTTAAATGACATTGAAAAAACTATCTCTCATCCCAATTTCGTAACACTGTTTAAAAATACCGCTCTTTTGAGTCTTGAGGAAAATATCGCGACAATTGCCGCGCCCTCAATAACCATTATCGACCTTCTCAATAAGCGCTTCGCAAATCACATCAAGCAGGTGCTTGATAAAGAATTGCAAAAAGATATTTCTCTTTCATTTGTGGCAAAAACGCTCAGGCAAAAAGAAAAAGCAAGCAAACCGACTCCGCTCTTTGCTATACAAACGCCAACGCCGGTTGCGCCGGTTATCGGTCATTTACCACGAGTCAGGCCAGACTTCACATTCCAAAACTTTGCCGTTTCCTCAAGTAATCAACTTGCGTTTGTTTCTGCTGGTACGGTCGCTGCAAATATCGGCCACTCTTACAACCCCTTTTTTATCTATGGCCCGGTGGGGGTAGGCAAGACCCATCTCATGCACGCTATTGCCAATGACGCCTATCGGAAACAGCCTGATAAAAAAATTATCTATCTGACGAGTGAGGAGTTTACCAATGAGGTTGTTGAAGCAATTCGCACCAATGAAACGGCCAAAATGAAAAGGCGGTTCCGCTCGGCCTTTCTACTGCTTATTGACGACATCCAGTTTATTGAAGGAAAAGACCGGGTGCAAGAAGAGCTTTTTCACACATTCAACATTTTGATCGATCAGGGATCTCAGGTCTGCCTCTCCTCTGACAGGCCGCCGCAGGAAATAAAAAAACTTGAGAAACGCCTCTCTTCCCGCTTTGCCGGAGGATTAACCGTTGATATAGAACCACCGGACTTTGAGTTAAGATCCGCAATTCTTATGATCAAAGCGAAGAAATACGGACACGACCTACCCATAGAGGTGGCAAAATACCTCGCTGAGATAGCCCAGGATACAAGAAGCCTTGAAGGCTTACTCCTTCGCGTCATAACCCAATCCACAACCTCTGGTGAGCCAATCAGCCTAATGCTTGCAGAGAAGGCCTTCAGTGCGGTTAAGCAGGAAAGAAGGGCACAGGTTCACGTGGAAGACGTTATTCAATGCATCTGTGATTTCTATCAGATAAAATCAACCCAGCTGAAAGGTCCCAAACGCGATGCTTCGCTCGTTAAAGCAAGACAAATAACCATGTATTTGTTAAAAACAGAACTCGGTCTGACTTTTGCCGAAATAGGCAACTTTTTAGGGGGCAGGGATCACACGACTATTATGTATGGTGTGGAAAAGATAGAAGGTCTTGTGAAGAACAAAGCCAGAGTTACTGAGGATATTTTGGGGATAACCAAAACGCTTCGCGGATAAATAGGGGATAAGAAAAAAGACAATCTTATCAACATCTTATCCACAAAAATATCAACAACTTATTCACACAAAAAGCGTTGTGGAGCTAGCGAGTCTTGCCTTTTTCCACTTTTCCCTATACACTACTACAACAACAAAAGGTATATATGAAAGTAACTCTGGCAACAAAATCTTTACAAAAAAAGCTCTCTTTTGCCAATCGTGCAATATCAACAAAAAGCCAACTGCCAATACTTTTAAATCTTCTTTTAGAAGGCAAAGACGGAAAGCTCTTTATCAACAGTACAGACCTTGAGATCGGTATACAAACCAAAATTAGCGCGACGATTATAGAAGCAGGTGGAATAACCGTACCTGCGCGGATTTTTTCAGAGCTCATTGCCTCCCTTAGCGAAAAGGAAGTTACCCTGCAAACAACCGATACAGTCCTTCAAGTTATTACAAAAAAAAGTAAAAGCGTTTTTCAAACTATTGCCAAAGAAGAATTCCCCAAACTATACGAAGAAAAGGGTGAGGCTATCGCAACGCTTTCAGCAGAAGAATTACGCAACGATTTTTCATCAGTAATCTTTGCTGCTAGTATTGATACAGCGCGCCCTGCCCTATCCGGCGTGTTGGTCAAGCAGGAAGAAGGGGGATTTCTGCTTGTTGCGACAGATGGTTATCGCTTATCGCTCAAGCACAGCAAAACCAAACAACAGGCTAAGCCAGAAGGGGAGGGGAGCGAGACTGCAATGATCGTCCCGGCGCGGGCATTTCGTGAAGTCATAGGAAGTAAAGATGAAGGAGAGAAAATAACACTCTTTGTCGCAAAGGAAAAAAATCAGATCCTCTTTCAGTTTGATGACTCGGAATTAGTCGGCAGGCTCATTGAAGCAGACTTTCCCAATTACGAAAAAATCATTCCGGCTGATTTTTCACTCCAGAGCGCATTTAACAGGGAAGAATTATTAAAAGCAGTAAAAATCTGCTCCATTTTCGCCCGTGATTCCGCCAATATCATCAAGCTTACATTGATGAAAGACAAAATCGTCGTCTCCTCCCAAACCCCATCGCTTGGCGAAAACACCGTAGAAGTAGAGGCGAAGTTGAGTGGTGAGGAAAATGAAATTGCCTTTAATGCTCGCTATTTACTAGATGTTCTCTCAAGTCTTGAAGAGGAAGAATTGGTATTTGAAATGACTGGCCCCTTAAATCCGGGAGTCTTTAAAATAAAAGGAGATACATCCTATCTCCACCTCATCATGCCCATCCGCGTTCAGCAATAAAACTAATCAACAATTTCCTGGATTTTTATCCTTGGCACCTTAATTTGGTATCGGTCAAGCCGTTGGCCAGCCTTGTCAGTTATAGTAATCGTATAGAGAACATCAGGTGCCCAAAAATCAGGCGGGTCAGGAAAGACAACTAGCTCACCCGGATTTGCTCCTTGCACCGCTTTTACCGGAAGACTTGGAGATACAGCCACGCGTACATCTTCAGGAGATATAACTTGCGGATAAGAAAAGGTCACTTTTTGTGAAGGATTTTTAATAGTATTTCCACTAATGTCTTGAGGAGGGTTAATGTTTTTTTGTTTGGGAAGACTTCCGGCGCCGGTAGGCGACTGATTTGGCGAGAAAAGAGACGCCAGTATGAATATAACAAAGCCGAGAACAAAAAAGCTAAGTAATATGGCACCGATTAAAATAGTTGGCTTTGAGAGTCTAATATTCATTATTGCCTACATTGTACATACTGACTTGCGTTTTTGCAGCCAATCGTGTCTGACTCGCACGGCGCATCTATGCCAATTTGAAAATGGACATGCGGCCCGGATTTAAAAACCTCAAATGCAGCAGATTTGCCAACAGTATCCCCAGATTTGTATATTCTGCCAATATCAACTGGAAATTCCCGTTGACTATGGTGAAAATGCATCCAGATAGGCTGATCAGTCTTATCATCAGCGCAGCTTAAAGTTTGGATAATCTGGCCTTTCTCAGTAGTAGGCTCGGTCCCATCAGTAGCGTCACCATAATTGTCATAACCTTTACAAGTTACCGTATGAGACTCATTGCTCTCTGGTATAAAAACAACTGGGACATAGACATCTCCATTTAATGGGTTAGTAATATCAATAGCAAAGCTTGCAGAGTCAATCCCGGGCGCACAATACAAACAGCTTCCGCCACAGACATTGCTTTGATAACTTGCCGTGCAGTGACAACCTTCAGATAGCGTTCCACAGGTAATGGGTCCTTCACCAGGGCACGTTGCATTTGTCTTTGACCCCCCAAGATCCTTATCAAAAGGCGAGGGACTCGGGGCTCGCGTAATTTGTTGTACTTGCTGATTGGCACAAGTAGGAACAGGAACAGAAGCGTCCGGGTCGCCGACTTTTGTAACAACACAATCACTCACTTTATTGAATGTTTCATCAAGTTGGCTATAGACAGTAGTTGAAAAAGCGATAAGCAAAAAGAGAGAAGAAAGCACAAAGACAAAAATAGGTGTGTGGATTCTCATAAGAAACTAAAATTACAGTTCGTGATCTTTCACGCCCTGCTCGTAGCGGATTTTTAATGCACTAATCGTTGCGCCGTTGATGCGAAGCCAGCGAAGCGCTTCGCTGCGATAGGCTTTTGTCTTGGCATAAGGCGTAAAGGTCGTAATAACAATTGTTTTATCGCTATCTACATAATCAATCTTAAAGTTGTCTGAGTAATATGGTAGCTTTTCCCAGAACGGTTGCTTGCGAATTTTCTCAAGATAGGCTGGGTTAGGCGATGGGGGAGGGGGTTCCTGCGGAAGGGTAAGACTTGATGGGGGTTTTTCATTTGGTATGACAAACAAAACATGTAAAATCGTACCGAGCGCAATGGAGAAAAAGATAATAGAGCCAAGTTTTATATAGTCACTTTTTATTTGCATATAAGTATCCTACCCTAAAATTCTCTCCCTTCAAAATACCCTTCTTTTAGAGCATTGTATATACAGGGATGATCGGTTTTCAGGTTTTTTGCCCCACCGTAGTATCCACTGACAATTTCCTCCCCTGAAGTCATATAGAATGACACCGAGTCTGCGTAATTCTCATCATCAGATACTAACTTTTGCTTATTAGTAGCAGGAGGGGTGCCATGCTGGCTGACAACATCAGAGCAGAGAATCACATTTTGCTGCGTCTGATTACTGGGCGGATTGCTTATTTGGTTTCCATCCGGTTTTCCCGCTCCTGCAGAGTGAGCGATTTCATGAGCCAGCAGCCATTCCCAATACCCAATGCTTGGGTTGCTGGCAAATGCCCTGTCTGTTATGTTAATCAGACGGGATCCGGGAATGGTGCTGTAGACAGGATAGTCCCTGTCAAGGTAGACGCCGAATGCCCATCCTTCGTCGTTTGGGGAGGTATTTGCTCTGGCAACCTCAAGGGTGCCATGGCCGATTGCATGATTAACATAGCTTGGTGACTCATACATGCGCTGCGTCACGTTCCAAAGCGCAGTCAACGCATCAAGCGTCCAGTCGCCGCCTGGATCACTAGCGGTACTTAGAGTTGGACAGACTTTATACTCGCTGCAAAGCCGTTGTTCGATTTCTTGTACATTTTGGGAAGGCAAAGGCTGACCCGTCTTGCCGCTGCCACTTGGCGTAGGAGTTGGTGTCTGTTGCGTGCTTTGCTCAAAACGCCTTGTTGGAGTGGGGAGGGGTTTGTCTGTTTTGCTAGGAACCGGTTTTTCCTCCTGGGGCAGATGATCTGTTGGCACAGGGGTAGCATCGATCTCGTCAGGCGTTTCCTCGCTTGCGCAAGGAGTCGGAGCAGCAGGGGGGAGGGGAGTATTCTGTTGTCCGGGCTGATGCACGCTGTTAAATGTAGGCAGATTAAGCTCTGGAATCTCAGGTGGTACAACAGGCGATCCGGGCGGACGGTTTTGCAGGGAATTGGAAAATTCCTGCATATTGTTGCGAAATTCGCTGAAGAATGCATCCAATGCGCGTCTCAGCTCTGCAAAATATTCTCCCAGTTGCGAGGCAAGATCTCCTGATGGTTGAGAGGGTTGCGATGGGGAAGGGGCGAGGGCGCCGTCTTCTTCGCAAGGAGGAAGCGTGGGGGTAACAATGCCGGTCAGACACGGTGAACCAAGGCAGACAAAGGGAGTAGGAGTGATCGACATAGGTGTTTGTGTAGGGTTAAATGTCCGATCAGAAACTTCTTCGCTGCATTCGCTTTTTTCCAAAATGCCCAAGTTTTTTTGCAAGGTATTCTGGTATGCTGATGGATCAAAGCCAGTATCAAGATCTGTAGCGCCTTTGCCACAGGGATCGCCGCCGAAATACCCATAGCTTGCTCCATCCCATCCCAGGTTGCAGTCATTGGTTACAAACCGATACGCAAGCTCAAGCGTACCGGCGTAAATACTCGCATAAGAGTCAAATCTATGAAGCGCTGCTATTTGCGATTGCGTAAGCAGTGAATATGACGCGGCATTGTCCGTGTATTGCATCAGGCCATAAGCGTCGCCTGATTCTCCCGGCTTGTCCTGAAAGGCCTCAGGATCTCCGCCGCTTTCAATCATCATATGTGCTTTTATCCGGTCTCCTGGCACACGCGTCCCCGCCACCTCAGACACTTTGGCGACCTCATCTATCGCCTTGAGAACAAGGTCGTCCCATTGGTTCACCGCTGCCCACCCGTCTGTATCAGGACTATGTAGTTCACAGCTGGCTTCTTGCGGCGGTGTTGGTTTGCTCATTTCTTGTTGCGGAGCCTGCGCCAGCGCGTCATTAATAGCAAAAGAGAAAAGTATAAAAACCAAGATAATTACGATAAGCACCTTTCTCATGACAGGCTATATCTATAATACAGCTTTTTACAAACTATTGGCCAGCCGGAATAACTTCTGCAGTCGCCTGATTAACAACGTAAGTATTATCCTTTGGTTGCAGGGTGAGGATGATTTTCAGTGGCGCAAACGTTGCTACAGTGGCTTGGGCATTGACCGATGCCGTCTCTATCTCAGGACCAACGTTCTGCCGAATTATGTTAAGTATGTTATTTATCTCATCTTCGCCGCAGGCGAATCTCCCCTGATTGCCAGGATCACCACAGGGATTATAGATATTATAAAACTCTTGTGGGCTTTTGCCTTGATAGGAGGGGTGACGTCCTATGTAGTTGAAGAAGAGTCCGACTCCATCTCTTGGTGTCGGAACAAAAGCAAACACGTGACCCGTATCATTGTCTGCTGCCTCGGTTTGGGGGCGTGCGCTCCAGCGATCTAATTCTGTTTGGTTAAGGATTCCTTGTGAGTTGGGGGATGCTCCATCTGCTGCGTCCCAGGTAATGCCACCGCAGTTATAATTATCAGGATCTGATCCGCCAGGGGAAACAACGCCGGTATCGGTGCAAAGCTGTGATTCATTAATTGCGATAAAAATGAGTAGCGGATCAATATTAAATTCCCCTGCGAACTTTACAATATCACTTCCCCTCATTTTACTACCAGGACGAAGCTTTTGTATTAATGCGTCAATACGGTTTGCGTCAGATGGACCAAAACCGAGGTTGTGAATCGTTCCGCTGGCGTTTGGGTCGGGTTGGAAGGGAGTTGTGTCTGTTGGTGGTTGCGATGGCGCAGGACTCCTGCTGCCGCCTTGTTGTAAAGCCTTCATTGACCAAACGAGAGCATTCCCCTCCCTTCTTGTCGGCGGAGGAACAGGCTCCTGGGCAAGAGTTGCGTTATCGGGAATTACATCTGTTATCAGCACATCATCAGGCGCTCCGGTAACAGTAACCATAATCGTATAAACGATCTGTTCTTCATTCTCAACTCTATCTTTTGCCTCTTTTGTAATTTGTGCAGATGCCCCTGGTTCTTCTTGGACAGCCACTCCGGAGTCTTCTAGCAGTACAAAAAGGACAAGCGAGCCAATAATTGCAAGCAGGATGAGCGTGAGGTGGCGTGCGGGATTGAAGATGCTTGCAGGATTTGGTATTGGCAGCGAGAGGAAGCCTCGTCGCTGAGAGATACCTGCTGGACGACGCAAGATGCCTGCGCGCGAAGGAGAGGCTGCACGAGGTTGCGGACGAAGAGGCGGTGGTCTGAAAAACTGCTTGAGGGACTGTGCTCTGCCGCCCAGTAAAGGCGGTCTTGCCGGCTGTGCTGAAGGAACTCCTGCGCGCCTGAGCGCTGCCTGAACATGGGGGTGGTTTTGGTATGCTCTCGCAAGATGCGGACTCTCTCTGACGAATTGATCGAAGTTTTTGGCAAGATTCTGCTGATGTATGCTTTCAATTATTTGTCTATGCTTACTAAACGAAAGGCCTTGGGTTTTTATGGCCTGTCGTGTTTGTGCAAAGCTTGATGTGTGGGCGTGTTGGATGAGAGGATCATGATGAGGGTTTTTGTAGGAGAAACGACGAGCTTTCTCTAATTGATGCAGTTCTGGAATCGTGTCAAAGAGGTTGTGGTTGACAACAAATGGCCCGCCTTTATTCTGGACAAAGAGTGGTCCGGGGAGTTTAGCCTGCGGATTTGCTTTCTGCCATCCTTGAGCTATCTTCAATACTTGTTGCTCGTGTTGCCAGCGTGGACTAAGCCGTTCTTTCGCGTAGGTTGCTCCCATAACAGGTAATGCAAAAAGACCGGCAACGTTTGGCGAAATGCGTTGTGGCGCTGCAGCCGGGGCCGTTGCTTCTTGCTCTCGCCTTATCTGTTCCTGTTCCGATTTAATCCCTTCAGGGAATTGGCTCCAGTACTGCGCCCACGTTTGCTTCAGGCGCAATATGTCTCTGGGAACCTCGCTATGGCTTTCAAGAAATGCTTTGAACGCAGGAGTTTCTTCATCAAACGGGTGAAAGCGGAAAAGCTCTGCATATTCAGGTTGCGATGCCCAGAAGAAAAAATGTCTGGCCCGCTCTCGGGCATTGGATATCTCGCCTGTCTTAATATATGATTCGACATACCCTTGGTCTGCAGCCTGTTTAGAATTATTGGTGTCTG
>CAZTFV010000003.1:10418-13974 GCA_964613075.1 uncultured Gammaproteobacteria bacterium | reverse complement strand
CTGCTGTTGCTTCATAATCTCCTCAGGATTTGAGGTAATCACTTCATGCTCAAATGGCGCGGCAATGACCTTCATCGCCACATGATTTTGTCCGGCAAAGAAAAGCCCTTCTCCAATATCAGCAGAGAGCAAGAGTTCTTTTTCTCCTTCAGAAAGATAAAAGGTCGACGCAGCCAAATCCACCTCAGCCGCTCCCTGCTTCAAAAGTATCTGGATTGAGGAATTGGTCAGGACAGCCTTGCCGTAATTGGTAGAGAGGAAATCCTCAACGTCCTGCGTGGCTGTCGTCAGCCCCAAGTAATATTTTCGCGAGCGTTTGGCAATTGAGAAAACAAAACTTGCCGAATCCTCATATTTCATCATGTACCAGGCCTCATCAAGAATTAAGATGCGCTTTTTGAGTGACTTTTTGACCTTTGTCCAGACAAAATCCAAAATAATATGCATGGCAATCGGCCGCAGCTCATCCTCAAGCCGCTTGATATTAAATACCGTTAACGGATTGGTAATATCAAAATTTGACACTTGATTAAAAATGCCTGCAGCCGATCCTTTAATAAATTTCTCAAGCCGCAAGGCCATTTCTTTGGCAGCCTGATTTTCCATACCCAAAAGTGTTTTGTACAGATCTTCCATCAAGGGCGGTTCTTTTTTCTGCGTGGCAGGATCAGGCGTAATTCCTTTTTGGTTATACGTATCTATCAGCGCCCGATCCAGTATCGCATCCCGCTCCGCATCCAAAGTTCCCATGATAATCTTCATCAAGCCATGCAGAGACAAAATCTTCAGCCCCAATTCATTCTCGCCCTCCTCATACAGTTCTGATAAATCAAAGGGATTAATCTTCACAGGTGAGGATGGGCTGAATTCCACCATCTCACCGCCCAATATATTGGCAAGCGCACCGTACTCTCCCTCAGGATCAATGACGATAACCTCGGCTCCCAGCATAAATTGACGCATAATTTCAAGCTTGATAAGATAGGATTTTCCGGCGCCTGATTTACCCAGCACCACTTCATTGGCATTCTCCAGTGAAAAGCGGTCAAAGATAATAAGTGAACCATTTTGCGCGTTAATGCCATATAACACTCCTTTGTTTTGTGTTAAGATAGCAGAGGTAAAGGGAAAAGTAGACGCCAAAGACGTGGTATCCATATTTCGCGTTATATAAAGCCTGTCCTGGGCAATCGGCAGGGTTGACTTAAATCCTTCTTCAATCTGAAGGGTTGCCACTTTCGCAGTCATCAGAAGCGACGAGAGCGTTGTCTGCAAGTGCTTGGTTGCCTCGCGCAATTCATCAAGCGTCTCAGAAGATAGAGTGACATAAAATGAAAATTGAAAGAAGCGCTCAACGCCCTTTGCCAATTCCTCCTGCAAGGATTTTGCATCTTCCAGCCCCGCCTCAACTTTCGGATCAACTACCCGCCCCGCTTGGCTCTCAGACTCAATCGTTGCTTCCATCTCGGCAATTTTCCGTTTCAGATCATCCAGAACATCAGCGCTTGACGTGGGGTAGGCAAACATTGCAATATCAAGCGTGTGGTCATAATCGATAAGCGGCTGTAGCCAATTCGGAGAGACATAACGGGGGTAACCTACGATAAAAAGCGTCGTGCAGTACCTATCACCTATCCTGATGTAGCGAAAATCCACTTCAATAGATGAAGGAGCGATAACATCGGCCAAAGATACCATGCCTTTTTCAAGTGCGGCAACCGTCTTTGACGTCTTTTGTACCAAGATAGCTCCCTCTTGTATTTTCTTCTTTGCAAATAACTTCATTGTGAGAGCGATGATTTCACCAACGGACTTGAGACAGAATCATATACATCGGATGAAATCGTATCTTGATTGTAAATATCGTAGAAAAGCTTGATCAACTCTTCCTGTCCCAGCACCTTTGCCGCAACCGCAAGCTTGCGAAGCTGCCCCAAAAGTGATTCGGCTTTCACCTCAAGCGTTTTTTTTGCCTGCTCCACAAGTACTTGCTTAGCAGCATCGCCTTTTTTCTTGCTTGTAGCAACAGCCCCAATCCCTGCCTCAAGCGAGGTATAGGGAATAATAATATAAAACATTTTATTGAGGACCACATTCACCCGTACCATTTGCTGGACGAAATCCCGATAGAGCTTGATGTGATTGGCAAGCAAAGGATTTTGAGTTTGTCGTTGCTGCTCCTCAAGCGTTTTTAAGTAAGATGAAATATCCACTCGTTTATTCCGTATCACAATCTGAATCGGGTGGGAAAGGGAGTTTAGGAGCGCAGCATAGGAATAAATTTTGCCGTCCTGCTCCCGCTTGGACAGAAGCGCGAAGTTACTGGCAGTCACCTCGATTACCATACAGGCATTGCCATTTTCCAGGACTACAACATCACCGACAATATCCACAATTTCGGTGAATTTCTGCGTTGTCGAATGTATTTTCTGGGCAGATTTGTTTTTCAACCGAATAGCTCCTTTCTTAACTCCTCCCGTGCATCAACAGAGATAACGATAATCGGCTGAAGAATTGTCCCATCGGCTGTTAAAGAAATTGAGGTAAATTTGTTTTGTCCTTTTGGGTCTTCAAAGTCTACTGTATATGTCCCATTGGCAAGCGGCGTGGCAGAGACAAATTGTCCAAGCACATTGGTCTTAAATGCTCGGATCGGATTGCCGTCTTTATCCTTCACGTCAACCAGAATACCCGAGAGCACATTGCCCCGCGCGTCTTTGATAATGCCGATAATAAGATTGGGTGTATCAGGCAGATGTGGCAATCCAAGCGCCCGCGCCATATCAGGCGTAATATCCGTTGCTGCGTCAGGAGCAGCAGAGCTCGGTGGTGTCAAAGGAGGTAGGGGAGTTTGCGCAGTTGTTGTTTGTGCGGGAGAGGGCGTAGGGGGTTGAGTCAAAGGCGGTGGCGGAAGCTTCGGCGCTGCAATAGGCGCAATAGCGCTTAGAGTAGTATGTAGCGCAGAAGAGACAGGTGTTGGGGGCGAAGCAGGGTACTGTCCAGTGCCCTGCGAAGCCGGGCCTTGTCCTGAGCTTGTCGAAGGGCGCTGAATAGTGCCCGGGGCTGAGCCGAACAATGATTGTAAATACTGTTGCTCTTTCTGGTCAGCTTCCGTACGCGCCACAGGAGACGCGCGGGTGTGGATTTGATTTAAGAGCGCCTGTAATTTCTGCTCTCGTAATGGGTCATGAACAGGAGCAGATGTTCCCGCCAAGACGCTTGCGCTTTGCGCTTGTATGGCTTGTTGAATCTGGGACGAGGCGTGCAGGAAAGCCAAATTCCCGCCTGTTTTTACATAGACAAATTGATTGGGCTTAAAAAGCGCTTTGACAAAATTGCTTACCATCGTATCAAGCGGTCGTCCTTCAAGCGGCATGAAGGCAAAGGCAGCGCCAGTCAGGCCAAAAAGCGGGACCAGCGTATATTTAACAGCGGTAATAAAAAATGAATTACTCGGATTGGGGACATGAAAAGCAACAACCGCAAAAATCCCGCCCACCGCAAGGTAGGCAAATTGCTTCACCGTCATACTGCCGATGAGCTTGAATTGAAATCC
>CAZTFV010000003.1:0-10318 GCA_964613075.1 uncultured Gammaproteobacteria bacterium | reverse complement strand
CAAGGTAGGCAAATTGCTTCACCGTCATACTGCCGATGAGCTTGAATTGAAATCCTGTCACGTCTTGTGGGATAGGGTGATTTTCCATAACGAATTGAAAATTTTACCGTTATTAATTTGAGTTGTTGTCATGGACAGCTTCACCAAACACAAAAAGATAACTAACAAAGGTTATCAAACTAATAATTTATAGTGTACTTCAGTTTAAATCGTGAAAAATTACATTGCAAGATTATCAAAGTAGGTCAAACGTAGATCAAAGGAGTGCGGATTTTCGTGAAAAGAGAGGATTAGTTCTTACCATTCTTGCCGCCTTTATTATCTTTCCTGCCTCCATCATTTTTTCCTTTGTCTTTATCCTTATCCTTATCCTTATTCTTATTCTTGTCTTTATCTTTCTCTGCTGTGCCAGCTGTTTTATCAATACATGCACCAATTTCGAAGTTTTTGATGCAAGTGACACCTGTTACCAGGCTTATGAAGTTAATGATAAGAAAGGAGAGGACGACCAGGATAATCCCGATGACAGCATACGTCAGTGTCTTTTGCGCTCCTTCAAGCTTTTTGGCATCCCCGCCTGAGGTAAGGTATTTGTATCCTGCGACGATAACAAGAATCACACCGACAACGCCTGCGAAAGTCAACGCAGCGTTGATCAGATTACTGAAGACTACCGGGATACACTTGAGCGTTGCAACGCCCTTGTCAACGCACTCACCCCAAGGACTACCCATATATATTCATCGTAGCAGTTTTTTTTGACCTATGCTATACTTAGTTTCATATGAGTATGGCAAAAATGAAAACAACAAACTATCAATGAAACGAGTTATGAATAAAATCATTGTTGACCCAAGCATTTTAGGCGGTAAGCCGATTATCGCCGGAACGAGAATTCCTGTTCACCTGGTTCTAGGTCTTTTGGCATCAGGGATGAGCTATGGGGAAATTGTGAAAGAGTATTATCCCAGCTTAACAAAAGCGTCTATTCAAGCTGCGATGAAATACGCAGCAAAAGTAGTTGAAGGGGAGGAGATACGATTTATAGAGAAGAAAAGAGATAAGGTCTATGAGGCTTCTTTTCGATGAAAATGTCCCCAAAATCGTTGTTGACCACTTCAGAAGTTTACAGATAGACCTCAAGACTGTCTTTGAACTATCTCTTACACAAACTCCGGATCAAGAAATCGTCGCAAGAGCAAATAAACTAAGACGAACACTGGTAACATGTGATCTTGGACTCATCAAAATTACATCCTATCCTGACGCGACAAAGTTTGGCTTCATTCTTATTCGTTATCAGAATAGAGTGACGATAGAGTTGCTTGCGGTTATAAGTAGCTTAGTTAAAGCTTTTGCAAAGAAAAGCCTGAAGGATACATTCCTTGTGATCGATGAAGAGAAATATAATATCCATACGGGGAGGTTTCACGAGTATGGAAAAGTCTATGAAAAAACTTAAAGTCTATTACGATGAAAAGGGGAGAACATTAAACGTATGGTTTGATGACCCCAAGAAAGAGTACATCAGCGAGGAGGTAGGCGACGGGGTAATTTTGTGTAAAGACAAGAAAGGTCGAGTTATTGGGTTTGAGAAGCTCAACATTACGCTACCGAAACAAAAGAGACTAACCTCGCCTCCGCTAGAATTTAACGCCGTATAGGCTCTATCTACTTCACCAAGCAAGCTGGAATATATTTGAAAGCCGCAACCTTCGCCGCTCCCTCAACACATTTATACCATTAAGCCGGAACACATTTTCCGCCTTGCGATTTAATATTACCCCTGCAGCCATCCTGGGCTCCTTTTTGATTTCCCCAAATTCTGTCTTGGAGTTCTTGTCTATCGCAAGGCCGTTTACCTACTATTCCACAGGTATCAGCTGATCCTTTATCAACCGGCCTGCCGCCGCCGGCCTGGTTTATCGTCGGGAAGGTTAAATTGGTGAGATTCGTTCCGAAAAGTCCGAGTACCAGGTTGAGGATGACATACGCCAGGAAAACAACAATCAGCCCGACAATCGCCGCAATGATCGTATTCCTCGCATTTTCAACCCCGCCTTTATCTCCACCGGATGTTATCCAGCGGATACCGCCGTAAATCAGGAAACCAAAGGCGAGAATGATGGCTACAATGAAGATAAAATTTACAATAATACCAAGGACAGGACCCGGTTCGCTGAACTTGCACAGCGCTGAAAATGTACTATTTTCAGGGCAGAGACTTCCGACTGAGCCCGACTCTTCTGCGAAAACAGGAAAAACAAGGGCGAGCGCGGAAGCGAGACCAAGACCTAGGGCAGTAAGTTTTTTCATGTCTGTATACCCATCATACGCAGAAAAATTTGGCAGTGTCAAGGATTAAAAAAAGGAGGTAGAAAAGACTACGAAAAAAATTATCTGGATACTAGATCATTAAGCGTCGGGAAGGTTAAATTGGTGAGATTCGTTCCGAAAAGTCCGAGTACCAGGTTGAGGATGACATACGCCAGGAAAACAACAATCAGCCCGACAATCGCCGCAATGATCGTATTCCTCGCATTTTCAACCCCGCCTTTATCTCCACCGGATGTTATCCAGCGGATACCGCCGTAAATCAGGAAACCAAAGGCGAGAATGATGGCTACAATGAAGATAAAGTTAATGATAATACCGAGGATCTGACCTGGATCTTTGCTGGCATCGCATAAGCCTGAAAACGTGCTTTTTTCAGGGCAGAGATTTCCGACCGAGCCCGTTTCTCCTGCGAAAACAGGAAAAGCTAAAGAAAGAAAAGACGCAGCTCCCAGACCTAGGGCAGTAAGTTTTTTCATGTCTGTATACCCATCATACGCAGATATTTTCAGGGTTGTCAAGGGGTAGTTTTACGAAATTAAAAATTTCTTTATTGAGGCTAGACGCTTGATGCTAGAAGCTTGATCTTGAGTTTTGAAATTAGAAGATAGATCAAACCTCTATCATCTAACCTCAAGTTCTAACCTCTAGTTTCTAGAGTCTAGCATCAAATATTTCTTTACAAAACGCTGGGTAGTCCCAGGAATCCCGTGAAGAGATTTACAATCATAAAAGACAGTAGTACCAGCACAAGTCCTACGATCGCATACATGATGCGTGCTCGGGCAGCAGCCAGCTTCTGCTTATCGCCGCCTGATGAGATCCAGGCAAGACCGCCCCAGACAATAAAAATAAGGCAGACAAGGACTGCCCCGATCATGGCAACGCCCAGTCCTGTCCGCAGCGCATCCCCGCCTTTAGTTGATAGCCCTCCGCTTGGGATATTCCCCGGCGGCTTCAAATTCTCCCCACCTGGTAGTTTTAACGCAAGTTCTGTCAGCATAAAAAATCGCTCTGCAGTTCTACTATATCATAACAAAAAGGAATTTTGCTAAACTGTTCTTACAAAAGACTCACTTGACTTATATATCAATATTGATATAATTACAATGGAGTTTGAAATAATCTTTTATACAGATGAGCAGAGAAAGAGTCCTGTTAAGGAGTTTTTAGTGGAGTTGAAGAGAAGCAATAACCCTCTTGCAGAGCAAGTATTTAAAGGGTTAGAGAAGCTAAAAAATAGAGCGTATCACAAAGAGCCATTATCAAAGCATCTAGAACCAGGACTGTGGGAGTTAAGAATTAAAGCAGGGACAGATATACTACGAATTATATATACATTTAGCAAAGGGCGAATAATTATCCTCTTGCACGTATTTATAAAGAAACAGCAGAAGACATCAGCAGGTGAGTTAGAAATGGCAAGAAAGAGATTGAAAGAAATAAAGGCAGAGGAGGCAAATTAGTATGACCCTTCGACAAGCTCAGGGTCATGGTGAGTGTATCGAACCATGAGAAGAAAAAAAGATGATTTAGACAGACTGACTGAAAAGCTACTGAAACAAGACCCTTCTTTCCAAGAGAAGTTAGATAAGGCTGGTCAGGCCTGGGATATAGCATTCCAAATCTATGATCTGAGAAAACAGGCAGGGCTTACGCAAACGCAATTAGCAAAACTTGTTGGTACCAGGCAATCAAATATCGCAAGAATAGAATCCGCTGACTATACAGGTTATACCTTAAAAACGCTTGAGAAGGTTACAAAAGCCTTAAAAGCCAGACTTGAGATTAGGATTGTTCCGCAGACAAGTAGTGGAACGGCCCGCGCATAAATAAGAAAATAAACCCACCGCGTCATTCCCGCGAAAGCGGGAATCCAGATTCTCAGTCAGATTCTAGATCAAGTCCAGAACAAGTATGGCTGAGAATGACAAAACAGAAGGTTGAAATAGGCTCTAGCACTTCAGACAGTTTGCTCCGTTGATTTTTGGATAGTTTCGGCCGAATTAGCATGACAAATTCTTTTTTAAAGCCGGTGTTTTTAACGCAAGTTCTGTAAGCATACATTCCTCTATACAAATAACGTTCTGGATTCCTGCCCCAAAGGGACCTTCGGCCTACGCGGGAATGACAGTGCGTAAGGTGAGTTACTATTTGATGAGTCTTCTTAATTCTTCAGGCGAGAGTTTGATATCACGAAGAATCTTTTTCAACAGTCCTTTGCCAATTGTTTTTCGATGAATCGGTACGGAGGTTCTTCTGCCATTAGGGTGAATAAATGTTGCATGACTGCCACTTTGCCTATCTTTGGCAAAACCTTGTTTCTTAATGGCGCGAATAAGAAGATCTGGTTTAATGATGGGAAGATACGCCATAAGGAACAGAAACCTGCTTTATGCCGATAAATTCCATATTGCTGTCATCTAGTAACTCTCCTCGTTCTTGACGGGATGTAATGTGGAGTTTAATAACGTCTTTGGCATTCTCAATTGCTTCCTCAAACGTGTCTCCTTCTGTATAGCATCCTTGTAGCGCTGGAACTGAAGCGACAAATTTGCCATCCTCATCTTGTTCAATGAGTATATAGTACTGTAAGTTTTTGGTATTCATAATCAACACCTAGTATAGCGGAGCTGAGGTATTTCTGCAATGTGCATAAAAAATGGAACTAACGAGAACGGAAGATAGCTAGATATCCGGCAATTGCAATGAGGGCAAACGCAATAATGACTAAGTAAATATTCGCTTCCATAGTGCCAATGATACAAAAAATCGTACGATAAAATCAATAACATTTTGTGTAATCGTTCAGGATTTACAAAAACTTTTATTGTTCGAGGTTTAAAGCCGAGAACTAAAACCATTGAAGACTTCTCGAAAGAGTAATTATCCACCGGGGCGCAGACCACACACGCCATTAATATTTTCGTTATTCGGAAACTCAGGGTTGCATCCTTTGCGATTAATCTCCCTATCCTGATACTTATAGTCGCAGGCTTTTTGGTTTAGTCCTCCACAGTCCAACTCATCGCATTTTCCTTGTACCTCTGTTAATCCTCCACGGCAGCCGTCGAAGTTTTGGAATTTTTCCAGACTTTCCTCCTCACTACACCGTGTGGCTCCCACTTCGCCGCAAGTAGGGCGGTCAGGTGCTTGTTCTCCAAATCCTGGGATCGCGAGGATATCAACGCCGATGACTTCGAGGATGACAACAGAGAAGATGATAAAGAGCAGACCGATGATGGCAGAAGTTAATTGCTCTTTTGCCTCCTCAATCTTCTCAGGATTGCCCCGCGACATCATCATCTTATACCCTGTCCAGATGATGATAAGAAGGGCAATACCTCCTGCCAGACTGAGAAGAATACCAAACAGAACAGAAATAAACTCTTGTGGATCTACTTTGATTGGACCGATTGCTGTCTCACAATTTTCCACAGTACCATCAGGTTTCTGGCATGGTTGCAGTGGAGGCGTGGGAATTGGGGTGATAGGAGGAACAAGCGATGCATCGTAGCCGCAGACCCAGTAATACAAAGGATTTCCGTCACCATCATCTGGGGGCCGTTCCACGTCATGAGGCAAGTTGTCGATCCTCAACTGCTTGGCGCCGCCGCAGGCAGTAGGACAGCAACGTCTGGTATTATCTTGTGGGCAGGTAAGTGTTTCCTCTTTGTCTTCTCGTTTCACACCAGCTATTCTTTGACCACACGAGAACATTCTTGTTGAAGGATCGCTAGCAGCAGGCCCTTCATCTCCATCAGCAATCTTAAATGTAATTAAGATTGCCGAGCCAATAGATTCGGTAGTTATGCCTTGCGAAAGGGTTAACTGGTCTGGTGTCAAATAAAAAAATTCTGGAGATGCAAACAAGATGCCATACTGACGCTGCCCTGCGCTATTTCCCGGAAGTGTATAGGAAAAGTTATAGTTGCCATCTGCATCAGGTTCTGGAATAGCATTAAAAAGTGCAATATTTTCGTTAACGACTCCAGCTGGATTTAGAGACACTAATCGTATTGCGGTTTCACCTGGAAAACCCTGCGCGCTTTCAGGGCAGTCAGATCCTGTTAGTTGTCCTGAAAAGATAAAGTTTGTTCCTAAAGGGAAACTTCCGCTTGCTTCTATTGGAGAGATAGGCTCTCCCTCCTTTTCATCAACCGCTTTCACTGAGAGCGTATTAAGAATACAATTCACCTCTGCGGCCTTGGTTTTCTGTGGATTAAAAAAAGCTCCAGAGAAAATCGCGATCGTAAAAAGAATAGAGCTGAATATAAAAAGTTTTTTGTTCATTTCTTAACTAAACCCTGGAATCTTTAAAAGATTTACCCCGATCACGGACATAATAATGAGTGAAAAAATTTCATTGACAATACTTTCATGGCTTATCACCTTTTTCTAATATACCACAGCAAAGTTCATAGATACTTGCTTATCCCCCAAAATCCGGTATCTTGAGAATGTCAACACCGATGACCTCCAGGATCACAATGGAAAGTATGATAAAGAGAAGGCCGGTGATAGCAGAAGTTAATTGCTCTTTTGCCTCCTCAATCTTTTCAGGATTCCCCCGCGACATCATCATCTTATACCCTGTCCAGATGATAATAAGAAGCGCGATCATGCCGGAGATAGAGAGGAGAATACCAAGGAGCGTTGAGATAAATTCAGTTGGCGTGAGAGAGAAGCCAGCGATGGCTGTGGAAAATTTTGTGCACGTTGCAATTTTATCGGGGTCAGTTGTGATATTTCCTTCTTTGTCTTTTCCTTCAAGACAGGGCTGAGGAGGTGGAGTGAGACCGCCTGTTGGTAGAACGCAGCCGATGACATGATTGCATTCGTAGCCTGGCTCGCATTTTTCTACTTCGACAGGACGGACTTTATATTTGTATTTTTCATCAGTTGCGGGCCCACCTCGACAGCGTTCATCTTGGGGATGATTCCCTTCATAGACTGGCCAGTCAGGATGGCAGATTTCGCAATAACCAGCGCTTTCACAAGCGGATTTGGTTTCGTCACATTTCTTCACGCACTCCTGATCTTCTGAACATTTACCAACACATGATTGATAATCAGCTGAGCAATCAGGCTTGATGTCAGCTTTGTCGATAATATCTATGGCGATAGAGATCGTCTCATCTGCAGAAAACTTCTGATATCTACCGCCGGAAATATTGTGTCCGCATACTGCAGTTACCACATATTTTCCAGCTTTTGTATATGTGTACTTTTTTCCTTCTTCAAAAGGTTGATTATCTGGAATAATTCCTCCCACCTCATCCTGGTCATTATTGTCGGTTAACCGAACGTACTTTCCCGACCCTGTACAGCCTTGAATGCTCAATGTAAAAGGGTAGTTGACGTACAGCGCCGTGTCACCTGCGCTTGGAATTGCTTGAATGCTAAATGCTTCGTTTTCTACGGTAATAGTAACCTTGTTGCTAGGTTTGTTGTTGCACGTTGCTGATACTTGATGGCTGCCAGGTGTTTTGAATTTGTGGGAAAACGTAATTCCCGCGCCATTTCTCGCACCTTGGCCTTTGCCAGCCTGTGTTTCATCAACGAATAGCTTCACATCCCCTGGTAAGACGCAACGATCGACATTGATCGCAACGTCTGTTGTTGTCAAAATTCTGAGTTGTGTTGGAAGACTCCTTTGCAAAAGCGGTATGGACACGATGGGATTTGGGACAGTCTGGCATTTAATTTCTCCTCCAGAGGAGCAGGCATATTTCCCGCTTGGGCAGACAAATTTATGATAATCGATAGTCGGCTCACTTGCGTTATTGAACGTGAATTGACAAGCGTATGCAGCTTCAGAAGTTAGCTTACTGTCATTAACACACTGAGGAGTGCTATTAGCATCATGAGTTAGATTTTTATTTTGGCAGCTCTCATAGCGTGCTTTCACCGAGTCATCTGCGCAGGAATACTGCTCACGGTAGCTGTCAAGGTCTTCAGAGAGATCAAGAACGTTTTTGCAGGAGTCATCACAAAGGCTCCACTGAGAAGGCTTCCCTGCAGTCCTATATTGCTCTTTTATCGTGTCATTAAAATACTGGTAGCATGGAATTTTTCCTGATTGAACGGTAAAAGTAACTTTTGCATCAAGATCATCCTGTTTATAGACACATGTTTCTCCTGGAGCAGTTTGCTCTCCTTCTAAGAAGGAGAAGGCATCGGAGACAAAGAGATTATCTCTATCAGAATCGCTCAGCTCATGATTCCCCTTTTTACATGCATTTGGTCCGCTATCATAATGAACAATAAGGTATCCATCATAATTACATCCGTCAGAGAGTCTGATCTTAAACACCGTATCTTGATTTATCGTTACTTGGTTGACCCCTACCCCATTTTGCTCAATAGTGAATGATTCCATGTTGCATCCTTGAGCAAGGGCAGCTTGATTAGGGGTCGTGAGTAGAAAAAAAAGAAGAGTAGAGAAAGAAATCAGGAGCTTCTTCATATCTCCATCGTAACGAAAGGGCGGCTCGTGTGCAAGACAGACGGATTTTTGCTACCATAACAATGTTGCACTCTTGTCATCCTGAGGAGTGAAACGACGAAGGATCTTGTCAACAAGAGATTCTTCGCTACGCTCAGAATGACATGGTGAGAGTACGCTTATGCCAAAACAAATTTCCGAGTCGTACGTGCAGTTTGAGTCTCTCTACCCGCAGGACTCATGGTTTGCCCAGATTGATCAGATTCTTAAGTTTGTCAAAGAGGGCAAATCCTGTCAACTCATTGGCGCGCCTGGCGTGGGGAAATACGCGATATTTGGCCTTCTGGTATACAACCACAACGTTCGCGTACGACATCTGGGTGAGAAGCAGCAATCCTATCACTTCGTGCACCTTGATTTCTCAGAAGTGCGAAAAAGGCCATTATCAGATGTGATGAAGATGCTCTTCTTAGCACTTACAGACTCGCTTCGGGATCGGAAGCTATTTGATGAATACACTGTCGTCAATGAAATGCTGCGAAACGCGCTGTCCATGCAGGATGAGCTGGTGATGAGAGAAGAGCTCAAGCACGCGATAGAGATACTCGTCTACGAGCATCAACTCAACGTCATCTACCTTTTTGAGCGGTTTGAGGAATACGTGCCAACACTCACCAGCGAGTTTTTCTCCAACCTTCGGATTATCCGTAATAAAGCAAAGTACCACTTCTCTGTGGTTTTCTCAGTGCATAAACCGCTTGAGGAGTTGGTAGAGCCAATCGTACTTGCGGACTTCCACGATCTTATGGCTGGCAATATCATCTACGTGCCACTCTACGACAAGGAAAGCGTCGTGTTTCGCATCAAACATTTAGAGAACGTTGCTGGGAAAAAAGTACCGCAAAACATTGCGGAGAGGTTGCTTAAGCTCACTGGTGGCCATGGAAAATTGATGCGGATGGCTACTGAAGCGTTTCTCGTACATGGCGAAGCGAAAGACTATGCAACCTTTCTTTTAGCCCAGAAAACAGTAACGCAGGCTTTAGCTGAGATATGGCTATCATTATCACCTGTTGAGCAGCAAGCGCTCCGCCCTGTACCAGACGGTACGGGGCTCCGCTCGCCTGATGCTTCACCAGTTGCACAATATCTTGCACATATCGGTCTTCTTAAAGATGGCAAGAGTACCATCCCGCTTCTTGAAGCGTATATTTCTTCAGCTCCGGGAACGGGTGCGCAGAAGATTGTCTACGATGAGAAAACGAATACGATTAGCAAGGGAAGTCTCACACTCTCCGACGGCCTGACCTCGTCGGAGTTTCTCCTCCTTCGTTACCTTGTCTTGCATCCTGAGCAGATCATTATGCGAGACGAGCTGATCAATGTCGTCTGGGGAGATAACCGATCAACTGCCGGGGTTACTGACCAGGCATTGGACCAGCTGATCTTCCGCGTGCGCAAGAAAATTGAGGAGAACCCCAATGAGCCCGCGCACGTGCAGACGGTGAAGGGACGGGGAATCCGCTTTACGCCGTA
>CAZTFV010000002.1:0-54189 GCA_964613075.1 uncultured Gammaproteobacteria bacterium | reverse complement strand
TTGCTCCCAAATATTCGGACCTTGAGACAATTGTCGTTACAGCATGGGAGTGGCACAGAAAAAAATTAAAAATTAAAAAATAAAAATTAAAAATGAGAGGAGGCGCATGGGTTCTTATTGCAATTCTTTTATTTATTGTATCTTCAACACAAACGGTATTTGCTGAACCAACGTACGTGCTCCCATATCCCTCTGAAATGCCGGGAAGTAGATTGTATAAGGCTTTTGTTTTGTGGGATGAGCTCATGAAGTATTGGTATTTTGGAAGCTTGAGTCAGTTCCGGTACAATCTCGAACAATCCGATAAATATCTTGTTGAGGCAAAAACTCTTTTTGAATATAAGCAGTATCTTCTTGCAGAAAATGCGCTAAAAAAATCTGATATATATTTCAATAATGCACAAGGAAGTTTGGAGATAGCAAAGGTAGAGCAAAAAAACATCAGAGATAAAAAATCCTTGTTTAAAGAAGCCGCAAGAAAGCATATCGAGGTGTTGGAAGCAGTAAAAGCTCAAGTACCGGAAGCTTTTGTCTGGCAGCCTGAGAAAACACAAGCGTCGATTCTTGATATAGGAAATGACATCAGTAACGCGATTATGATCCGACAATCATGCTTGTAAAGCCAACATTATTTGTAAGCTACGCAATCTTCTTGTTTTTTGTGACGTTATTTTCTTATGCTTTTATTGATCCGAACTTGTTTTATCTTAAAAAACTCTATACAGGTTTTGCCTTTCAAGAAAGGACAATAACGACAACGGTATTTGTTGTTATCATTTTTTTGTCATTTGCTTACTACCTTACGTTTCTTCGTCTTCTACATAAAAAACAGCTCGGTTTAAAAGAGGTGAAAATACTCATTGGGATAACCATTGGCATATTGTTTTTTTCTTATCCCGCAATGCTTTCCTATGACATTTTCAACTATATCGCAACGTCAAAGGTACTCTTTTTCTATAAGGAAAATCCGTATATTGTGATGCCGATTGAGTTTTTAGGCGAGCCGATGCTCGCCTTTACGCGCGCGGCGAACAAAGTAGCGCTCTATGGACCGGCGTGGATACTTCTTACGGGAATGCCGTATTTTCTCGGTTTTGGAAATTTCCTTTTGATACTTTTTGGTTTTAAGTTATTTACGGCACTTTTCTATGTAGCGACAACATACCTTATTTGGAGAATGACAAACAGTGTACTATCAGTTGTGTTATTCGGCCTGAATCCGTTAATTGTGATTGAAACACTCATAGGCGGACACAACGATATTGTCATGATGTTTTTTGCCTTGTTGGCCTTATATCTGTTAATGAACAGACGAATTTTACTTGCCCTCATCTTTTTCATGCCTTCAGTATTTATTAAATTTGCGACAATTTTTCTTTTGCCAGTTTTTGTTTATGTGATTTGGAGAACTCTTCTTACGCAGAAGATTAAGAAAGACAACATGTACTTTTATTCCTGTTTATCAATGTATTTTATCTTTTTTCTATCAGCTTTTCGTGAGGAAATATATCCCTGGTATGCTATCTGGTTTTTATCTTTTACATTTCTGATCCCTGAGAACAAACGCCTTTTGCTTATTTCCCTGTTATTTTCATTCAGTCTTCTCCTTCGATATATCCCTTTCATGCTGACAGGAAATTATTTTGGCTTTACTCCGCTTCTTAAAATAGTCTTGACGTTTGTGACGCTTATTATTGGATTGGGAGTTGTATTACTACACAGACCATGGCGAAAAGTTTACTTCCGATAATTACGTGTTTGATTGTTGCTTTTATTGCCGGGCACGCATTACTGCGTCCCGGCTTGCCTCCAACGCATGACGGAGAGTATCATGTGATCCGGTTTTATCAGTTTGACAAAGTCTTACGAAGCGGGGCTATATATCCCAGATGGGCGCCTGATTTGAATAATGGATACGGTGTACCATTGTTTAACTTTGTTTACCCGTTTCCAAACTATGCTACTTCTTTTTTTCATTTCTTCGGATTTAGTTTTATTGATGCGTTTAAACTAAATCTTTTCTTTGCCACCATGCTGGGGGCGCTATTTTTTTATCTTTGGTCAAGAGAATATTGGGGAAACACAGGAGGAGTTATTTCATCAATCTTTTATACAGTTACCCCATATCGGTTTGTTGACATATATGTTAGAGGATCTGTGGGCGAGGTCTGGGCTCTTGCTTTTTTCCCAGGATTTCTCTGGTCTATAAAGAGGTACAGCATTGACGGGGGGCAAAAATACCTAGTTCTCTCAAGTGTATTTCTTGCCGCAACGATCTTTTCCCACAATATTTTGGCAGCGATGTTTTTTTTCTATGGCATTTCTTATATTTCCCTACTGATTTTTCTTTCAAAAGAAAAGAGAAAAATGTTTTACCAATATACTAGTATATTGGTGCTCGGAGTCGGTTTATCTGCAATTTTTTGGCTGCCGGCGCTTTTTGAGAGACAATTTGTCACCGGTTTGCAAATATATAATGTAAAAGATAATTTTCCGGAGCTGTTTCAATTATTGATACCATCCTGGGGAACAGGGTTCTCGGGTGGTAGTTTGGGAGGACAAATGTCATTTCAGATAGGAATAGCAAATCTTCTTGCAATTCTTCTTGCGTTCGTCTGCTTTTTGATTTTTCTAAAACGTGATAAGGGCATAGCGCGAACAGTTGGCTTTCAGCTCCTGTGGTTTATTATGACTTTTTTCTTACTGCTTCGTGTTTCATATCCATTATGGAAAGCAATTCCTATTATTGATTATTTTCAATTCCCTTGGCGATTCCTCAGTCTTATGATGCTTATTACGTCGTTTTTAGCAGGGACAATAGCTCTTTTATGGAGAAATAAACCGTTGCCTTTGTTATTTGCCGTCATCGCAATTTTACTGTCAATAGGATATGCAAAGCCAGCCCACTATCACAATCGAAACGACGCCTATTACCTCACAAGGAGTAATTTTATCGACGGAACAAACAGTCCGGGAAATTACTTTAATACAATATGGTTTGACAAAAATCTTAGAAAGCAGAAAGACAAAATCGTTCTTAGCGATGCAAAGGAAAAGCAAATCGTTTCAAATACGAAAAACGCACAATACTATAAATTCACGATTACATCAGGAGTTGCGACAGATGCGACATTAAACGTCGCGTACTTCCCAGGTTGGGAGGTGTCTGTCGATAACAATCCGACGCAAATAACATATTCAAATGGCATAATTGCATTTACCCTGCCGAAAGGAGACCATGTTGTTGAGGCAAGGTTTACTGATACAATAGTAAGACAGGTGTCGATATTCATGAGTATCTCAGCGTTTATTGTTCTGATGGTTTTCATGGTTAGGAGGCATAGCTTCACGAAAACAGGATGAATATTGCAATTGATATATCTCCGTTAACGACAGGGCATTTCCTGCAACACAGAGTGCGCGGCACTGGCTTTTACCTTGAGCATTTACGCGACGCGCTTTTGCAATTTTTTCCTCAGCATCAGTATTCGTTTTTTCAACGGGGAGAAGCAATAGTCAAAGACGCAACGATTGTTCATTTTCCGTATTTTG
Organism: uncultured Gammaproteobacteria bacterium; assembly: GCA_964613075.1. Classification (GTDB taxonomy): domain Bacteria; phylum Patescibacteriota; class Microgenomatia; order Levybacterales; family UBA12049; genus CAYWEP01. Next base: position 50,637 of record CAZTFV010000002.1, on the reverse strand, counting down.
AGCCTTTTTTCCCAACACTCCCTTTTCGTAAAAAAAGGAAACAAATCGTCACTGTCCATGACCTAACGCCACTCGTTTTTCCAAAGCATTTCCCGCCTGGGATAAAAGGGAATATTCGTTGGTTATTACAAAAAAGAGCCCTTGTCAGATCTGACGCAATTATTACTGATTCTGAATCGTCAAAAAAAGACATCATTCGTTTTGTTGGAGTGCCCGATACAAAGGTTCATAGAGTCTATCTTGCAGCGGGTGAGGAATTTAGGCAAGTTGATAAGAGGAAGACAAAAAAGACACTCCATGATAAGTATGGCCTCCCCGATAGGTTTGCCTTGTATGTTGGAGATGCTACGTGGAATAAAAATTTGCCAAGACTTATAAAAGCAGTTAAAAAAATTAGAATACCTTTGGTAATGACAGGCAAGGCGTTACTCGATAAAAATATCGATGTACATAATATGTGGAATAAAGACTTGATAGAGGCTCAAACATTAGCGGAGAATGATACTTCAATAATTCGACTGGGATTTGTTCCAGCAGAGGATCTTGTATCTCTCTACAATGCTGCAACGGTTTTTGTTATGCCGTCCTTATATGAGGGTTTTGGCCTGCCGATTCTTGAGGCTATGGCGTGTGGCTGTCCGGTTGTAACATCCAAAGAAGGATCAATTCCGGAAGTTGCCGGAGATGCTGCATTTTTTGTTGACGCGTATGATATTGATAGTATCGCAGCAGGGATTGAGGAAGTGTTCTTAAGCGCAGCGTTACAAAAAACTTTGTCAGCAAAGGGCTTAGAACACTATCGTAAATTCAGCTGGAAAAAGACTGCCCTGGATACGGTTGATGTATACAAATCAGTAGGAGAGATTGATGGTTAAAAAGTTCTTTTCAAATCGGTTTATCAGCTCTGCAATTTGGATGTATACTGCTTCAGCAATCACGAGTTTTGGTAACTATCTTTTCCATTTAGTGATGGCGCGAATGCTAAAACCTGCTTCGTTACTTGGCGAATTAGAAAGTTTACTAGCTTTCTTCTATATTTTATCTGTGCCTCTTGCCACTCTTTCTCTCGTGGTTGTTAAATTTATATCAACGTACAAAGGCCGGGGGAATCTTTCTGCAATTCACGCTCTTTATTATTATATGAAAAAGCTCATTGTTATATATAGCGCTATAGGTGCGTTGACCATTTTATTGTTTTCTCCATTTATCACCAATCTCCTCCACTTATCGTCGAATATAATGATACTTCTTCTCCTGCTGAATTTTTTTATCGGCGTTTTCGTGGTTTTCGGGCGGAGTATTCTGCAGGGAGTAACTAACTTTTTTATTCTTGCTATTTCAAACATTGTAGAATCTTTCAGCAAATTAGCTTTCGGCATAGTATTGGTACTTATCGGATTAAAAACAACCGGGGCTTTTGCGGCGATAGCTCTTAGCGGGATCGTTGGCTATTTACCCTTCCATTTTTTCTTTAAAAAAAATACCTCAAACCCTGAAGCATTTACTGATCAGAGAGCGTTGTACAAATATGCGTTACCTGTTTTTATTAGTATTTTATCAGTTACTTCGTTGTATTCGGCTGATATTATGTTGGTGCGTTATTTTTTTCCGGGAAATGAGTCTGGCGATTATGCTGTTTTATCAATACTCGGAAAAGTTATTTATTTTGCCGTGTCACCAGTAACTGCAGTGTTGTTTCCTTTCGTTTCTGAAACCCATGCAAGAGGCGATAAATATGCTCATTATTTATTGCTAAGCCTCATTGTTACGCTCCTGGGTGCAGCAACGATCACCGCTATTTACTTTCTTTTTCCCGATGTAATTATTTATCTTCTACCGGGCAAAAACTATCTACGGGTTGCACCGCTTTTAGGCATGATGGGAATTTTTCTGGGAATGTACTCACTTTGTGTTCTTATGGCGAATTTTTATCTCTCCATTCATAAAACGAGGCAAAATTTTTTTATTGTTTCCGCAGCGATAGCGCAAATACTTGGCATCTATTTTTTTCATAAAGACCTGTCTCAGGTAATTCAGGTTTCTATTGTCGTATCATTTGTACTCCTTATTTCCCTTTTGCTATACTACCCCTATGTTTGGGACAGGAAATAGCCGCTTATTTTCTCTATGAAAAAGAAGATGCATCTTATCTCCGTCATTATTCCTGCATACAAACAGGAAAAAACAATTAAAGATGATTTAATACGCATTAAACACGTCCTGGATCAACTCCGATATGATTATGAAATCATTCTTGTTGTCGATGGTAACGTTGATAAGACTTTGCAGAACGTCCAAAAAATGAAATTTAACAAAATTGTTGCAACTGGATACAACGTCAACAAAGGAAAAGGGCATGCTGTCAGATTTGGGATGGCAAAGGCAAAAGGAGATATTATCGCCTTCATTGACGCCGGGATGGACATAAATCCGAATGGGCTCTCGATGCTCATGGAGCATTTTGAGTGGTATAATGCCGATATTATTGTAGGAAGTAAATTACACCCTGTATCAAAAGTTAACTATCCAGTTACGAGAAAAATCCTTTCTTGGGGGTATAGGACATTAGTAAGGTTGCTATTCGGCTTGTCAGTTCGAGACACACAAGTGGGTATGAAATTTTTCAGAAAAAAAGTATTAGAAGATGTCCTTCCCCGACTGTTGGTAAAAACGTATGCGTTTGACATAGAAATTATTGCTGTTGCGCATTACTTAGGATACAAACGAATATTTGAAGCTCCCATCGAACTTGATTTTACTGGCGTATCTTCAATAACCTCAAAAAATTTTTGGAACACTATCTTTTTTATGTTACGGGATACTATTGCTGTATTCTATAGATTGAAAATTTTGCATTATTATGACCGTGGTAACAGACGGAAATGGAAGTTTGATCCTGAGTTAAACTTCCGTATTAATATTCCATAAACCTTGACTATGAAGCTACTAATAACAGGTGGTGCAGGTTTTATTGGCATTAATGCTGCACTCCATTTCTTAAACAAAGGAGATGATGTAATAATATTTGATAATTTCTCAAGAAAGGGAAGCCGCGATAATATCTCCTGGGTAAAACGTACTGCAAAAAAACCTCCAAAGGTGCATGAGGGTGACATAAGAAATTTTCATGTAGTGAAAAAAGCTGTTTTGGATATTGATGTACTCCTGCATTTTGCCGGTCAGGTAGCGGTAACTTCGTCGGTGAAAAATCCTCGAGATGATTTCGAAAATAACGCTTTGGGTACGCTGAATGTTTTGGAGGCTGTCCGCTTATCTGGAAAAAACCCTATCTTTATCTATAGCTCAACAAACAAAGTGTACGGAGGCTTAGAGCATTTAAAAATTAAAGGAGATAAAACAAGATATACATTTGTTGATCGGAAGTTTGGTATTTCTGAGGAGGAGAATTTAGATTTTCATTCTCCGTACGGTTGCAGCAAAGGAGCATCAGATCAGTATGTACGCGATTATCACAGAATATACGGTCTGAATACCGTTGTATTTCGTCAATCTTGCATTTATGGACCGAGGCAATTTGGTATAGAAGATCAAGGTTGGGTAGCCTGGTTTATTATTGCAGCGTGCTTAGGAAAGAAGATTGCAATCTACGGAAATGGGAAGCAGGTAAGAGACATCTTGTATATCGATGACCTTATGCGGGCGTATGATTTAGCGATCAAGCACATCGGTAAAACCAAAGGAAAGATATATAACATCGGCGGAGGGCCGAAAAATACGATTTCGGTCTGGCTTGAGTTGCAACCTCTTCTTGAGGAGTATTTTAACAAAAAAATACTTGCATCTTTTTCGGAGATTAGACCGGGTGACCAGCCGATTTTTATCGCCGATATACGAAAGGCGGAAAGGGAATTTGGATGGACACCTAGGGTGAATGTGAGAGATGGAGTGCGGTTGCTCTATGAGTGGGTTGAGGAAAACAAGAAATTATTTAAGTGCTGATGGACATTTTACTGTTGAACTGGAAAGATATAAAAAATCCGGAGGTAGGAGGAGCCGAGGTAATTGCGTTTGAATTTGCTCGTAGACTGGTCAAGGAGGGATATACTGTTACCTTCTTCTCGCGAAATTTTCATAGATGCAAGGATAAGGAAATAATTGATAATGTTACAATTATTCGACGAGGAAACAAGCTTTCCGTATATCTGCACGCGTTGCTGTATTATCACTCACTTAAGAGAAAGCCAGATATCGTTATTGATATGATAAACACGCTTTGCTGGCAGACCCCTTTGTATATTCCAAAAGAGAAAAGAATCGCATATGTCAACCAACTTGCCAAAGAGGTACTTTTCTATGAGTTCTTTTGGCCGGTATCATGGATTTCTTATATTCTTGAGTCCCTCGAGTATCTCACCTATAAAACGTCGCGAGTTCTTTGCTATTCTCAAAGCACGAAAATTGATTTAATGTCATTTGGAATACCAGGTAGGAATATTCACGTATTTCCTTTAGGGCTTGATCACACGAGGTATGTTCCAGGCAAGGAAAAAAGTAGATACCCTCTTTTTATTTTCGTTGCCCGGCTTGTCAGGATGAAGCGCGGAGATTTGTGTATAAAAGCCATGAAGGCTGTGGTAGAAAAACACCCCAAAGCACGCTTATTGCTTATTGGTAATGGTCCGGACGAAAAAAGATTGCAGAATCTGATTAGTGATCTTAGTCTAACGAGGAATATTCATATTATCAACAAAAATAATTTTTTTATTGATAAAAGTCCTGTTGACACAAAGGTTCGTTTCATGCAAGAAGCATGGGGGTTGCTTCTCCCTTCAGTCAAAGAAGGATGGGGGATGGTGGTGACAGAAGCAGCGGCTTGTGGAACTCCTTCAATCGTGAGTAATGTCACAGGTTTAAGAGACTCGGTTGTTGACAAAAAAACCGGGATAATACTGTCAAAGCAACCATCTTCGCAAGAATTGGCTGATGCGATAGCCCTTCTTATTGAGAATAATAAGTTGCGAGAGAGGTTGTCTCTTGGTGCTTTACGAAGGAGCAAAGAATTCAACTGGGACAAAAGTTATACGCGTTTTAAGCATTTATTACTGGCAAAGTATGAAGAATAATCTTTTTTCTATTTCTGTAGTTATTGCAACCTATAATTCTGAACGAACTCTTGAAAAATGCTTAAAAAGCATTGTGGCGCAACAGTACCCAAATGAAAAAATCGAGATAATAATAGTAGATGGAAGCTCAAATGACAGAACAGTATCGATTGCTCAGAAATATAATACAACAATAATTTCTGTTTCTCCTGAAAAACAGAATGCTGAATACAATAAAGGCATTGGAGTAAATCAAGCAAAAAATGACGTCATCTTTTTATTAGATCATGATAACGTTCTCCCCCATATTCATTGGTTTTTAAGCATGACGAAACCATTTCTGGAGAATCAAGAAATTGTAGGAGTTGAGCCTCTTCGGTTCCATTACGACCGCAAAATGGATGTTGTCGACAGATATTTTGCTTTAATAGGAGGTCCTGATCCTGTCCCATACTATTTTGGTAAGAACTCTCACTTGTCATGGGCGTATGATACCTATAATTTAGCAGGTACAGCAAAAGATATGGGCTCCTATTACCTCGTCAAATTTAGTCCGGAAAATATTCCCGCTCTGGGTGGGAATGGAGCAGCAGTAAGGAGAAAATTTCTTCTGAAAAATGCAAAGGTAAGCCCCCAAAGCTTTTTCCATATTGACGTTCATGTTGACCTAATTAAAAATGGTTTTAATACGTATGGTATAGTCAAAGATACAATAATTCATCTTACTAATAACAAGTTTTTTTCATTCTTAGGGAGAAGAAAATATTTTATTGAGAAATATCATTTTCTCGATCACTCAAGGAGAAGGTATAGCATCTATGAACCTCATAAAGACAGAATAAAATTAATAATGTATATTATTATTTCTCTTACCATAATAAAACCCCTCTATGACTCATTGAGAGGCTATATGAAAATTCATGACCCTGCTTGGTTTATCCATCCTGTTATGTGTTTTTGTATGTTATTCGTTTATGGAATTCCAACGATAAAATATGAATTCGACAGAATCATTTTGGAAAAATAAAAGAGTTTTCATTACCGGAGCCTCAGGATTTGTTGGTTCACATCTTACATCTTGTCTTCTTGAAAAAGGAGCGCGTGTTGTTGGCTTGAAGCATACCAAGGTAAATAGAACTGATTATCTCATTGAGGAAAAAGGATCAGTTAAAGAGTTTGGCCTATTGCAGAAGATTATTCGCAACTATCGAATTGGTTATATTTTTCATTTGGCCGGACAACCTTTAGTTGAGACAGGAAGAGAGAGTCCTCTGGAAACATTTTCTGTTAATATTCAAGGAACATGGAATATTCTTGAAGCAGCGCGTCTGAATAAAGTAGAAAAGATAATAGTTGCGTCAACAACTCATGTGTATGGAGACAATCCGAATGTCCCATACACTGAAGACTATTATCCCCAGCCGTCTAGACCGTACGAAACTTCAAAAGCATGCGCTGATTTACTCGCTCAAAGCTATGCGGATACATATGGTCTTCCTGTTGAAATATTTCGTTTTGTAAATCTATATGGCCCGGGTGATACCAATTTTTCCAGATTAATTCCAAAGGTGATGAGGGCGGTTCTAGAAAATAAAAATATCCATATTTGGGACGTGGGTGCTGTAAGAGATTTTCTCTATATTAAGGATGCCGTAAATGCGTACATTACGCTTGCGCAGAAGAGTCTTCCCAATAGCAAACGAGCACGAATCATCAATATAGGTACCGGTAAGCAGGTTAGGGCAGTAACAGTTGCAAGAAAGATAATTAAAATTTCGGGAAAGAAAAAAATAAAACTACTAATTGATTCTATTCCGAAAGAGCGAGAAAAGGAAATTAAAAAACAATATATATCTATTGAGAAAGCTAGAAAAGTTTTGTCCTGGAAACCGATATATACACTTGAAGAAGGACTTACAGAAGCTTTTGCATGGTACAAAGATTATTTTAATGCAAAAAAATGAAGAAAAAGAAAATTGTCATAACAGGGAGTAATGGATTTCTAGGGAAACATTTGATGCATGCTCTTTCGGAATATAACTGTGAATTAGCAGTATTTGACAGGGACAGACATGATTTATTGAGACCGAAGAGCCTTAAAATTTTGCTTGCAAATAGTGATATAGTTATCCATCTTGCCGGGCTTAATAGAGACGCTGATATGGATTTGCTAAAAACTAATACTTTGGGAACATATGGACTTCTTGTGGCCATTACTTCTTATGCTCCAACTGCAAAGCTTATTTTTTCATCAACTTTCCAGATTTATTATCCTGAAAATCTTTACGCCTATTCTAAAAAATTTGCAGAAGAATTAATCGCACATTACGCAATAAAAGCTAATCTTCGCGCAGTCACTTTACGTTTTTCAAATCTTTATGGTCCCGGAGCAAAACCGTTTTATAATTCAGTTATAGCTACTTTTGCACATTTAATTAAGCGTGATGAAAAACTAACCATTAAAGGAAATGGTGAACAGAAAAAAGACTATTTATTTGTTAAAGATGCGGTTGATGCAATTATAAAAACAATTAATTACGATCCAAGAAATGTAGAGACTTTTGATATTTGTACTGGACGATTAACATCGATAAATGACATCGTACGTATGATTGAGAAAATGCTAGAAAAAAAAGTAAAGGTAGTACATGCAAAGGAAAAAATTACAGATCCAATTGTGAAAAAGGACTTTCACCATGTATACGAAGTGCTCGGTTGGAAACCAAACACTTCTCTTGAAGAGGGGCTTAAAGTAACATTGCAATGAAAAAAAAATTACTCAGAACGAAAAAACTGGAAATAAAAAAAGATTATAGGGGATGGCTTGCAGAATTGATTCGAGTTGAAGACGTAAGCAATCCACTATTTGGTCATCTTCTTGTAACTGTAGCAAAGCCTGGTATAATCAAGGGAAAGCACTACCATAGGAGGAAAAGAGAATGGTATATTGTACTAAAAGGAAAAGGATTACTCAAAGTATGGAGTAAGGATGGAAGTGAAAAAGAACAAATTATCCTTGATGAACGCGATCTAAAATTAGTTGAAATTCCGACAAATTACTTTCATGCAATAACAAATATTGGTAAAGAGGATCTCTATTTACTTTCATATCTCAACGAAAGTTTCAATCCGGAAGACCCAGATACGTATTATGAATAATAGCGCTCATTCTCGAATAGCCCTTAGCGTACACTACCGAATATACTCAGCACCCCAAGCATTAAGAGATTATTTACGTCAAATGAAATATGGAGAGCTTCTCTATATAAGTCATCCACTCCCGACTCATGATACAACGATTGAAGATAATTCTTTTTATGAATTAAGCGAGGGAGAAAAACTTATTGAGAGAAAGGAACAGAAAAGAAAAACCGAGAATATTTTCTACAGCACCGTCAAAGATATACTATTTACTCTTTACTGGATAGTAAAGAATGGAGAATTTGACGTTTTTATTGGGGTGGATAATCTTAATGCCTTTTCAGGAATTATATTAAAAAAACTAAGAATTGTAAAAAAAGTTGTGTACTACACGATCGATTATTTTCCAACTCGGTTTAATAACCAACTACTAAACAAACTGTATCATATAGTAGAAAAGTTTTGCGTTACATACGCTGATGAAGTTTGGAACGTCTCACCTGTAATGGCATATGCGAGAGAAAAACATAACGGTATGGATAAAGCTTTGCGAAAAAAACAATATACACTTCCTATTGGCGTTTGGTTTGAAAAATCCCCGAGAAAAAAATTTCTTAAAATTGGAAAAACGAAATTAATTTTTTCCGGACATCTTGTGCCGCATATGGGTGTAGATCTTGCCATAAGATCTATGCCTTCTATTCTCAAACGCATCCCCGATGCAACACTCGAAATAGTTGGAGGTGGACAAGAAGAAAATAAATTGAGACAGATGGTTACACAGCTGAAGCTTGAAAAACATGTTATATTCTGGGGATGGGTAAGAGATAGAAAAAAGCTAGAGGAGATTTTGTCATTAGGGGCAGTAGGAATAGCCCCTTTTAATACAGAAATTTTAGATGAAAAAGTTAAAAACGCGGATCCGGGTAAAATTAAAGATTACATGGTGATGGGTATGCCGGTAATCGTTACGGATGCAATTTCAACAGCAGACAAAATTAAAAAATCAAAATCGGGAATTATCATTCAGTATAAATCTGAAGATTTTGTGGATGCTGTGGTTACATTACTGAAAGACAGTCAGACATTAAGAGAATATAGAGAAAACGCTCTTTCTTATGCGAGACAATTTGATTATTATTTACTCTTTGGAAAACACATAGAAAGAGTTCTTAGTCATTAATATATGAATATAATAAAAGATAAAATAATTTTAATTACGGGCGGGACAGGATCTTTTGGTTCTACTATGGTTAGTGCATTACTTGATCTTGAACCAAGAAAAATACTTGTTTTTAGTCGAGATGAATTGAAGCAGTTTCATATGAGAAACAATTATCCTGCAGAGAATCTCGAATTTATAGTTGGGGATGTACGAGATTACGATTCAGTATATAGAGTGATGAGAGGAGTAGATTATATATTTCACGCAGCAGCATTAAAACAAGTTCCCACTTGTGAATTTTTCCCAATGGAAGCTGTTCGTACAAATATTCTGGGTGGAAATAATGTTATGACTGCTGCTATTGCAAGAAATGTAAAAAAAGTTGTGGTACTCAGTACTGATAAAGCTGTGTACCCAATTAATGCGATGGGTATGTCAAAAGCTCTGATGGAAAAGATGATGATTGCTCATTCTAGGAATTCAGAGAATACAAATCTCTGCGGTGTCAGGTACGGCAATGTTATGTATTCACGAGGGTCTGTTATTCCTCTTTTTATCCAACAGATAAAAAAAGGAAAAAAACTTACTATTACAGAGCCCTCTATGACCCGATTTTTACTTCCATTACGTGATTCGGTAAGACTTGTTCTTCACGCGTTAACAGAGGAAGATAATGGCAGTATTTATATAAAAAAAGCACCCGCAGCAGATCTTCTGACACTCGCACAAGCAGTATGTGGACTATTTGCGTACGATAAAGGGTTTGAAATTGTAGGGATAAGAGCGGGAGAAAAGGTTCATGAAACGCTCGTCTCCAAAGAAGAATGGATAAGAGTACGCGACGAGGGAGATTTCTATCAGATACCTCCAGAGGCAAAGAGTCTGGAATACGAGAAATACTTTGAAGAAGGGAAAAAATTGAGAAAAATTGACAGAGAAGGATATACATCAGATAATACAAAAAGACTTAGCGTTAATCAGACAAAAAAATTATTACTCTCACTTCCTGAGATTCAAAAAGAATTAAAAATGCATAGCTAATTTATAATATATGGCAAAAAAGCTTGAAAAAATAAAAATTATGACAATTCTTGGGACTCGTCCTGAAATTATCAGGCTCTCACGAGTAATCCCAAAAATAGATGAATATTTTGATCATAAAATTGTCTTTACGAGCCAGAGCTTTGATTATGAATTGAGTAGCGTGTTTTTTGAAGAATTAGAACTGAGAAAACCAGAGTACATACTCCAAGTAAAAGCTAGTACGCTTGGCAAACAAATTGGCAATATCCTCTCTCAAACTGAAGAAATAATAATAAAAGAAAAACCAGACGCAGTTCTTGTTCTGGGCGATACTAATACCGCATTATCAGCTATTATTGCCAAGAGATATAAAATCTCCATTTTTCATATGGAGGCAGGAAATAGAAGTTTTGATTGGGATGTTCCTGAAGAAATTAACAGAAGGATTGTCGATCACATCAGCGATTATAATCTTGCGTATACAGAACATAGTAGAAGGTATCTTATTTTGGAGGGAATAGAGCCGAAAACAATATTTGTTACCGGATCACCACTGACTGAGGTATTTGAGTATTTCAAAGGAAAAATTGAGAACTCTCGATCTCTTTCGCAACTGGGGATTGAAACGGGAAACTATTTCCTTATAAGCATCCACAGAGAAGAGAATGTTGATAACGAGGAAAATGTGAGAGAACTATTTGAAGCGATAAATGCTTTGGCAGAACAGTATTCTAAAAAAATAATAATTTCTCTTCATCCGAGAACAAAAAAAAGACTTGAGAGTTTCCATGTTGCGCTACATCCATTGGTACAAACGCTGAAGCCTTTTGGATACTTTGATTATAATAAACTGCAAAAAGAAGCATTATGTGTGTTGTCAGATAGTGGGACTATCCAAGAAGAATCAGCGATCTTACGATTCAAAGCAATACAGCTGAGAAAGAGCACTGAAAGACCTGAAGCATTTGACAAAGGTTCTATCATTGTATGCGGTTTCAATAAGCATGCAGTTCTCTCTGCAGTGGGAATGGCAATAAAGGAGCAGATCACAACAATACCAGATGATTACAAAGATCTCAATATTTCAATAAAAGTGGTTAAATTACTGTTAGGGCTTACAAGTATCAAAAAATACCATGGTAAGAAAGTACAGTCAGTATAAGAATGATTTATTCAACAAACTAAACTTCAAATTCCAAAAAGGCAAAAAATTGCTTGATGTTGGATGCGGAAACGGGCTAGATGCCAAAATTCTCAAAGAGGAATACGGTTTGAGAGTATATGCATCTGATGTCTATAAAGATAGAGAATTTGTCTATAAAGATATACCCTTTAATATCGGCAGCATTTACAATCTTCCTTATGAAACAAATGGTTTTGACTATCTTTTTTTGCATGATGTTTTACATCATATAGACGAACCAAGGCAAAGGAGGATGAAACATGTAAGCGCTCTTGAGGAACTGAGGAGAGTTTGTAGAACTGGTGGAACAATAGTGATTGTAGAGGGTAACAGGTATAATCCACTCTTTTATCCCCATATGGTAAAGATGAGAAGACATGATCATTGGAAGCAAGCATATTTTAAGTCCGTGATTCAATCAGTATTTAAGAATGACAAAGTTGAGTATAGATTCTTCGAAGCTCACCATTATCCAGAAAAACTGGTTTCTCTATTTAAAATATATGAGAAAATAATGGAGAGATTTTCCCCTGTCCAATTTCTCGCATATAACATCTCTATCATCACCAAGTCACATGAGAGAAAATAATTATATTGGTAAGCAAAGAGCAATTCTCTTACCGAAAGGGTTTCCTTTTATCTTCTTAAGAAAAAATTGGGAAGCAAGATGGGTATACCACCCCCAAGTTATTAAAAAGGACGGTATATTTTATTTGTTTTACTCTGGGAAAACAGGATATACAATGAGACATGATATTGGAGTTGCAGTGAGCAATGACCTTTACGAATGGCAAAGATTGTCTGAAAATCCGATATTCTCACCCTCAGAGAATAAGAATGATTGGGATTCAGGTTTGGTTGCACATAGTTTCATTGTTAAGGTAAATAAAGAATATTATATGTTTTATGATGGCAGTCCGAGATCGTCGTGGAAAGAAGGTATAGGTGTTGCGAAAAGTAAAGACCTACTTCACTGGAAACGAATAAACGAAAACCCAGTATTAAAAGCAGGAGACTTTTGGTGGGACAAAAAGCACGTAAGTAGGTGCTGTGTGATTAGGCGTGCAGATGACTATTATATGTTCTACGCAGGACACGATGGGATTACTGAAAGAATCGGTATTGCAAAAGGAAAAGATCTTGTAACATGGGATAAATTTATTAAAGAACCAATACTAAATTTAGGAAAAAGGGGAGAATGGGACGAACATCACATATCTGACCCGCGAGTCTTAAAATTTGGAAAACTATATCTACTCTTTTACACAGGGTATAATAAAGATGCCAAAGGAGCTATTGGCCTTGCTTTCAGTAATGATTTATTGCGCTTTATGAAATTCGAAAATAATCCCATCCTACGGTTTGGCAAAGAGAATACATGGAATCAAGACGAATCAGGAAGGGGAGATATCGTGAAGATAGACAATACGTATTATTTGTTTTTCTCAGGAAGGAAAAAGCAGTATTTTAGCATTGGTGTTGGTGAGTTATTTATTGATAAAATAATTTCTGACATTAAAAAACAAATCAATGCACGAAAGCTATAGCCAAAAAAATATTCAGGCAATTACTTACACATTTGTTTGTCCGACATGTGGTGGAAAGCTTTTTTTTCATGATTCTGCTTTCATCTGCTCTTGTCGCAGGAAATACCCGATAAAAAAAGGCATAGTACTATTAAATAAAAAAATTTCTAGAAATGATGTAAGACTGAGCTTGAGAAGTTGGAATAAGCTGTATAGAAAACAGGGTAATAGAAATATTACCTATCAAGACGCTTTGCATAATAGTTATATACAAGCGTATTTGCATTTTGTAAAAGAAAATATGATAAATGACTATTTCATTGATATTGGTGCAGGAAACGGTATGATGGCTTTGGTTGTAAACAAGCTGTATAAAAAAATTCCAATACTGATTGATTTTTCTTTAGATGCGTTGCTTGAAGCAAAGGAAAACTTTAGAAGCAATAAGGCTAACGGAATTTTTGTTTGCGCGGATATAACACAGAGTATCTTTAGAAAAAACAGTAACCAATTTTTCTTTTCAGCAATGTCGCTGGAGTATTTTAAAAACTTAGAAAAGGTTTTCGATCATTTGCAAACTGCACTTGTTAAAAAAGGCAGAGTGGTTTTTATCATTCCTAAAATATCATTGGGTACTCTTACTTATCATCAATTTAAAAGCGGAGATATTCCTCACGTTTTTGGGTTAAAACCTATTTACGAATTTATTCATCTAAAAGTGTTGAAGGGAAAATATTTAAAAACAGGATACAACCTGTCCTACACTATATCTCACATGAAAAAAATGGTAGTCAAGTCCGGGTTTAAAGTGATATATGCAGGAAATTTAATCATGGATTATCAGTTTAACACAATTTCAAATCAAATGGTAAAATCTTTGTTCAAATATATTGCAAAAGTCTCACTATTTAATCCCCTTATGATTTTTGTTATAGAAAAACGATGATACCTAGATTACTTTCTCAAATTTTCGATATCTTACTTCGTAGTTTACCGTTACAATTTTTATGTATTGCTCTTATTGAATTTATCACGTTTTATAAAATATTCAGTTTTCCGTTTCATGCGAATAGAGAAATAGGATGGATTCTTCAACTCACCGGAAGAGAGTTCAACTTTGTTTCTCTCATGAAAAGTCATGGTTTTATAAGCTATTTCAACTATCTTGTCTTCGGTATTAATCCAAGTGGGTGGTACTTCACTGGACTTGTCCTTCACATTTTCGTAGTCTGGATGGTAATTGTCTTTTTTGCATCGTTCTTCAAAAGTCGAGCTCTCGGTTTTGCAATTGGAATATTATTTGGAGTGAGTACTGCATGGCACGATGCTGTAACTATCGGAAGTGCTTATTCAATGTACTCAGCACAGTTACTCTTGTTTTTAGCTTCACTTTATTTCTATAAAATGTATCGTGAACAGAAACGACTGCTATTTTACTTCTTGTCACTTGTTCTATTTTTCCCAATAATTCCACTACGAGATTCAGGAGTATTTTTCTTACTAATACTTGTGCTCTTTGACTCTGTCTTTTTTTATAACTTCTCTCTACTACAACGAATGCTTGCACTCAGGAGAACTCAGAAAACTCTTAAGAGCATGTTACTATTTTTAATTCCTCTTATTCCTTATATCCTTATCGTTGTTGGATTTTTGTTTCTCAGGAATTCTTATGGAGCTTCGCCGTATGATTTTAATGACCACAGAGCAAGGCTCATGTTGAAACTTATTAGTGAGGGGCAGTATGCTGAGTATATAAAATATGGGATATTAGGATTTTTTTACTATCTTCCTCCTCAGATAGTTCCTTATCCATTCTTAAATTTCGCTCATAGTGTCATTGGAGAATTCTTTGGGCAGAATAGACTCTATATTTATTTCTATTCATTTCTAGGAGGTCTTATTTTTACAACCCTTATAGCAATCACATACATGAGGAGAAGAGATAAATCATTTCGATTCTTACTCTTTTTTCTGTTGTTTATCATCATTGCTTCTTTCTTTTATTCCTTCGCAATAACATTAAGTGATGGTGATTTAATGAAAGACTACGGGTATGATGAACACCGATGGCGATATGTATCATTTTTAGGAATAGTCGGCTTTATCACTATCTTCTTTAGAGGAGTTTTTTCTTCACGAAGAAATAATATTCTGATTGCCGGATTAGTTATAGGTATAAATCTATTCTTGAATATCACTCTTTTATGGAGCATACAAGATGATAAATATGAAAATATACTCAAATATCAAAAATTATTTTATAAAACTATTTTTACTACTCTTCCTTCGTATAAAGAACAAGACATAATTTATTTCTTCCCTTACAGTTATCAATTACGAGACTATTTAGAAGAATGGCATAATCTTGCTCAAGATTTTTACCCTGGAATAAAACAGACGAGACTTAATTGGGCCTATGAAGAATTTGAAAAAGTATTGATTTCTCTTACTACCAAAGACGTAGATATAAATAGGATATTTTTTATAGATTTTGACCAGAGTAAAGGCGTAGTGGATCGAACCTCAGCTGCAAAAAAAATAATAAAAGATCAGAAACAAGCAGTTTTGCTAAAAAACCCAATAAATATTTCTGACGATACACTATTATTTACCGTAAAAAACATCTCCCCTGTTGAGATTCCGTATAAAGCAAAGGTGAAGCTGAGGGCAACGCTGCAAAATACCGGAAATGGTGAAGGATTTCAAAATGAAAGAAAATTTAAAGCTCTTGTAGAGTATGCAAGAAGTCATTTTGAACTTTTTGATAAAAAGAAAATAACGGTATGTAATACGTCTGGGGGAAGAACGATGTATGATCCCGAACATCTCATTGATGGCAATCTCGGAACACGCTCTGTATGGCATGCAGATTGTGGGCCGGACTGGTTTATCATTGACTTGCAAAAACAATATTCGATTTCCGGATTTTTATTGGGGGGGCTTCTTGATGATACCTTAACTCCTTCTCGCTATATGTACGAAGTGTCCTTGGACGGGAAAACGTGGAAACGAGTCATGCTAAAAGAAAACAATAACAAATGGGAAATGATGGATAAATGGGATAGAGTGTATGAGGCAAGATACATAAGAGTTACCGTATTTACAACGCAAAGAGGAGGATTCGTACAACTTGACGAAGCTGAGCCCATACTTGCTAATGCGAGTGATATTTTTACTAACTGGAAAAGCAGGACAGAATTGATGCGTGACTTACAAACTTTTTCATCATCGTTAAGTTCTGAACAACTTTTGTATCTGAAATCACAAGGAATTGATCAGGTTTATGTGAGATTCTATTGGAAGACAAATTTAACCGGTGTTCCAGAACACATAACATCTTTTTACTTTCCAATGAAAATTGATGGAGAAGTGCATGAATATGAGATCCCAATCAATGAATCTGAGGCGTACAGCTGGCCTGGACAATTTCTACAAAGATATGTTGAAAAAGTTGGTTTTGATTTTGGAAATTTTCCCGGTGATGTTGAAGTCCATGCAGTGGAATTAGTTCCCAAAATACCTATTCCTTTGGGTGGAGAGGAGCAGAGTGAAAAATAAAAAATATTGGCAGCAAATTATTCTTGGTTTTGTTCTTGTAATTATCTTAGTCAGTCACGTAGTATACGTTACTAAAACAGCCCAATTTCCTCAAGACGACGAACATTCATACTTATCTTTGGCACTCCAAATACACGACATATTAAAAAATCAACTTGCCAGCGCACCAGCTGATATTATCGGTATAAGTACATACAGACAATTACTCTATCCATTCGTATTATCTATTTTCTTGCTTATTTTTGGCACGAACTATTCATACAAATTATTGCTCATTATTAATGTCGTTTTTTATTGTGGAACAATTATAATGACCTACTTACTTGCAAGGCAGTTCGTCAGTAAAATTGCAAGTTTAATCGGGTCGGTTATTTTCGCTTTCTACGGATTCCCATTATTTTATCTCCATTTTTTATATAGTGAGACAGCAACTTCTTTTTTTGTAACGCTTACACTCTATTTTTTGGCTTCATCTAAAAACTTGGAAAACTATAAGAAAACTATTTTATTTTCTCTGTCATTTGCTGCCGGAACACTCGTTCGGTGGATGGTTCCACTTTTTATTGTAGGACCGCTTGGTTATTCATTAGTCAGTTCAGCTATTGAAAATTATAGAAAAAGAAAGACAACGATTTTAAAAAAGTTTATTATTATGTTTTTGTTTGGTTTAGTTCCTATGCTTGTTTTTTATTATATTCCAAAATGGACCTATTTTATTGAGTATATTAGAGGAAATATGACACATTCTCCCATTTGGGTAGGGAAAGTAAGTCATTTGACACAAGAACTGAGAAATACATTCTCGATTTCATCAGTAATGTTTTATGTAGACATTCTCGCTCAGCAAACAGTATTTTTCTTTATACTTTTTTGTATAGGATTTTTTCTGTGTTTACGATTTTGGAAGAGATATCTTTTTTTAGTGCTTGCGCTTGTCATCCCATTTCTCTTTCTTACCTTCGGGTCTGTTTTTAAGCAAGACCGTTTTATTGTGCCGTTATATCCTGCAGTTGCAATTATTTCAGCTGTTACTTTTGACCACATACACAGGATTAAATTCAAGAGTATATTGATACTTATTACACTGATTCTTTCTCTCCTGAATTTTTTTGGAGCAAGTTGGGCTGTCGGACCAATGGGAGGAGAGGGTCTTGCCAGCATTACTCTACCTCATATTATTAATTACCCGGTCCGTATATATATGACACCTGTCGTGTGGCCGCCTCGTGAAGAACATACGAATGCCCGATTACTCATTGAAACAATTCTTGAAAATCGTGTTGATAAAAATAAAAAAATTATTATTCTTGCAACGTTCTCGGTATATGATATTGAAAACGGTATTACTTCAATCTCATCATATGAAAGAAGGGATGATATCAACATTATATTTTTGAGAAATCTCTCAAAAAATGATTTTTCGAAGTTTTTCGAGCGAGTTGAAAGTGCAGATTTTATTCTGATTAAGGATCAAAAGCCAATTGACACATATCGCTATAGTAGTGATGAGATAGTATTTATGTTTGATCAATTTAATGCATTTTACCATTCAGAGCACTTCGCACTCCCGGGGTTTAAAAAGATACGTGCGGTAAAAGTTCCAGAAGATAATTCCTCAATTTTCATTTACAAAAAGGAGAAAAAATTCAGCCCAGAAGAAATCTTTAGATTAGGAGAAGCTATGATACAATTTTCTCCAGAGTATGGAAAAGAAATCAAGCAGGGAATGGAGGAATTACAGTCTCTGTGAAATACCGATCTCAGTTGGTTTCGATAGTTATTGTCAATTACAACGGCGGAGAGATTCTTAAAGGCTGCTTGAAATCGCTTGCAAGAGTTACCTACCAAAAATTTGAAGTGATAGTCGTTGATAATGCGTCACATGACAATTCGTTATTGGTAATAAATGACTTTAGGAAAGAATTCCCTCGCATTATATTGAAGATAGTCAAGAACAAAAGGAATGTAGGATTTGCAGAGGGGAATAATATCGCCCTTCCACATACTGCAGGTGAGTTTGTTTTGCTTCTCAACAATGACACAAAAGTGACTCCCTCGTTCTTACGTGTACTTGTTCATGAAATCAATCGTAATAAATTGATAGGTATTGTACAACCAAAAATAATTTTTACAGATACAGGAAAATTACAGTCTGGCGGCGCTCTTTTTACAAATATTGGATTTCTCTACTACTTTGGATTTGGGAAGAATCCAAATGCGAATGATTACAACAAACAAACACAAATATTCTCCGCCAATGGAGCCTGCGTGCTTATTCGCAGGAGCGTGATTGATGAAGTCGGTCTCTTTGATGATGATTTTTTTGCTTACTATGAAGAAACTGACTTTTGTCAGCGTGTCCTGATGGCCGGATATAGCATATTGTATATACCTGATGCGTTAATTTTTCACAAGGGAGGACAAACAGCAAAAAAACGAAAAGAATCGTTCATTTTTTTCCATGCATTCAAAAATAGGATTACTAGTGTGATTAAGAATTTCGAATTTATCTATGCAATAAAATTTCTTACCCATTACCTGCTTATTTACTTTTTGCTCATATGTTACTACCTTGTAAAGTTGAGAATAGATTTGTCTTGGGGCATTATTCGTGCAATTATCTGGAATGTCTTTCATGTCTATGGTACAATGCAAAAACGCAAATTCATTCAAAAAAACAACCGAAAGATTCGTGACAGAGAGTACCTCTCACGGCTATCTAAGCATATGCCTTGGCGTTATTACATTCGGTTATTATCAAACCCGGGAGAAGAAGAACTCATATAATGTATGATTAAGCAACATGCAATCCGTGGATTGCGAGGGTTATTTTATATCACTTTCTATATATTACGAAACAAACCAAAAATATTCATTGCAAAAATTATTAATCCAGTGCAAAGAATAACGATTGCAATAGGAAAGATAAAATACGACATGCTGGTCGACCTCAATGATAACGGGATTTCTCAAGATTTATACAGTGCTCGGGTGAGGGAATATCCAAATGTACTATTTTTTATTAAATTCTTAACCAAATACGGGAAATCTATTGATACTGTATTTGAGATTGGGGCAAATATAGGGTATTATTTCTTGTTATCTCACGTTGTTTTTAAAAACAAGCTTAAAAAGAATGTAAAAATTATTGGGGTGGAACCAGTATCAGATAATTTTGCAATATTAAAAAAGAACGCTGAGTTACACGAGATTAACAATTCTATTCTTATCAAGGCAGCTGTTGGTGATAGAGATAAGAAAATCAATGTTATTGTTCCGAGAGAAAAAAACCTTTCCCATTTGGAAGGTATAGATAATGTATCTTCAATTAAAGAATTCTCTACAGAAAAAGTGGATATGTATTCTCTCCGAACATTATTTGATAAATACTCAATTAAACGTAAAAGAGTTCTTTTTCGCTGGGATATTGAAGGGTATGAATATCAAATTATGACCGGTAACAAAGACATCTTTCGGGAGCTTAGGAACGCATTTATTATTATGGAATTTCATCCTCAGTTATTAAAAAAAGGGAAGACAGTGGAGTTTTTAAAGGTAGTAAAAGATCTTGGATTTGAGTTGGAATATGCGGTTTCTTGCTATCCACTATATTTTTTCACTGGAGTTCCAAGATTCATGACGAGGTTCCTGAATAAACTATGGGTGTTGGAGAAAGGAGGAGATTCCTTAGGATTTCTGTCAAAATTTGCCAGTATTGATGAATTAATTAAAGAATTTTCTAATGAGAATAGCCCGTTATACTCCCATCCCAATTTGCATTTATACCTTGTAAAGAATGCTTAAAAAAATACAATACATTGTATTCCCGATTCTTTTTATTTTATTTATAATAACTGTCATTGTTTTCTCATGGAACTTAGATGGTAAATTAATTTTGGGACATGATGTTGGATACAGGCTAAATAGCAAAGATTTTTTTGCTTCATTATTTTACGTCTGGTCTGACACAATTAATTTTGGAGGTTCCAAGTACGTCAATCCTGGTGCTATTCCAATACATTTGCCAGAATTCATCCTTGAAAGTATTTCAAGGAATTTATATCTAAATCAATTTGTTTTGGTTATTTTCTGGTACGTATTACTTCTTTCTCCTTTTCTTATCATATACTTTTCGTATTTTTATAACAAAGATACAAAAAGTATTGTGTTCTTCGTTTTTGCAGCAGTACTGTATGCAATCAATTTTTTTAATCTGCAAGGATGGGGAGTATTTTGGAGAACACGTTTTAGCACTCAAATAATAGTTCCTATTTTTTTTGCAGTTTTATTTAAAACCCTTATTGATAAAAAAGTATCATATCCGTTAGTTATCTTGCTTATTTTTGCGTCTGCTTTATTAAATGGGGGAGGATCACCGCCATTATACGCCCCTCTGCTCCTTGTGTGGGGAATAACATTTTTATTTTTTTTGGCGGTAGATAATAAAAGGAAGAGACTAATCTTTACATTTATAACGTTTACATTGCTCTATTTTTTAGGGTTTGCATTGGTATCAGCTTTTTGGATGTACCCATACGGATTTTCCATCATCGAGTCTTACTCTGAATATGTTGAAAGGGTAGGGGGCTTGGGGAGTGCAATAAAATGGCTGGAAGTTGTCGCTGCCGGATCAAGTTTTATCAATATTTTTCGTCTTCAAGGATTCCCCTCTTGGTATGATAACCCCTCCCATCCATACGCGCAATATTTTAGAAATAATGAGATATTAGTGTTTGCAAGTTTTATATTTCCTATACTGGCTGCCTCTTCATATTTATTTGCAAAAACATCACTGCAACGACGGTTTGTACTTCTGTTTTACGTATTTATTCTCGTTGGAGCATTTTTTACCTCGGGGTCCCATCCTCCCCTAGGATGGCTATATAAAACGCTATTCCAGCACGTGCCAGGTTTCGCTATTTTTAGAACACCATTTTATAAATTTGGGCCTCTTGTATGGTTTGGTTTTTCTGTTCTTGCAGCTTTTACGCTCTATCAAATCGGTGTTTGGTTAAGAAATAAAACTCGTCTGCGTATTGCTTACGGTGCTTATATCATTGTTGTTATTTTTACAATTCTTGCTTACCACTTTCCATATTTTTCCTCGGCATTTTTTAAGTGGGATAAGGATTTTTCCACTCTCGTGCACATTCCAGGGTATGTTTTTGATTTCAAGAAATGGTCGGAGGAAAATAAGCACACAGTCAATGGAAGAATATTGCTTGCCCCTCAGTTAGAGAAAACATTCAATGCTGACGCATATACATGGGGTTATTGGAGCCTGGATTCTCTGCAAAGCATGATCTCATCACTTAGCTTTGTGGAAGGGCAGACAGGAGATCCGGTAGTAAGCAATATGATTTCAGAACTTCATAAAGCGCTTGTTGAGGGAAACAACAAGAAAATTACGCAACTAAGCACCCTTCTTGATATTGAATATATTCTTTTAAAGCAAGATACATTTTATAATTACAAAGGAAGAGAAACCACTAATCCTGTCAAAATTAGAAAAGCCCTTGAGAACAATATCTCAATTTCGCATGTTCAATCATTTGGCAAATGGGATCTCTATAGAATCTTGGAGTACAAACCTTCGCGATTTTTTACCGTCAATACCATGGTAGAATTTGTGGGAGATAAAAACCAGATTAATAGAGAAATAGATTTCGCTCAGAATGCGTTTATTATCGCCGGCGACAAAAAGAATGCTCTATATGAAGACACATTAGATATACAAAAAGTCATTATCCTCCCCAGTCTCATAGATACTGCTTCTCAGGGTGATATGATTATGCAAAAGTCTATTCCCCGTGTGTATCCTGATTCATTCTTGTATCCACTGGTAGAGTGGAAACGGAATCAAGAGAAAAAACACTTAGAAGATAACGCTCAGATAATTAATTATTACCTTGGCAGTACTGCAAAATATATCCATGAGCTCGCTTATCTGGAAAGAGATGATAAGTCCGGCGTTGACGATCAAGTTGAAAAAATTCTTGAAAGTCTTGATGCGTTACACGGTCTTTTGGCAATAAGTGATAGTCGTGATTCATCAAGTATGCAACAGTATTTTACTGTAATGGACTATCTGAATGTATATGAGGGAAGGATGGTGAATTTGTCTCGGTCCTATATTGGTAAGAACGTGTTAATAATCATGAAAATTCGGGATCTAAAAGCATTTGTAACAAAAATAAGCAACAGGACAGTAGAATGTGTCTTTTTTTGTCAAATTTATTCGGTAGATTTTTCTACGAAAGGACAATATGAAATTTTTGTTCATAAGGATACATTACCTACAATACAGTCTCTTTACCTTGATAACCAAGCGTTAATTGATAGCGCTCCGTCCAATTTGCAGCAAGAATCCCAAAATGATTGGGTATCAATTGCAAAAATAGAAAAACCGCAAGAAGTAGGATTCCTTAAGGTGGTGAGAAAAGAGAATCAGTTGGCAGATACGCTTTTGTTAAACGGCCAATCACGTACAGTTGCCATAAACGAGTCAAGATATTCTTTTAACCTTGCATATAATTATGTGATAGAGAACGATAATGCATATGTGTTTACCTTGCATTTTAAAAATAACTCATCAGGAAATACATGGTCAGAGTCAAAAGAAATTTCTGGCTCTAAATCTGGCTTTGATACAATCTATCTTCATCATGAAGGAGATATCCTTGATAAAATTTCTGTTATTCCATTGTCTGTTAATGCTAGAAGTCCGGAGGCTTACATAGACAACATAAGAATTATCCCAAACACAGAATTAGATCTTGTCTTTGTTAAAATTAATAAAAACAGTAAAAGTACACTACAACCGGTAATGTACGGGAAAGATAGTCCTTCCCGATGGTACGTCAATAGTCTCCCCGACGGTTTACGATATTTGATATCGTCTCAAAAATACAATCAAGGATGGAGTATTATTAGTGGAAAATCGTCACATATCAGGGTAAATGGTGATTTTAATGCATGGGTCATGCAAGATGTCCCAAAGGACAAGATTGTTGTCGAATTTACTCCGCAAAGAAATCTTGTCACAGGATTTATAGTTTCAGGGGTTTCGTTTGTATTCTTTATTCTTCTATTCTTGACACGAAGAAAATATGAAAAGTAGCGTTAGTAAATTGTTACGGGAGATCATGCATTTTTGGAATGCAAACCTTGCAAAAATAACCTTGGCGATTGTCGTAAGTATAAGTGTTCTATTCGTCATGAAATTGCCATATATAAACATTCTTGTACCTAAAACGTTTTTTTTCTTAGTAATTTTTCTTATTCTTATTCTCATCTTTAATATTAGACCCCTTATGATCTTGTTTTTGGTAGTGATTCTGTTTGTGATTGCCGGCATGGCAGAAACAATAGGATATAAGACGTTATCAGATTTTTTGGGTGAAATAATTTATTATCTTTTTACATACGTTACTATTGCATTAATCGTAAAAGAAGTAAAAGGAAGAAGTTAAGAAAGGATTTTTAATACCTTTAATATTCCCATCTTCGGTAACGATCTATTGTCAGATAATATGCTTTCCCCCACTTTTTTAAAGGAATGTTTGTTTTTTATATACCAATCATAATTTTGTATAAAAAGATCAGTATTTGTTTTTGTTGGTCTCCATCTAAGTTTTTTCTGTATCTTCGTCGTATCCTGATATAATGACCTGCTAATCATTGTATACTGATACACACCCAGAGGTGAAAGATGTAATTTATCAAATAATGATAAAATACTTATCGCTCCCGATTTAGGGATCGAAACAATGTTAGATTTGCTTCTGGCATGTCTGATAACTGCCTGATATATCTGTCTTAATGTTCTAATTTCATCCGCTCCGATATTGTAGATCTCAAACCCTTTCATTTCTGATGCCTTCAAAAGCGCGCTACAAAGATCTTCGACATCAATAAATTGATATTTATTGTCTCCTTTTCCTAAGACGTATATGTTTTTGTTTTCAGAGATGAACTCGAATAATATCGCTTGCAATCCCAGTCTGCCAATACCTGAAACAACGGGGCATCTAAAAATTTGTATGCTGATATCTTTGGAGAATTTTTTGGCTTCTTCCTCAGCTAATAGTTTGCTTTTTCCATATATTTCTAATGGTTTTGCTGCAAAATTTTCGCTAACCGGATTGTGGGGAGGAATGCCATAAACCGTATTACTTGATATAAATACAAATGATTTAACCTTATGTTTTGCTGCAAGTGTTATGACATTTCTCGTTCCTTTTTGATTCGTTCTCAGCAAAAGTTCATCTGTTAGCTTCTTGTTGGGAAGAGCTGCTGCGAGATGGAAAACGGTCTGAAAGGGTCCATATCTTGCAAATACATTTCCCAGACCCCTTTTTGCTACTATGTCCCCTTTTATATACGTAATATTCTCCTGTGATTCTTCAGGAGGTATCGTATCGAAGTTAACAACGGTAAAACCTTTGTTTAAGAGAAGGCGTATGAGATGATTGCCTATAAATCCAGACCCGCCTGTTACAAGTATTTTTTTCTTACTGACCATTTTTTCATCTTGAAGAATGGAGCGTATTCTCTATTTCATTCACATTTTTTGCTGAGAAATAAAGAACAGTTTCAAATGTTTTCTTATCGTCTTTGTTTACTGTCTGAATTATTTTCTTCAAAACTTCTTGATGTTTGAGTACTGCTTTTTTGAGCTTGAGATACAATGCGTTATCAAGAATAGACCTGTGTTTTTTTATTTCGTATGTAATAAGAGTAAAGTTGTGTTCTGCTTTCAAAGCAGTCTCTTTCGCTAGATCAACTTTCTCTTTGTCGAGCAAAAGGGAAGTAGCGTGAATTCCTTTGTCAGTTTGCAATAGATAATAATTGATTTTATTCTCTGGTTTGCTGATAAAGAATACGGTAATTTTATCTCGAATTTTTTTAAGAAAATATAATGAATGATCTGGAAGAATTCCTGGATATGCAAGAATATAATCGTTTGCTATAATTTCAGGTGTTGTAGATTCCTTCGCAAATGCATTAAAGGGTAATAAAAACAGTACAATAGCAATAAAAACAGAAACAAGTTTCACAATATGAACTACTATACCAGGCGCTTTGGAAAAATGTCAACAACCGATATGTATTGAATCATGAAGTTATCAATTATTATTCCTTCGTATAATAACAGCCAGAGACTTACCTCGTTGTTAAAAGAAATAAAGAAAATAAAGGTTCCTAAGGTCGAAAAAGAAATTATCATTGTTAATGATGCTTCTTTAGGTACTTCCTATGAGAGAATTAAAAAGATGAAAGGAATCATCTATGTATATCACAAAAAAAATACTGGGAAAGGCGGGGCTTTAAGAACTGGTTTTAAAAAAGCAACTGGAGATATTTTGCTTATTCAAGATGATGATCTGGAATATAGTTGTGATAATATCCCCGTATTATTAGAACCAATTTTGAATAACTCTTCAGATGTGGTGTATGGATCGAGACGATTAAATAAGAAAAACAAATATTCTTCCCAAACATACTTCTTGGGAGGGGTATTTATAAATACGTTATTTAGAATAATTCTCAGAAGGAATCTGACCGACTCTATAACAGGAGCAAAAGTAATGACAAGAAGAGTTTATAACAAGATAAAACCGATAGAAACAAACGGATTTGAAATAGAAGCAGAACTGACTGCAAAGATCGTCAGAGCCGGATTTAAAGTAAGAGAAGTCCCTATTGCATACCTCCCTCGTTCACATAAAGAAGGGAAAAATATTCGCTGGCATCATGCGTTTAAATTAATTACTGCTCTTTGGAAGTATTCAAGGTAAAATTCTATCTACATTTTTCATTTCCATAATCACTAAATGTCTGTCCATCTTCCGGAATATACTCCCACTCATAAGAATCATCATGTAAAGCCATTTTTAATATCCCAATTACATCAGTTTGCCTGACTTCACTATTAGGGGCAACTTTTGCCGAAAAGCCAATAGTGTGCCCAGCTGTACCAACTACAAACCCTCTTATCCCTTTCTTTTTATCGATATTTCCTTTTGGATCCATAAGCGCAAGTCTTTCATAGTCATGATCGTGTCCACTCAGGACTACGTCAACATTATTTGCATAGAGTACGTCCCAGATAGGTTCCATGGTAGGATCGGTATTATTGGCACCAGAGCTAAATCTTGGGTAATGCATAAATAAAAGAGTGCACTTTGAAGAATTTGATTCTAAATCTTTCTTAAGCCATTCTAGAGTAGATTGACACTCTTCAATACCAAAAGAGCAAGGCATACTGTTAATTGAAATAAGATGCCATTTTCCTTTATTAAAACTATAATTTCCCTCCCCTATTTTTCCCACTCTTTCACCAAAGTATGCAAAATAAGCTTGACCCGGAGTTTCTATTTTGTGTAACTCATGGTTTCCTAATGTAGGATAGGTTCTATCTTTAAATTTTCCCCACGTCTTCTCATAGCAGTCAAAAAACTCATTTCTTAAGCCATCCTCGCTTAAGTCACCTAATGCTAGGACTTTTGCCTCCGGAACTTTTTCTATAAGTTCTGCAGTTCTAGTGCCTTCATTCAACTTATAACCACAATGTAAATCACCAGCAGCAAGAATAATTGGATCAGAGGTTTTGTTAATTTTCTTAATTGTTTTAACAACTAAAGTTGAAGTCTTATTTATTTTTTTTGACTGTTCTTTAATATAAGATAGTCCCACTATTGCTATTATCAATATCAATAAAGAGGTAATCACGACCCAATTTTTATTCATAAGGGGATTATATAATTGAAATTGAATATTTTCAATTGATAGTGTACTATTTGAGTGATTTGACAAAAAAATATTTACTGTTAATAGTTCCTGGGATTTTTTGGATTTTCTTTAATATCTTTCTTCTTCCTTTTCAGGTGGGAAGTGAAGTAATGCACAGGCCATGGCTTATTCTAAACGGAGAAGTGCCGTATAGAGATTTTGAGTGGATTCGGAACCCGCTGGATATTTTTTTACTTGCAGGAGTCTTTAAGCTTTTTGGTATTCATGCCTTTGTACTGCGGGTTTTTTCTCTGGTCATGTATCTTGTGATTTCGTTAACTATCTTCTTTGGATTAAGAAAAGAATCTTTAAAATTGGCAGTTACGGCATTTTATATTTATATTATTCTTTTATTTCCGCTTTTTATGAATACCCAAATAGGAGAAGCATTAGTAAGCCTTTTTATACTTCTATCGGTTCTTTTCTTTTGGCAATTCGGCAAAGGTAATAATGCAAAGTTATTGTTTTTATCTGGAGTTTTTTCAGGAGCAGCTTTGGTTACAAAGCAAACATCGATAGGAATTATTGGCGCTATTACAGTAACGCTTGTGGTTTTTTATCTAAAGAAAGGAATACTTAAAAAAGCCTTTGTGTACTTTTTCGGAGTTTTTATCAGTTATTTATTTCTGGTTTTATATCTGTTTTTTAATAATGCTTTGGATGACTACTATTATTATGCGATTTATTTCAACCTTTTTATTTATCGTGAGGCTGCCGGGAAATGGGGGTTTAACGAAGGAATGAGAATGCTTTCTTTATATGCATCTATAGTTATTCCTTTTGCGCTATTAAAAATAACCCAAATCCCAAGGCAGATTAAATTTTTAATTGTTATATCGATTATTGGAATGATCCCAACCTTACTTCCCTCATTCTGGTCTTACCGGCTTAACACAGCACTTCCTTTGGTAAGCATTGCGGCTGCCTATGTACTTTTAACACTTTCTGAGAAAACAAATATACAGAGAAAAAATATTTCATTTGCGATTCTTATAATCGGCGCTCTGAGTTTCATTGCTTTCTATGGTTATTTTTTGAAACAATATGAGTCATTTATCAAAAATTACGGAATAAGCCTCCTGCCTTATATTTATGAGGATAGTCCAAATGACATGAAGGTGGCAGAGTGGTTAGCTAAAAACACTTCTCAAGATATAAAAATTTTCAACACGGCAAGCAATACGATTATGCGTCTTTCAAATAGAA
The DNA here is from genome assembly GCA_964613075.1 of uncultured Gammaproteobacteria bacterium. Taxonomy (GTDB): domain Bacteria; phylum Patescibacteriota; class Microgenomatia; order Levybacterales; family UBA12049; genus CAYWEP01. The sequence goes on along the minus strand of CAZTFV010000002.1, from coordinate 21,978 downwards.
AACATCATAATAAATATATAGATGGTTTGCCATGGGTATATTATCCGTATGACGAAACATTTGCAGACATTACGAAAGATCCGCCTAAAGTCGTTGTGTGGGATAAAAATTTGCCAACGAATTGGCCGGAATTGAAGGATTGGAAATTTATCTCATACCTTCATAAAAACTACACGGTACAGAAAAGCTTCAATGGAATAGAAATTTACTTTTTAAATGAAGCGTCATCTCCATGAAGAAAAAAGTAGATCTTTCAGTAATTCTTCCTGTCCACAATGAAGAAGGGGGTATAGAAGTATTTTTAAGCGAACTGATAGAACTCCTCCACAAACATTCAATTTCTTTTGAACTTATTTGCGTGGAGAACGGGTCAACTGACAATAGTTACCAACTTTTAAGGAGCTTAAAGAAAAAATATAAGCAGCTCCTCGTTGTTCAATCAAAAAAAGGATGGGGTAACGCAGTTCGAAAAGGTCTGAGGTACGCACAAGGGCAATATATTTCGTATATGGTTACTGATGGACAAGTAGATTCGAAATATTTGGTTGAAGTGTACGATCTTATACTGAAAACAGATGTGAGTATGGTGAAAATAAAAAGAGTCAAACGAGAAAATGCAACACGATTTATAAACTCTCGTTTTTATAATATGCTCTCGTATATGATGTTTCGGATTCCCAGCCAGGACATAAACGGAACCCCAAAAGTTCTAAAAAATGAAGTGTTTGACCATATCTCACTTTCTTCATACAATATTACTTTTGATTTAGAATTGATGCTAAAGATGAAGTCACAGGGCTATAGGTGGTTGGAAATTCCTGCAAAATCTGGGAAAAGGTCGCATGGAATGTCAACGACGAATCTGAAATCAGTAAGGGAAATGATTACGTACATGCTTCATTATTATTTTAAAAAACATTCATTTTTCATCTAGCAATGGTAATGCACTTATGATATTATTTCTTGCGTCATAAATTATGAGAAAATCACATAATTTTAAGCTAATTATGATTTCTGCTATGTATGAAAATGGCGGAAACACGACACATCGCTTCCTCGACGGTCATCCGCAGCTTTTTGTCTATCCTTTCGAATCCCAACCAGGAACGTCTCTTGTCAACGACTATCTTAGCTCAGTCTTCCCGGTGAAATATCGCTGGCCAGAATTTTCGTTATCGGGAAGAATTGATGAAGACTATGAGTTAATTATCGATGAAGAATTGAAACGTCATGTGAAAACTCCGTTTGCGAGTAAATTTAAATCGGCCGATATGAAACTTGATGATAAAGATAGAAAAAAGATTTTTCTGAAATTGTTAAAAAATAAGTCACGAACACGTGCGAATATTGTCCAGGCATTTTTCCAAGCGACATTTATGGCCTGGAAGGATTATAATACGTCGGGAAAAGAAATTGCGTATGTAGGGTATAGTCCTATTATCGGAATCGACGCGGAAAAGATCTTTACAGATTTTCCCAACGGTCATATCATCCATGTCATTCGCAATCCGTATTCTGCTTATTCTGATACAAAAAAACGACCTGTTCCATATAGCATTTCGCGGTACGTCCAAACATGGAGTATTGTTCAGTTACTTGCATTGCACTTTGCAGATTTATACCCCGACAATTTTCATATTGTACGATTCGAAGACCTCGTGGCAGACCCGAAGAAGCTTTTTAAATCACTGACAAAAAAGCTGGGTATTTCATATGAGAAAACGCTCGAATATCCGTCATGGAACGGCAGGAAGCTTGATGGCATCGTTCCATGGGGTACTATTCGGATTCCAACACCAAAGTCCAATATGAAGACGATGGAGGAACTCTCAAGGGTTGAATATAGAGAGATCAAGATGAGAACCCAGACAATGAACAAGATTCTTAGGTATGACCACCTCTAGTATCGTTGGGTTGACTTCTCAAAAGATAAAGGAATTCACAAATCTCCAAAAGAAGTGCTTTATCTTCAAAAGTGATATTCCATCAATTATTTCACAGTTTTCTTTGGAAAAACTAAATCTGCAGGCCCTTTATTCTCTCTTTAGGTTGATTGTTGAAAAACATGGAGGAAAAGTGAGAAAGATAACAATTAACAAAGGAACATTTCATACTATTTTGGAATTTCATAAGGGTCAGGAAAAATATGCAATACGATTACAGCATCATGTATATTTCTCCGCTCTTCATTTTATCTTGGAGAAATCGATAATGGGTGTGATGGAAAAGAACATGGTACCCTCTGTTAAAGTGATCTTCATTGACTTATCAAAATTAACGGCCCCTTTTGATTATTGTATCGCTACTGCGGTACGTGGTGAGTTATTATCAGAAATTGTAAAAAGGAACGAAAATGCTAACGAACTTTTCATTCAATTTGGGAAATTTGTAGCAAAAATTCATAGAGTTGAGACATGTGACTATGGTCCATTCCAGATTTCAAAGCTTAAGACCGGAAAGAGGCTGACAGGTATTCATAAACGATGGGAAGACTATTTGCGAACTCAACTTGATTCTCATATAAATGTTTTAGTTAAACACAAAACTCTACGGAGACAAGAAGGAGAAGAGATACATACTATTTTGGATAGGGCATTTGATCATCTAACAAAAGTCAATCCGGTGTTACTTCATGGCGATCTAGCAAATCATAATGTTTTCGTAAAAAACAAGAAGATAACAGCAATTGTTGATTGGGAAGACGCATGCTCTGGTGATCCAATCTATGATCTTGCGTATTTCGGTTCAGGTACATTCTCTCATCCTTCATGGTTTGACTATTTCTTGCAAGGGTACACGTCTGAAAGAAACCTTCCTGAGGATTTTCAACGATCTTACTGGATCTATTATCTTCGAATAAGTCTTGCGAAAGCAGTTGGGAAGTTGCATTTTCAAAAGAAGGTGAATGAATATCGACCGTTGGATTCGAGTCGAATCCATGAAGCATTCATACGTCTCAAAGAACGCCTATAGACAACAGCTATCATTCTTCGCTAATATAGTGAACATTATAAGGGTATGTAGTACATGAAAAAAACAAAAAAGATTTTAATTACCGGGGGGCTTGGTTTTATAGGAACGAATCTTCTCAGAAGACTATTAAAGAATAGTAATTTTTCATTTATTATTCTGGACAAAATTACAGGCGCCGGAAGATTCGAGAACTTACCGCGGGAAGAAAAAAATAAAAAAAGAATATTTTTTATAAAAGGTGATGTTGCCAGCAAGAAAGCAGTTCATGAAGCAATGAAGGAGGCCTCAGCGGTCATTCATTTAGCTGCAGATACTCATGTGGCAAGTTCTCTTAAGAAACCGACACAATTTATAAAAAGTAATGTCATCGGCACGTCACGTCTCCTTGAAGCCTCTTACAAATGTGGTATTGAGCATTTTATTTATATTTCAAGCTCTGAGGTATATGGTAATCAGCAAGAAGGAGTAGAAATGAATGAAGAACATCCTTTAGTACCTGTAAGTCCGTATGCTGTCACAAAGCTTGCCGCAGACAGACTTGTTTACTCATATTACTTAACGCAACAGCTTCCGGTTGTTATTCTCCGTCCATTTAATACATATGGACCTTACCAATATATAGAAAAAATGATCCCGCTTTTTATTACAAGGCTTATGAGGAATCTTCCGATTATACTGCACCATGGAGGGAGACAAACAAGAGATTGGTTATTTGTTGACGATCATGTAAGCGCTATTGAACGCGCGCTAAATGTACCACTGGGAAAGATAAAAGGAGAAATATTTAATATTGGGACGGGAAAAAATACGAGTACAAAGGAAGTTGCATTTTTGATACTTGATGCACTCAATAAAAATAAAAAACTTATTAGAATTGAAGAGTCCTCTCTTCCCGGAACGATGGGAAATGTTGGTATTTCCAAAAAAGCAATAAAAGTTTTAGGCTGGAAGCACTTAGTGTCAATAGAAGACGGTATAGAAAGAACTGTTAAATGGTACAAAAAAAATAGACAGTGGTGGGATCATTTGGTAAGGTAGCATGAGTAATGTAAATGAAAAGACGGAAATGAGGCTGGCAAAAAGAGAAGATATGCTGCATCGCAGGGATAGGATTATAGAAACAGGAGAATCATTGTTTCGCGAATCAAACCTATTATCCAGTCAGTCCTTAGGTGCTGAAGATGTCGCAACAGCGTATCAGTTCCTTAAAGAGTCAGCAAACTTTGCTCATCCCGATGTTTTTCCGTCCTGGTGGGAACACGTATATGCATCAGCAGCATTGGCTCGAGAATTAAGCAATGCATTGACTGAAAAAGGAGTGGATGCTGACCCAGTTGCAGCGGAAATCCGCGGACTCTTTCACGATATCGGTCGATTAGCGCTACCCAGCGCATATCATACCAATGATCTCGTTACAAGAAGTATACTAAAGCGTCTTGGCGTAACGGATCGTATTGGGAGAGGGATGGTTGATGTGGATGATATCCTGAAAAAAAGGACACCTTTTGCTGATTTGTCAGCAGAGCAGCGAATCTTCAATTTTGCGGATAATCTTGGCAAACGTACTCCTGATGGGGATTTGTTCACAATGGAGGATTTTATGAAATATATGGATACGGAAACAAGGCGTTATCCACAGCCAAATCAGGCGTTCTTTGACACTGAAAAATATGGATTGGAGCATATGCGTGAGGCAGAACAATATCAAAGAGAGATAATGCAACAAACGTACGATTGGCTGAAAGGCCTTGGAATATCTTTTGAAGATGTACGTGAGGGGATAGTTTCGTTTACTCCAGCCATTGTGTATATCGTTCGTCACGGTAAAACGGATAATAACGGAAGGCCGTATAATTTGGATGAGTTTTCTGAGACACCGGTTGGTATTATGCCGGAAGGTCATGAGCAAATGAGGCAGGTTGCAAGAGCAATTACTCGGCGGAGAATAAAAGTAGGAGAGGTCTATTCCAGCGATCTTTACCGCGCACACTTATCCGTGAATGGATTGGTTGACGAGTTGAAAAAACTTGGATCAGTAAGGGATGACATATCGGTGGTTTTGAAAAAAGAGCTCAGAGACGTTCGGGCGCCAAGCGTTATGCAATATCAAACAATGGAGGACTTTTTTGCAGAGACTGGAGGAAATGTTTATACTCCAAATCTCGTCGCAGCCGGGAATGAAAGCTTAGGTGATCTGCAAGAAAGATATAGGGATACTATAGAGCGGATTGTTAGCCAAAGAGAAGAGAATGGCTCGCTTCATGCTGTTGTAGTTGGTCATGGTGATGCAATACGAACACTTATTGCGGGATACGATGAGGCAGATAAAGCCCTAGATAGCAATGATTACGAAAGACTGAAAGAAAGTGAATATCTCAACCAGGGTGAGGCGTGGGAAATGATTTTTGACCCTAAAAATGATTACATTACTAGAAGAAAGATTCCAGATCCATATCAAATTGGGCGGAGAGAAAACTAAAGGATGAAGAAAACGATTGTTATAACAGGCGCGGGGGGGTTTGTCGGTGCAAATCTAACTCGAAGATTATTAAAATCGCAAGCCAGGATCCATATCATCACAAGGAAAAATGGAAATCTTTGGCGGCTTTCTGGTGTTTTAAACAAGCTTACCGTTCACGAAGGATTATTGGAAGACAAAAAAAAACTCACTAGTCTTTTCAAGCGGATTAAACCCTACGGCGTCTACCATTTGGCAACGTATGGTGCGTATCATACGCAAGAGGATCCGAGAAAGATGGTGGATGTGAATATTCACGGGACGCTCAACCTTCTTGAAAGCCTGAAAGACATTCCATACCACCAGCTGGTTGTTACCGGGAGCTCTTCCGAATATGGAAAAAAAGAAAAACCGATGAACGAGAGCGATTATCTTGAACCCAACAGTTATTATGGCGCGATGAAGGCCTCACAAACATATCTTTGTCAAACATTTGCAAAGACAACCAAGCATCCGTTAATAATTTTTCGCCTGTTTAGTGTTTATGGACCATATGAGGAAAAAGGAAGACTGGTTCGTTCAGTAATTGAAACAGCCTTACAGAAAAAACCAATTCTTCTTGCCACGGGAAAAGAAGCCAGGGATTTTATATATGTTGATGATGTTGTAGATGCATTTATACACGCTTTACAGAGAAAGGTTGCGGCAGGAGAAGTATTCAATATTGGGACAGGTAAGCAAACGACGATTAAAGAACTTGCGGAGAAGGTACGATCACTCGTAGGAGTTCATGTTCCTATTAAACTCAACGTTTACCCGGGAAGGTCATGGGATACGTATCATTGGAAAGCAAGTACTTACAAAACAAGAAACAAACTTGGTTTTAGAGCGAGCACGACTCTTAACGCGGGACTACTCAAGACAATAGAATGGTACAAAACTCATGGATAAAAAGTACACTCTCAAAGGGCTTACAGCATTTGCAAAGCAAGTGAGACTTTTAACGCTTGAAATCTCATACAAAGCAAGAACATGTCATGTTGGATCTGCCCTTTCCATTTCAGATATCTTAAGCGTTCTCTATTTCACGAAACTTAATATCACCGCTACTAATAGAGATAGTAACTTTCGAGATAGATTTATCCTAAGTAAAGGACATGCTGCTGCAGCGCTGTATGCAGTGTTATATAAGAAAGGCATCATGTCCTCAAGAAAATTGTTTTCTTTTGGACAGAACAACGGGTTATGTGAACATCCAGAGATGCATGAGAGGGGTATTGAAATGACGAGCGGGTCACTGGGTCATGGACTTGCATTTGGGATCGGCATATCACATGGACTGCGTTTACAGAGGGAAAGGGGAAATGTTTTTGTTCTTATAAGCGATGGAGAATGCGGTGAGGGGTCTGTATGGGAGGCAGCGTTTCTTGCTCCGCGATTACAATTAGATAATCTTACAGTAATTATCGACTATAACAAATGGCAATGTTTTGGCGCAACAAATGATGTAACGCTTTTAGAACCGTTCGCTGATAAGTGGAAGACATTTGGCTGGGAAGTTGTTGAGGTTGATGGTCATAACATCAGAAAACTCAAGAGAGTATTTGACAAAATTCCATTAAAAAAACAAAAACCTACAGTTGTGATAGCGCATACGATATCAGGAAAAGGAGTATCGTGTATTGAGGACCAATTAATAGGACATTACAAGATCTTTACAAGAGAAGAATATATGACTGCAAAAAAGGAGCTTGAGGCGTTATGAGGAAAGCATTTGTAAAAGCGCTGTGTGAAGTTGCTCAAAAAGATAAGAGAATAATGCTTCTTACCGGCGATTTGGGATTTAACATTCTTGAAGAATTTAAATATGCATTCCCGGAGAGATTCTTAAATATTGGTGTTGCGGAAGCAAATCTCGTGACAGTTGCAGCCGGTCTTTCAACGACCGGCTATACCCCGTTTATTTATTCGATAGCGACCTTTATGACGATGCGACCATTTGAACAGATCAGAAATGATGTCAGTCTGCAGAAGTTGAATGTAAAAATTGTGGGAGTAGGTGGGGGACTATCCTACACCAAAGCCGGTCCTACCCATCATTCTATGGAAGATATAGCGCTTATGAGAATGCTTCCTGACATGGTTATCGTAGCGCCATTTGACCAAGACGAGACATATGCTGCTACAAAAGTTATAGCAAGATATAGGGGGCCAGTGTATCTCCGTATCGGACGCAATCCAGAAATGACTGTTCCATTGAGAAAGAGAAAATTTGTATTAGGAAAAGGGATGAGGATTAGGAAAGGGAAAGAAATAGCTCTTCTGATTACGGGTCCACAAATCGTCCATGCACTGGAGGCAGTTTCTCAATTAGAGAGGAAAAATATTTTTCCTTCTTTATATGTTTTCTCAACAATCAATCCTCTCGATACGACATTGATCCGTTCGATTGTGAGAAAGTACCCCTTTCTCTGCACGCTTGAAGAACATAGAATTAACGGAGGATTTGGCACGGCAGTTCTTGAGACAGTAAACGATTCCTGGATAAATCCTTTTCCTAACGTATTACGCCTTGGGTTGAAAAATCAATTTACTCCACTATCAGCAGAATATAATACATTACTCAATTATCATGGAATAACACCGGAAAAAATCGCCAGCGCTGTTTATACGTTTATGAAAAATAAAACGATGATGTAGTGTTATTGTTGAGTAGTTTGACAATCTGATGCGATGTCTCCAAGATTTTTTTCCGCTAGCTTCTCACCTTGTAATGTAAAGTAAATCGTTTTGGGTGAATTCGCTTTCCATGTTTCCAATAATGAGGCATATGTATTACAGTAAAAAACAACGCCTATTTTTTCATAATCCTTTTTATAATAAACGGCAAACGATCCACTGTGAGGAAGTGCCCCAACATCAGTAGCCCGTGAGAGACGATTTCTTGTCGGAACGTCAGACGAATTGAAGAAAAAAATTGTATAGTCTTGGATGTTTGGATGGGAGGCGAGAATGGTGTTAAAAAGATATTTCGAGTAGTTTCTGTCAGTGACAATTTCTTTTTGATATTTTACATTTTCGATTGTGTGAAAGAGAAAAACGGGAAGAATGAAGATGATAATAAGAAGTCTTCTGAATGAAAATTGAGGAGATGAAAATTTATAAAATAATAGCGCAGCCAGAAGTAATGCAAAAAAAGGGCGAATTACATATAAATACCTGTCAAATGTTCCATAATTCTCTCCGAAGATTAAAACGAATCCCAGAATTGGAATGAGTAAAAAGAGAAGAGATAATAGTATGAGTCTGTTTTTATGGACAATGAGAATTATCAGCAAAGAGATAAGATATGCAGTACCGGTAGTGAAAGAAAAAGTGCTTGGAATAATGACATTCTTTATTGTTTGTACTACATTATCGATGGACTCTAGTTTTAGGTGTGCAAATAGAGGAGGAAGATGATGTTCTGCAGTTTGCAAGAAGGGGAGATATGGAAGTAATCCGTATACAAATAGATACGGTAGAATTAATAGAAATAATTGTTTTACAAAAAGAGCCGTAGGTCGTTTTTTCCCAATAAAAACGTAGAGCAATAAAATAAACAAGAGCAAAATGTAGGCTATATACGGAAAAAGAAAAAGCGCGAGTACATAGAGAGAAAAAGCAAAGTAGAAATGCATATTTCTTTTTGTGGTTAGATATTTTATGTAAAAGGAAAGTATCCAGAGCTCAAGAATTAAGAATATACTCCTAAGTATTCCAACGTTCATCGTGTATAATGCATCAGATCCCGCGAATGAGAATATAAAAAAAACAACTGCAGCAAAAGCAATTATTTTATCCTTGAAAAGGACAAAAGAAAAATAGTAGAGGCTCAGCCCGACACCTGTGAATAAAAGGAGAGACAGAGTATAGTAGTATGATGCGTTGAGCTTAAAAACATTGTACAAAGGAACAAATATAAGCGATGCCACATAGTATGGGTAGAATAGTATTGTATTGTTTTGGACATAGTAAAGAATAGTAAAATCGTCTTGGGCAAAATTAAAATGAATTATAGAGCCAAAAGACAAATAAGAAAGAAAAAAAATGGCTACCAACACAATCCACTTAGTCCGATACATAATCTCTTTTTTTCCTTTTAGGGCGTTCGTTTCGAACAATACTTTTTACCACATACTGAGGCCTTTGTTTCACTTCTTCAAAAATTTTCCCAACATATTGACCAAGAACGCTTATCCCGAGTAATTGAATCGCGCCAAGAAAGAGGACAGTGATCAGAATAATAGTTACGCCTTGTGGAGCATTATTGAATATAAATCGTGCAATAAGTTGGTAGATGATTCCCCCAAGCGCAATGAGAAATATGATAGAGGAAGCAAGCGATGTGAATTGAAGAGGAACATAGGAAAATGAGAAGATTCCTTTACTAGCCCAGTTGAGGTTTTTGAGAAAATTGTTTGTTGTTCTACCAAACATTCTCTCAGGTCTCACGTATGGAATCCCTGTTTGTCGAAATCCAACCCATGCTCTGAGTCCTCGCAAAAATCTATCTCTTTCCGGAAACTGTTTAAGAACTTCTACGACTTTTCTATCAATAAGAGAAAAATCGCCCGCATCTAGAGGAATTTGAATATAAGACAGTTTATGAAATAAACGATAGAAGAGTTTGTAAAGAATGGCCATATATAATGATGTTTCTCTTTTTGTTCGTATTCCGTATACGACATCATATCCTTCAAGCCACTTGTGATATAGTTTTTTAATCAGCTCAGGAGGATCTTGTAAGTCTCCATCAAGAAGTACCACTGCATTTCCTGTTGAGATATTCATTCCGCTCGTAAATGCCATTTGGGAACTAAAATTTCGGGAGTGGTTGATACCGATTACATGGGGATCTTTCTCAACAATTTCCCGGATTACTTCTTCTGAATTATCAGGACTGCCGTCATTTACAAAGATAATTTCATAATCAACGCCTATTTTTTTGAACACTCTTACAAGACGTTCATACATGAGGGGAATTGCTTGACTGTCTCTATAGCAAGCGATGATAGCAGATATTTTTTTGTTCCCCATATTTTAAGTATACAATACTGTTTTTCTTAACTCTTTTTCTATCCTCTTTGCTATCTTTTCCGGAGAAATACCGACAATATTTCTTAGGTAGCTTTGTGAACCTATTTCAAATAAGAATCGATCGGGCACTCCCAATCGAATAAGTCGGACTTTTTTACCCTCTTCAGATATAATTTCCGCAATAGTGCTTCCGAGTCCTCCTGTTGTATTATGCTCTTCGATTGTTACAATAAGGGGAAATTTTTGCATAACTAAACCTATAAATTTTCTATCCATTGGTTTTATCGTATGGATGCTTGCAACGAGGGGATTTATTCCGTTTTCTTGAAGCAGTTTTGCTGAGGCGATTGCATTTGCGACTATATTTCCTGTCGCAAGAATTGCCACCTTTCGTCCCTTCTTGAGTATGCTTGCTTTTCCTACTTTAAGAACAGGATTTTTTGAATACAGCGCAGGCTCCCCCTTTTTTCCTAGACGAAGGTAAACAGGTTGAGGAATCCTGAGAGCCTCACGGGTAGCCCATTGAGCTTCTATAGGGTCGGCAGGACACAAAACTGTCATATTTGGTATTCCTCTCATAAGCGCTATATCTTCCACAGAATGATGGGTTATTGAGTCATGCCCGTAAGAAAGTCCTCCTCCTGTTCCAACAATCACCACTTTTACATTATGTGAAGCAATATCTGTTCGTATTTGTTCAAACGGTCTCATTGTTGCAAAAGTTGCAATAGTATATGCAAAAACTTTATGACCTGAAAGTGCAAGGCCACAAGCAACTCCCATTAGATTTTGTTCTGCGACTCCTACGTTAAGAAATTGATGAGGGAGGGTATCGCGAAACTCTTCAAGTACACTGAACCCTAAGTCTCCCGTGAGGAGCATAATGTTCCTATCTTTTTTTGCTTCTTTTAAGAGTGTTTGTATAAATGCATCTCTCACCTCAAATTCCTTTCAATGTCTTTTAGCGCTTTTTTATACTTTGCATCATCAAGAGGAAGATAATGAGCTTCTTGCTTGTTTTCAAGAAAAGAAATTCCTTTTGCTGTTCTTGTTTTTGCGATAAGTATACTCGGCTTGCCTTTTCGAAAGGGAATTGTTGAAAGATTATTTGAGAGGTCAGAAAGAGAGTGCCCATCGCAAACCTTTGCAGTCCAGCCAAACGCTTCCCATTTCATACGGAGTGGTTGTAGATTAAGAACATCTGATGCTTTTCCGAATGCCTGATAGTTATTGTCATCTACTATAGCGACAAGATTCGAAAGTTTATGGTGTGATGCAAACATTACTGCTTCCCACGTACTTCCCTCATTCAGTTCAGCATCTGACAACAAAACAAAAACTCGTGGAATACTTTTAAAATGATTTCTTGCAAGGCCCATTGCAAGCCCGGCGCCAACCGAGAGTCCATGCCCAAGACTGCCTGTTGAAAACTCTATTCCTGAAGTTGGGTCGATAACAGGATGTACTCCAAATTGTCCTCCATCCCGACAAAAGCTCCGCATAGCCTTTTTCGTAAAAAACCCTCTTGATGCAAGGGTTGCATAAAGGGCAGAGGCGGCATGGCCTTTGCTGAGAATAAAACGATCCCTTTTTGGGTCTTGCGGAGTTTTAAGAGAGATACGAAGAACTTCGTGATAAAGAACTGTAAGAATATCTGCGATGGAAAAAGCAGAGCCAATGTGTCCTACATGTGCATGATAGGAAATTTCAAGAATATCTTTTTTAATCTCATGGGCATATTTCGCGAGTGAAACATCGTTATGTTTTGTGGGACTCATTATTTTCCATGTAATTATAGCAAATAGCAATTCTTTTTTTATAAGAATAAAACACAGTTGAAATCATTTGTTTATTCTTATAAACTATTTATCATGATTTGTATGCCCATAATAAAAAGATAATTTTCAGTTATATAATCTCTTTTAAGGCATTTCTGAAAAGGTAAAATGTTAATAAAACGCAAGGTTTTCTTCTATTTTATATTTCTGCTATTAATCTGCCTAGTTGTTATTCTAACAATACTTAAAGTTTATAATCCTATGTTATCTTTGTTTTCCTCATACGCTGAATCCGAGGTCCAAACTTATTATTTTATATTTTTTATAATATTTACTGTATTTTCTCTCCTCTATTGGCTATCTTTTAAACGGAGGTTTTCCTCGCTCCCTTTTTTAAACGACAACTCGAAGATAAAACTTAATAAGCTATTTTTTTTCTTCTTACTAGTTATTCAAATTGCTTACCTAGTTTTTTTTGTTATAGAGGGTTACCGTAATCCTGTATTTGTTTGGGAACTTAATGAAACAGGATTTTTTCCAGAGAATAACTTTAAATTAACTACGTTTATAATTATATCTCTTTTACTTATATTTTCTTACTTTTTTTTAATCTTTAATAAGAGTTTTGAAAAAAAGGCTGGAATAGTATTTTATATTTTATCATTTCTTTCAATAGCTATATTAACTTTAAATTTTGAAAAATTAAACTTCTATGATTATGCTTATTATGCCGGTCCAATAAATGATATTCTGCATGGAAAGTATCTTTTGTATAACAGTATTTCTCAATATGGTTTTTTATCAATCATATTTTTGTCGATACCATTTTACTTTGTTAAATTAAACTTAACCAATCTAACAATATTAAATTCTGTTGCCATCATTGGAGGCTTTACAGCGCTCTTAGCAATAGCACAGTTTTTGTACAAAAATAAATATTATGCGCTTTTTGTTTTAATATTTATTATATTTGCTAACCACATTACAGCAGGGCATGGATATTATTTGCAAACAAATGCTCTAAGATTTGGTATGTGGATGCTTATTTGTTTATCAATTATTAATGAAGTTAAAAATAGCCATTCTAAATTCTCTAAAGTTTGGGAAGCAATAACACTTCTTCTTATAAGTGTAAGCGTATTTTGGATTTTTGACAATGGCATTTACGTTTTGCTTGCGTATTTTTCTTACAAGATTTTTGACAGTTTGCAAGAAGACGCAAAAAATACGTTTAGTATTATTAAAAAAACATTGTTAAAATTAGCAGTCTCTGTGGGAGTTGTATTTTTATTAATCAATGGTTTTTATATCTTTATTTTAAACATTAATCCTAATTGGAGTTATTACATCTCTGACTCAGTATATTATTTACATGGTTATGGATTAATGATTTTTCCTAATTCTTCCTGGCCATGGTTTTTCATTTTAACTTATGCCGTAAGTTTATGTTTATTATTTACGCAGAGAAAATTTAATTTTGGTAAAGATAAGTTATCAGAAAACCGTGTTTTCTCCTTTATAGTCTTTTACGGAATATTTCAGTTTACTTATTTTGTGGGAAGAAGCCACTTAAATAATTTGCACCATGTTTTTGTCCCTTTTAGCCTATCTTTGTTTTATATAATTCTAATTATTATCCAATATACTAAAAGTTTATCAGATATTAAAATCAAGATAATAACCGGAATTATCATTTCACTAGCTTTAGCGCTACCTTCTTATTTTTTATTTTTGCCAGGGATTAAAAATATTAAATATGAAAATTTATTTCACATACCGGAATTAATTAGAAGTGCAAATGTTTCTGAAAGGGTACACTTAAACTCTATTCTTGGTAAGAAAACAGTTAGCAAGTTAAAAAGTAACTCAAATAATAAATATGGTCAATATATTAAATCTTATGGAATAACAATTCTTTCGATTTTTGATACCTGGTACTTAATTGAATTAAACTCGGTCAATAATGTAGAAAGCAATAATCTACAACATTATACTGATGAGCGTGACCTAAAAAACTTAGCAAGATCAGTAGTAAATCGTGGAGATAAATATATATTTGTCGATAAAGATAAAACAAGGGAGGGTAAAATAGTATACTATCTACTTAAAACGATGGTTAATGATTACAAATTTAAAGAAAATATAGGCGAGCTTGATGTGTATGAGAAAATTACCCCCTAAATTAATAATGCTATTGCATTATATCAAATACATTTGTGTGAAATAAGAGAAAACTATGCTAGAATAAGAAATATTTCAAGTCAAGAAGAATTAATTTTGTGATTAGAACAGTTTGTGCAATCTGTAAAAACAATAAAAAAGTAAAGAAACTCTTTCCAGCTACTTTCAAGGGAGAAAAACTGCAGAGTGACATATATTCAGCAAGAAGATTTCCAGATAATATTCATTATCAAATTGTTCGCTGTGAGCGGTGTGGGCTCATCTTTTCTTCACCAGTCCTTCCACAAGAGAAAATTGCCTCCTTTTATCGTGAAAGCGCTTGCAATTACAATGATCAAATCCGCTATCTTGTAAAAACATATATGGGACTTTTTGAGCAAGCAGAGAAATTTCTCCCCAGAAATCCAAAAGTGCTTGAAATAGGTTGTGGAAATGGATTTTTCCTTCAGGCATTATGGAAGAAGGGGATAAGAAACGTAGCAGGCGTTGAACCAAGCCCCAAAATGGTGCAAGAAGCCCCAAAACAAATCAAGAAATCAATCATACAGGACATCTTCAAGCCGCGACAATTTAAAAAAGACACATTTGACTTTGTTGCATGCTTTCATACGCTCGATCATATGCTAGACCCAAATGACGCTATTTCGGAGATACATAGAATTCTTAAACCAGGGGGAGTTGCGCTTATTGTTGTGCACGACACAGATGGGTTGTCAGTAAAATTCTTTGGAGAAAAATCCCCAATTTTTGACATAGAGCATATTTATTTATTCAACAAAAAAACCCTTTCGAGAATATTTGAAAAACATGGATTCGAGACGAAAGATATTTCAGGAGTACAGAATACCTACCCACTCTGGTATTGGTGGAGGATGAGCGGAATAGCAAAAATACTTAAAATAACAGGATTATGGGTTTTGGAACTGACACGTATGGGTAATATTGAGCTCACCCTTGCAGGCGGAAATATCTCTATTTTGGCAAGAAAAGGATCATGAAATCTCAGGTTCATAAGAGGAATAGAAAACCCATTATTTCTGTCGTAATTCCGACTTTTCAGGCAGGAAAACTTCTTAACAATTGTCTAAGAAGTATTGCTAAACAAGACTACCCTCCATCCAAATTTGAAATCTTGATCATTGATGGGGGAAGCACTGATAGAACACTTGAAATTGCAAAAAAATTTAATACTGTTGTTCTTCATAATCCCAGAAAAGATGCTGAGAGCGGAAAAGCGATTGGTATTGAGCATGCAAAGGGTGAAATCGTTGCTTTAATAGATGCAGATAATGAAATTGTACATACAAATTGGTTGAAAGAGATGGTAAAACCATTCTTGAAAGAAAGAGAGATTTTTGGAGTTGAGTCGCCATGGCTTGTAAGGAAAAAGGACTCGTATCTTAATCAATATTTTGCTATGCTGAAAATTTCAGATCCTCTGGCGCGTCGTTTTCATCCGAAAATGAAAATAATTGATAAAGGGGACTATATCATATATAAAATGAAACTTGGGTCGACTCCAATTGTTGGGGCAAACGGTTTTCTCTATCGGAAAAAGTATATTAAAATGACCGGATTCGGGGATAAATTTGAGGAAGTAAACTTTGTTGCAAAACTTGTCAATAACGGATACTTATCGTATGCTGTGCCAAAAAATGTAGGAGTCTATCATCATTATGTGTCGTCGCTGACAGATTATATAAAAAAGAGAATAAAAATAGGAAGAAAATTTATGAAGAGGAAATCGCGCGGCCAATTAACCTGGGTAGATCAAGCGACAAATCAGAATTTCGCAGCCGCTGTGCTGTATAATATTTCAATTATTGGTCCGCTTATTGAAGCGATGAGAGAATATAAGAGAACAAAAAATAGAGCCTGGTTTTGGCACCCGGTTGTTTCTTTTTTGACTATTATTGTGTATGCGGTAATCTTTATTACATTTAAGATTTTTAACGCCTATGGACGTAAATAAGTATTACCAAGCAGATAGATATAAAGAAGTTGATCTTCAAGAAAGAGAAAAGATATATCCCAAGAGGAGCAAGGCATATATAAAAGCGCTCCATACTTTTCTCAATTCAAAAAAACAGAATCAACCAGTGATACTTGACGTCGGATGTGGAGACGGCGGACTCGGAGTGGAAATAATGAAACATATTCCATCAAAATTCTATGGAGTAGATATTTCTCATAAGGGAGTACATCTGGCACAAAGAAATGGTATTCCAAGTAAGGTAGCAAATGTTGAAAAGCATATCCCTTTTGCTGATGGATTTTTTGATGCGGTCATTGCCAATGAAATCATAGAACATTTGTATAATACTGACACTTTTATTGAGGAAATAAAAAGAATACTCAAAAAAAGAGGAATTTTTATTATTGGAACTCCCAATCTCTCGTTTTGGTTTAACCGTCTGATTTTTCTCCTCGGGATATACCCTCTTTATCAGGAAGTAAGTGTCAAGAAAAGAAATTTTGGCATGCGGTGGCTTAGAACATTTGTCAGCAATCAACCAGTTGGACACGTACGAGTTTATAATGTCCATGCTTTGAAGGATATGCTCAAGTATTATGGATTTACGCTAGAGCGTGTCTACGGAAACAGTGTTGAATTTGCTACTTCAAATATATTGCTTAATTTCGGTTATGGCCTTGTAGATAGTATTTTTAGCTATTTTCCTACGACAGCCTCGGATATTATGGTGGTAGCAAGAAAAATATGAAGCAGTTATTGTTAAATTATCTTTATAATGTTGGACAAGAGGCGGGAAAGAAAAGAGAAACCAATCTCCTTTCTCTTATTGAGCGGAAACCTGGTGCAGTATATCTCGATTGCGGACCTGCTGATGGAGAATTAACATTAAAAGTTGCAAATAAAATTGCTACTAATAACATTTACGGTATAGATAGAGATTCTTCGTATGTTAGAAAAGCTAAAAAGAAAGGGATAGAGGTCAAAAGAGGAGATCTTAATAAATGTTTTCCATTCAAAGATCAAATGTTTGATGTAGTTACAGGGATAGAAGTAATTGAGCATCTTTACGATACAGACATCTTTTTAAGAGAAATATATCGAATATTAAAAAGGGATGGGTATGCAGTTATTGGTACAGAAAACTTAGCGTCATGGCACAATATTGTCGCATTAACGTTAGGGCAACAACCCTCGACCGGTCCTCATATCTCAGACTATTATCCGGTTGGTTTCCATCCCCTTTGTCACAAGCAGACTAGTGGAGTAAAAAAAGGAAAGAAATGGAATACGGATAAGCATATAAACGTTGCTGCGCGAAAAGCGCTCTTGAAATTATTTACGTATCATGGATTTAAGATTGATGCTGAAAAACCATCAGGATTTTATCCTTTTGGGGGAATGCTATCCGATATACTTGCACAGCTAGACAGATCGCATGCGCTTACAATACTTGTGAAGCTCAGAAAAAGATGAGACGATTCTTTTTTTCCTTCTTACTTTTTTTCCTTCTCACTCTTCTTATATATAAAGATTTATATTTTTCTGCATATCAGCAGGATGAATGGCATGCACTTGGATTTATAAAGTCAGAGGGTCTGAGGTATTTAATTACTCAAACTTCATTTATTGGATTATTCTTATTCGAATCAAGGATTTTTGCTCGGTTAGTCAATATGGGCTTATTTGGATATTTCGGATTGAACACATTTCCTTTATTTTTATTTTCAATTTTTTTCCATGCACTCAACACATCGCTCGTTTTTACACTGTTTAAAAAGATTCTTAAGAAAGAATTTATTGCTTTTATTGCTTCCCTTTTTTTCTTAATAAATGATACCTCAAAGCAGGCAATAATTTGGTATGGTACAGCTACTGGTACGCTTCCTTCAACAACAACTATCTTGTTAGCTATCATATGTTATTTTGCGTTTATAGAAAAGAAAAAGTTATATTTTTATTTCTTGTCAATAATTTGTATTTTTATCTCAATAGCTTTTAAAGAGACAGCAATTTTTCTTTTTATTTTTCTCCCTTTTTTGGATTTTCTCTTAAAACGTTATCAAAAAGAAAAGTCCAGATCATTAAAGCCAGCTCTACTCCTTTTGTTAGGCGGGGCTCTTTATATTACGTTAAAAATTATCAATATATTTTTTCTACGATCCGATTACTCCGGTTATGTTTCAAGCTCTAACGGAAACATTTTCCACAGACTTCTGTGGATGGCTATTTCTTATCCTGTTGAGACACTGTCACAATTACTTATTCCTGATGCAATATTCTATCCCTTTTCACAAAAGTTTACCTTTGCTATATTTCCTTATTTTGAACAAGTGGGATATGCTACACAGGTATCAGAAAAAGTTGTTGTTGAATTACTATCTGTTCTTGCTACCTTGCTTATTTTTACACCATTAATCTTCTTTGTCCTTATAAAAAGAAAAAACAAGTTGCAATTTTGGATATTTTCAGGATTATATCTTTTTAGTTTTTTGCCGTTTATCGTAATTAAGAAAACATCAGGATATTTAGAATCACGGTATTACTATACCTTCGTAATACCGTTTGCGCTTTTTATGGGCATTTTTATAGACACGGTTGTATCTATTGTGAAAAAGAAATGGGATTCTAATCTTTATAAACTCTCTGTTATAATTCCCATTTTAATATTCGTGTTATTTTTATTTTGGCATGTGAAGTATATACATAAGCAACTTGCTTTCCAAAAAGAAAAAGCAGATGTGCAAAAACCTATTCTTGCATTTATCGCAACTAACATGCCATCAGGTAAAAAGCAAATTTATTATATTGAAAGTGATAGAGATTTTGTCGTGGAAGGCAATCCCTTGCCTTTTCAACAGGGGATCGGATATATGCTTCTGGTACTGAGAACTGAGAAAGGTGACGAATCAGCACTTCCTTATTTAAACGATAATTTCTTTTGGGAATTAGGAAATCAAGGATATAAAGAAAAAAATGGTACGGGGTTTGGGTATTATAGTGACTTCAGACGTTTGGCCCTAGATCTCAGAAAATATAAAATAGACCCCCAAACAGTGACTGCTTTCTCTTATAATTCGGAGACTAAAAAAACGACGAACATCTCTTTGAAAATACAGAGAGGGCTTAACAAATAACCATCAGGATATATGATTTCTTTTAGTAGCAAAGATTTACCATTTTTTTTCAATGAACAGTTGCAGAATTTTTATTATTATCCATATGTGTGGGATTCTACTCGTGGGAATGGATTCGGAGAAGATATTTCAGGTGTTCTTTGGCTGAGAACATTTATTTATTCAACTGCTGGATTTTTACATAATAGTCTTGGACTTGATTGGTTCTGGATAACGATCGTTTATTATTCTTTGTTTGTATTATTTTCAGGGATATCTATTTATTTTTTTGTTCGAACTCTTTTTGGTAAAAATTGGTACACTTTCTTCATTTCGCTTCTCATTTATATTTCCAATACATATATTCTCATGATCATCCATGGCGGACAGGTTGGGGTAATGCTTGCTTATTCACTAACTCCTCTTGTGCTTGGCCTATCTATCAAATTGTTACAAAATAATCGTTTTAATATTAAGTTATCATTGATAACAGGATTCTTTCTCGCTTTGCAAGCTTTTCTTGATGTGCGATTGGCATATATGTCTTTTGTATTCGTTTGCTTTTTGTTCTTGGTTTTTAGTTATATTCATGTTTCAAGAAAAAGTTTTCTTCA
The DNA here is from genome assembly GCA_964613075.1 of uncultured Gammaproteobacteria bacterium. GTDB lineage: Bacteria > Patescibacteriota > Microgenomatia > Levybacterales > UBA12049 > CAYWEP01. Next base: position 1,807 of record CAZTFV010000002.1, on the reverse strand, counting down.
ATTCTTTTCTTCCCGTGTTCTACATCTTGTCATATGCGCGGTAACGGTTTTTCTTCTTCACTCGTTTTGGATTTTACCTTCGGTATTTTCTCTTCAGGATACTTTTGAATCTGGCAAAGGAGATGTTTCAGTTGATTTTTTAAGTTTTGCAGAACTTGAAAATTCGATTTCACTTCTCCACCCTAACTGGCCGGAAAATATATTTGGGAAGGTATATTTTATGAGGCCTGAGTTTCTCATACTTCCTCTTTTGGCGTTTAGTAGTTTACTTTTCAATAAAAATCCGAAATCCGAATATCGAAATCCGAAACAAATACAAAATTCAAATACCAAAATCAAAAACAATTTAACAATGGAACAATTTAACAATAGAACAATTATTTTTTTTGCATTTTTGGGTTTATTCGGAGCGTTTTTAGCAAAAGGAACAAATGAACCGTTTGGTAGCTTTTATTTGTGGTTATATAACTTCATTCCGGGGTTTTCCTTATTTCGAGATCCGACAAAATGGTATGTGTTAGTGGCAATAGCATATGCATATTTAATTCCTTTCACGATACAAAAAAGGGGTGTGTTACTGTCTGGGCTATTTGTCTTATTTTGGGGATACCTGCTGTTTCCTATTTTTCAGCATGCACAGACCGGAGTATTTCCTCGTGTCGTTCCTGATGAATACATAGAGTTGAAAGATGAACTGATACAGGATGCTCAATTCTCGCGTGTGCTATGGATTCCAACAGTAAGTAGGTATAGTTATTCCTCTGCAACGCATCCTGCAGTATCATTTGAAGAGTTTTTTAAAGCTTCAAGTGCATCAGCAGTAATAAAAAGTTTAAAAAGAGATAGTTTGACAGATATTCTTGAGACCAATTCTATTGGTTATATTGTCATACCAGTAGATGAGCAACATGAGATCCCCCTTAAGGAGAAAGGGTATACCCAGAAAAAAAGCAAAGAGTTGAAGAGCATTTTAAGCAGTAAAAAAACACTTAAAGAAATGTATAAATATCAAGGTTTATCGGTATTTAAAGTGGCTGAACAAAAAGATCTTTTTTGGTGCATTGGGAAATGCAGAATACAATTATATAGAAGGATTAACCCTACACAATACGAAATTACACTTGAGAATGTGCATATTGGGGATAAGCTGGTTTTTTCGCAAGCGAATAATAAGCATTGGATACTTGAGGCGGATAAACAATCTGAACCAGATGCATATAATTCCCTCATGACGTTTCAGCTATCGAAATCAGGAACATATTCGGTCCGACTAGTGTACCAAAAACAACAGCTTGCTGATATGGGGCTTGTAGTAAGCGGTGTTACACTGGTATCTTTACCGTTTTTATTCTTTTTTAATCCGCCTTCGCGGAAATCCCCGATCGTAAGATCGTGGGATGCAGAGCCAATTTCCGCTTCGGCGGATTTCAGCTCCGACAAAGCGCATGAAGAGAATCCTCGACCGTTAGGTCGTGGGAGCTTCAAGAAAAAATAGGATTTCTCTTATACTCCGCAAGGCTCATGCCGTGCTGGTCCTTGGCTGAAAGAAGTGGATTTTGTATCGGCCAGGGGATATTGAGATCCGGATCATTCCACATGATAGCTCCTTCTGCTTCCGGAGTATAATAATCAGTTTGTCTATACTGTAAGTCCGCTATGTCAGAAACTGTCTCAAACCCATGCGCAAAACCGACAGGGACATAGAGCATTTTTTTATTCTCTTCACTTAATTCAACTCCGAACCACTGTCCCAAGGTCTTTGAGGTTGCTCGTATATCAACTGCTACGTCGTATACTTTTCCCAGTG
>CAZTFV010000001.1:23520-63963 GCA_964613075.1 uncultured Gammaproteobacteria bacterium | reverse complement strand
CGATCGGGGAATGGAAATTATACTGAGATACAGGAATTTGTGGATTGTGAGATAAGGACGGTAAATTGCGCCGTTGCCCCAACAGCCCCGCAGTAACAATATTAGTTGAGTAGGTATATTTTTGTATCGCCGGTTTGGTAGATAACTTTTCCTAGTTGGTTGAATTTTTCTTCGTTAATATTTGGATATTTTTGTCGTTCTAGCCCCCCGATGTAGACATATTCAACGCCGTATTTATCAAGTAGCTTTTTGGTTTCGCTAAGATTATCGCTTTCATACATTTTTTGAATCTCACCGATTCTTGGAGCAGGTGCGTCCACTCCCCCATCATACTTCCCGCGCCACAACCATTCATGCACTGTCCAGCCAAGGACTGTCGGAAGGCCGGTGTTGCTGGAGATGCGGGCATGATCAGTGTATGAGTCCCCTTGCGCTTCCAGAATAACCGGTTGACCCTGTATGTTTTGGTTCAGCCAGTTGATCGCAGCGTAATCTTCCGGATAGAGTGTTTTGAGATATTTTGTTCCGTCAAGACCGTAGTAGGTTTTCAGATCGCCATAGTAGGAAGAGATAGCTAGGCGAGGATAGATAAACACTAATAGTAAAAATAAAAAAGTAAAAAGTAAAAATACAGATGAAATATTAAATATTTTTGTCCGCCAGTTGGCGGATTGATATGTAATATTTGATATTAATCGGATGATTATGTATCCTGATGCAATGCTGAGCATGATGAAAGATTGGAACACGAGCTTGAACATCGTATTGGCTCGATAGTGCGCAGGGTAAATGTCTTTTACATATAAAAATTCCGGAATAACAATGAGGAACGTTCCAAGTACGATAAGGATAAGGACAAACAGATCGCTTCGATGAAGCTTGGTGGTTCTGAGAATAAATAGCATAAATGACGCTATGAAGAAATAGAAGAAGCCGTAGAGGATAAGCAGTTGCCAGAGAGGTGATTTTTGACAATGATTGGCTTCAAAAAGCAGCGGCCCTATTTTCTCCATGGAAGTTAAGAATTTGGGCGCGCAGAGAACGCCGATGCCTGAAACAAACGGCTTAAAATTGAAAGAGAAAGGAAGTGAAAAAAGAATAAATGCGACGCCGACAACAAGCATTGCGGGTATTATCCCAAGTAAGGCTTGCAGAAGTCCGGAAAATGACTTTTCTGTATTTCGATGGAGTAGTGCTACTGAAAAAAGTACCAGGCCGGTAAGAAGGAAATAGATAAATCCATCCCAAGCATTGGTCATATACATGACTGCTAGTAAGAAACTTACTAGCAGTAAGTGACCAAATTCCCCTCGGGCCGAGCCTCGGGGCGAGGCCAAATGCCAATTTCCAAATAAGCTCCAAAAATCAAATTTAAATATTAAAAAACGTTTGGAATTTCGTTCATTAGTATTTATTTGTGATTTGTTATTTGGTGCTTGGAATTTTAGAAATAGAGACAGGAGTACAGCAATCGTGAGTAGCACATACGGTATATCAAAGACATGTCCATGCAGATCTGCCACGACCCAGGAATAGATAGGAAATTCATGGATTGTGTTGTAGATGAAGCGCGTGGCATTTGGGTACCAGTAACCGTTGGGAAAAGTAAATGGAGAGAAGGCGAGTTGCCAAGGAGGAACTGGGTGTTCATTTTCATACGGTTTGAAGAGCGTGTAGATAGTATGTAAATTACCTGAGAGCGTTACGAGAAAGGCGGTCAATAGACCGGAGATAATTATTTTTAGATTATTACGTCTGGGCGGGAGGGAGAAAAGGCGCGATGCCAATGTTGCAGCAATTGAAAAACTGGCAGTCAAACAAAACGAAAAAACCGTTGCCAGCATGAGGTTGTAGGAAATGTTTGAGGGAATATTTGTCAGTTTGGTAAGAACGGCAGCTGTCAGGTGGCCGAAGTAGTAGTAATTGATCGCATAGGGTGTTAGCCACATATCTTTGGGCGGAAAATACTCAGCGCGGAGCATTGAGTTAATAAATCCGTAATCCATGAATTTCTCAAGTCCGTGGATGTCGGGTGAAAATGAGCGGATGTGTGCCCAAAAAAATAATCCGGCTAGAAAAAGGAGTTCTTCGAAAAAAAAGATCGGCCAGGCTCTCTTTATTGTCTCAATAAAAGTATTCGTGCTTTCTGTAGTCTTTTTAGGATGTATAAAACTTTTTAAAAAATACAACCCCAGCAGAGCGAAGAGTACGAGTAACACCGTTAATCTGCTTAATGGCAAGATATGGCTCAGTCCCAGAATGAACACAAGATAAGCTATAACGGCTGTGCCAAATATTTTGGCAAGACTATATCCCTTGTCAAAGAACAACGGGAATATTTTTGTCGTGACAGGCAGAAAAATTAACCCTATACCTAAGAGAAACAACCACCATTGAAGAATATAGGCAATATCGCTTACGTTCATGGTCTGGAATTATTTCATTATCTCAGAAATGTTGGTGATTGCGAAGAGATTCCTCGCTAGCGGTTTATGAATAGTTTTGTTGAGCCAGTAAAATACGGTTTTTGGATTGCTTTGTGCAACAAATTTTAAAAGGTAGAGATCATCATCAACATAGCGATCAATGTTTAGCTTTTTAATTATTTCGTCTTTGAAGACATGCGGTTGTTTGTCTTTGAAATTAAAGAACATGCCGTCAAATATGCTCTGTAGCCCGTTTCGCTTTACTATGCTATCCGTAAGTTTTTCCAGGAATTTATATCTGCTTGAGATAAGAAAAAATTTATTGTTTTTTTTCTGCAGGGATTTGAGTATATCGATATTTTTTCTGATAGGGGGGCGGAAGTAATGGAGATGGGATACTTTACGGATCAACTGTTCTGGCTTGGAGGGGATGCGATAGATGAGTGTGCCATTGACTTTTTTCCTGTATAACCTATTGATCAGGCTTTCAGGAATGAAGGGTGGGTAGTTGATAAATATTTTGTCAAGATCAAAGGCGATGTTCATAAGAGAGTATAAAGTATTAAGTATTTAGTATTAAGTATTACAGTCGAGATATGAGATTTAGTATCTTAAAGTTCCACCCTACTCTGTGGGTTTTGCCGATTTTATTGAGCACCTTCTTTCTATTTTCTTTATACCAAAGATAACTTTCGAGCAGTAGTTCTTGATTGGACTGTGTTGGGTGCCATTTCAGAAGCTTTTCTGCTTTCTCAATTGAGACGTAGGATGGGACAGGCATTGTTTTGTAATGCCAGGCAGAGAGTGGGGAGAGATTCAGCCATTCAAGAAGCATGAGTGTGACCTGTGCAGGCAGTACCGGTAAGCCGGTGACTTTTGCTGAGGATTTTTCATGTTTGATAACTGATTCTAAATCTTTTCGCCAGGTCTGGAATATTTTGGCTCCGATATTGAAGGTTTCACCATGTATCTTACTGGTTAGAGCTTTTTCAACAGCAGATGCCACATCCGATACTGCAAGTAACTGATATTTATTTTTTCCATTGCCGAGGATAAAGACTCGGTGTCCCTGATAGATTGCTTCAAACCAGATTTCAAACACACCCAGGCGCTCAGGGCCTAGGAAGGATTTGGGACGCAGTATATTTGTCTGCAACCCTTTTGCATTATACTCTCGGCAGAGGTTTTCCGCTGCAACTTTTGATTGACCGTAGTAGCCGATGGGGTCAATCGGGCTGTCTTCTTTTTCGGGGAGATATTTGGGGACACCATAGACTGCGGTTGTGGAGATAAAGACGAGCCGTTTTACTTTATGCCTGAGTGCCGCATCAAGGACATTTCTTGTTCCGTCAATGTTGACGCTGAAGATTGCTTTTTTGCTGCGTTGGATCGGTAATGCTGCGGCAGCATGGACGACATACTCATGTCCTTTTATCGCATCCGTGATTGCTTTTTTGTCCCGTATGTCTGCCTTTATCATTTTTACGCGACCGATAAGGTCTTTTGCATCCAAGTCGGCGATATCAAAAACAGTTACCTGATGACCGTTTTTTAAAAACCTGCGACAGAGGTGAACGCCTAAAAAACCGGCACCACCGGTTATAAATACCCTCATAAAAGCTTATTGTAGCACACTTTTTAAAAAGGATCTCCGCGATATTTCGTAACTTACGAACGATGGCGTATTGCCGATGGGATTATAAAAACGAAGCGTTTTGCCGTCGGGATATACTCGTTGTAGCTTCTTAAGAGATGGCGAAAAAGGTGGCATAATAAATACAATATTTTTCTCAGCACTTTCTTTAAGTGGTATCACCGTGCTTGAATCTTCTACATCTATTCCTTCAAGCTGTGGATTTATAAACCGTATAGTTCCATGTTTAAAATACAGCCAGGTATTTTCCCGCAACATATAAACTTTCCACCCTGGCCCTAAGGCTTGTAAATAGTACGCAATCTGCGTTGCCGGTTCCCGCTGCGCCCAGCCTGCTTGAGAACGGATGTAGTTGTTGAAATAAATGTGGTAATCCCAAACGGCATTAATCAGAAAAAGAACTGCAAGAAGGAAAACTGCCTTCTTGTAGGAGAGCAAGCGTTCAATAGTAAGGCCGGCAAAGAGGAAAAGAACGGGAATTACACCGACTAATCGCTGGCTTGAGGGAGGATCGACAGTAAGAACGCCGCCGAAAATGATGATGGAGAAAAACCACACAATAAGCAGTTGTGACCGATCAGATTTAAAGGTAGCAAATGCTATGAGCAATCCGACAAGCGCAAGGCTAGCAACAATCGGCGCGAGTAGCCCTCCCTGATAGCCATAAAACAGATAGCCGATATCTCCGCCGAAATGAAATACCTTGATAGTATTGATGAATTGCCAGAACAATACTTCAGGAATACTTGAGACTTCGTAGCGGTCGAAATAGGTTGGGAGATGATTGAAAATAGAAACTTCGTTTAATCTTGGAGAAAATGTGTCAGGATGGGTAATGTAATACCATGCTTGGGGTGAAAAAACAATAACTGCGATGATGATGACAAGCGAAAGATGAACAAAAAGACGTTTTACGTGCTGTTTTCGATGCTCTATACAATAAAAGATACTGAACAGACCAAGGATAATAGGTATCGCTTTGACAGTGTGATGAAAGTAGAGTGATAAACCAAGCACAACACCGGAAAGGACAAAGTAGATAGTTTTTTTTGTGTCTAGTGCTTTGAGAAATAGTGCAAACAGTACGACGAGAAAAAGTGGCGTCCATATATTGAGTATCGCAAGGCGACTGTAAGCTATGTGCCAATGAGATGTTGCTAGGGCAAGCGTTGTTAAGACAACAGTCAGTCGGTGTTTGAAAAAACGCGACGCTAGAAAATAAAATGCAATAACAGTGAGTGTTGCGGCAAATGCTGATGAGGAGCGGATAGCAAAGATCGTATCGCCAAATACCCGCAAAAAAAGCCCCTGCACAAAATAACTCAGAACAGAAAAATCAAAAAACTGTCCTGTCTTTCCCAGTGAAAAAAAACTTTCATACTCACCGCGGTTAATTTTTTGTTCTATCAGTCCCCATTCTGCTTCATCACCGTGAAGACCCGGAGGGATTGTATCGAGGTGGTAAAACCGCAGGAATCCAGCGAGAAGCAGTAGTAATATTAGAAGGATGATAGTTCTCATAAGGGTTGTTTTTTGAAGATAATAACTTTGGGATGGTCGTAGACGGTGAAAGATTCGTCCGCTCCAACGTCTTGAATTTCCAATTTCCAATTTCTAATTTCTAATGTCGGATACGACGTGAACTCGGCAACTTTTTTATATCCTAACCTTCCGCTGAATAAGTCTTTATAGTAGTTCGCTGTTTTTGTATAGCATCTATCTATTGGGAGTACCCTGCAATCGGTAAGTTTCTGAAGCGGCGTGTAAAGTCTATTTGAGGCGATAATAAGATAGTCGGTTCTTGCGAGTTGCTCATTTATTTTTTGCCATTTTTCCGGCGTGTCTTGATCATAAAGCGCAAGGGTTTCGATTTTATACTGTGTTGTGCCGCCGATAGGTAATTGGTCATCCCAGTGCTCAACACCAAGTATGCTATTTGGTGGGATTGCGTTATAAATCCAATAGGAAGCTGTAACGCGTGTATTTGGTTTTGTGTAAATACGCATGAAGGATGCAGGCCAGACCATAAGTAATATAGAAAATAAAATATAAAAAATAAAAAAGGCGAAGCGGTTTTTATAAGAGTGTATTCTTGTATAGAGTTTATAAACGAGGACTGCGGCGAAGAGGCAGAGGAGCGGGTAGAGGGGGAGCAGATAGCGCATGAAACCGATGGCAAAACTGCCTACAACGATAAAATACGTAAAGAAGAATGTTGCGATAATTGTTTCTTGCGCCCAACGATTTTCCCCCTCTTTTTTTATTGCCAGGTACGTAAAATAGATCGCACCGATAAAGGAAAGAGTTGCAAGGATGGGTCCAAGTCCGAAGAAAAAAATGTTTTTTAGCTCATACAGATACGGCGTTTTCCCGATGTATTGCAAAGTATACGGGAATGTAAAAGCACTTTTTGTCATCCGGGATTGCTCAAGTGTTTGCTGCCAGAAGCTTTGTCGATCGATGAATGCATATGGTTCAAAAAAGGCGAAGCCGATAACAGTTGTTACCGCAATAATACATCCATATCCGATCAAATGTTTGACAAATGACGGGAGATGCGGGTACCAATGATGTATCTTATGCGGTTGCTTGAGAAATACTAACGCAAAGTCCACAGTGAGGGATATACCGATTGCGGAAAGCAAAACCGTGGCACTGACTTTGGTGGCAAGAGAGGCAGCAAAAAAGATCCCGATTAGTATAGCCTTTGCTACCGTGGGTTTTTCATAAAAATGAACAAGTATTAACAATGTAGCGGTGAGAAGAAATGTCAGTAGCGTATCAACAGCGTAAAAATGCGAGAGCTGAATGGCAAGAACGCTTATGGTATAGAAAAAGCTGCTCAGCAACCCGATGGTTTCGGAAAATAGTTTTCTACCGAGTAAGAAAATCAATACAATAGTACCGATGTCAAATAACGCTGATAGTATCCTGCCGATGAGATTAATTCTGTCATATGCGGCAAATGATGGATGCAGCAGAAATCCGGCAATATCTCCAGCAATACGTAGTATGTAGAAGGGCAAACTGCCATAGGCGAAGAAATGTGGATTCCAGGAGCTTTGGGGTGTCAGAAATTGCGATATTGTGGTGGGAAGCTTCATTTGCACAACGGATAGCAAGATTGCCCGCTCGTCAGGGTGCATGTGAAAACCTTGATCCCAGTTGAGGTTAAACAGTCGTAGGATAGCGGCGAGTATGATGATGGCAAAGAGTACTGTTTTATTTGAAATTTTCATTTTTCCGGAAGATCATTACGATCGGTCTGTCGAATACGTTTGCTGTTTGCTCATATGAAAATATCGGATTATCCATATAGGTTATTCTGCAAAACATATCACACGGTGTTTCATATATTTTTGTAAAACCCAGTTGGTTGGAAAGAATCATTGTGTAAAACCGATTTCCCGATGGGAACTTTCCCGCATTGCTCAAACGCATCTGATAGATTCTCTGACTGGGAAGAATAATGTACTCATTTGTTCTCAGCGCTTCTGTAAGCTGCCGATATGTTCCCTCCAAACCTGGACTGTCCAGGTCATAAAAATTAAACAGTGAAATATTGGGGAAGTCTGCATTGAACGGGACAATACCTAAATCATATGATTCACTCAGGATTTTTGCTTGGGATGGAATATGTTGCTTTGCCCAAAGAGACGCGGCAATTCGCGTATCGGTTTGCACAAATGCAGTAATAACGTATGCAAGTGCAAAAATAGTCGAGATAGTGATCAAAAAACTAAATACTATATACTTAAGGCTCGATATCTGATGCTTTTTAGTAACCAGTTGTAGTATGTCTGTAATACTAAGGGCAAGAATCAAATACACAAACGGTAGCGTCGGAACGATGTATCGGGTCCATTTGACGAAGAGAAATGCTTGGGAAAAAAATAGTAACACGTAACAGGTAACAAGTAACAGGTAAGAATGGCGTTTTGTCTTATCCGCCTTCGCAGAAAACCACGACTTTAGTCGTGGATGAATGCGATAATCTGCTACGGTGGATGTCGCCCTTTTGAAAAAATATAGGCGGATAACCCCTCCGAAGCTCTGCAAAGCAGAGCGAAGGGGGGTAATTTAAGGCACCACGGCTTTAGCCGTAGGGCTCCATAAGTGATTATGAGCAGATACATAAATGCTGGGACAAATAAAATGGTTAGCAAGGGATTTATTAAAAAAGAATAAACGTGAATGAATTGGTAGAGTATTGGGGTTGTGTTATAAAAGCCGTCGGTGTAAAAAACAGGCAATGTTCCCAGGGCGACTGATGATTCGTAGTTCATACTATGCTGAAACGCAGGAAGATCCAATAGAACAAACGGAGAGATAAGGAAGTAGGTTGCAGCACCTATTGCCACGAGAAAGACAAACTTTCGTAGCTGTTTGTTTGGAAAAAGCAGTGCAATGAATGGGAGAGGGACAAGCGTAAGACTCGAGACTTTTATTGAGACTAATGCTCCGATTATCACGCCAGCATAGACAACGAGTTTTATCTTTGCATTTTCGTTTATTTTTAAACACAAGAAAAACAGGAGCAGGCTGAAAAAGGCAAGCCACATTTCAAATGTTCCGAAATGGGCAAATTGTATTAAGCCGACACTCAGCGTTGCAAGCGTTGCGCTTGCCAATCCGATTATTGTGTTGCCTAATCTTTTTCCGATACTAAATAACAACGGGATAAGTGCGAGAGAAAAAACTGCAGAGAATATCCTGCTAATAACAATGGCTTGCTCAAGCGATACGCTACCCCACTCCGTCCCGCTTCGCGGGACTTCGAGGGGCAAGCAGTTAGCAGTTTCTAGAACGCAGTTTGAGAAAATATTTGTGAGGAGGCCAGTGAAGTAGATTGTGTAGATGGGGAGTGAGCCGTAGGCAAAAAAATGCGGGTTCATTTGATCGGGAAATTGCAGTTGGGAGACAGATGAGGCGATATTTCGCTCGTCAGGATGGAAGTAGAAGGGTACGCCCCAGTTGAGATTATAGAACCTGAAAAAAACTCCAATTGCTATTAACGAGAGTAGAACGAATTTGTGGTTTTTGTTTATGCTGTGTGGCATAAGTTACCTAGGTCAATTTTCTACCAGTCTTGCAGCTTTTTCTCCCAGTCCCACCGCATAATTTGTACCCCTATCCCATGGATACACTTGTTCAATATTGGCAAGAAAGGTATGTCTGAGGGGCGTTTCCATTGGGGGGATCATTTTTGAGTAATTGGTTGGAATGATCGGCTGGGCAAATGGCGCTTTAAAAAGCTCGTAGTCAATAAGGTGTGTCTTATATTCAGGGTTAATCTTTTTGAGGAAGGGGTCAAAGAGCTTGAGTTTTTCTTCTTTATTCATGAGAAACAGAGGATCATCGGGTGAAAGGTAGTTTCCAAGATAGACAAGGTGTTCATTGTTGTAATGCTTCTTATCCATAAAATTTGTGTGTTCAACAATTGCCATAACAGGGGATTTGCTATCACAGACGCTCAGCCAGTAGGTAGTATCGTTGAAAAAAGGTTTTTTTAGTCGAAGGATAAGGTTGGTAGCGCCTAATCCTTTCAGTCTCGTATATGTTTTCTTGTATTCATCAGGTAGTTGGGGCGCCATTTTCAGAAAAAGAAATGTCGGAAGGGTAAAAACAACAAAATCAAAAACCTGTTTTCCAATCTTTCCTTTTTCATTTTTAATAATGAGCGTTGTTTTTTCATCATCAGTAAGCGTAAGAACTTCTGTAGTAAATAACACCTTTCCCCCTTTTTGTTCAATAGCAGTAACAAGGTGGTTGGCAAAATCCAAAAAACCGCCTTTAGGATACGCGAGTGAGGGGGTTCTTTTCGTAATTCTCGCCCAAAACCAAGCAAGTGAGACATCGTCTGCAAAGCTTCCGAATTTATTGACAAATAAGGGTTTCCAAATCATTTCATACGCCTTCTTCCCCATCGCTTTTGGTAAAAATGTACTCGCGTTTATTTTCTCAAGCGGCTTCCACAAAGGATTGTAGCGAAGAAGACCAACGACAGCTGCCATGCGCAAGCGATCTGCCTGTGAAAGTTTGGGAAAAAGCAACACTTCTTTGGGCGAATCAAACTGATAGATTCCCGAATCAACATACACCGATGTTTTTGGTCGTTTGATTATGACTTCGTGATTAATTTCATTTGCCAGATTGAGGATAGCAGTGTCGTTTGTAAACCAGTGGTGATAATGCTTCTCAAGCGTCCATTCCCAGCCCCTTTCCCCGCCTGCAACGCTTTGCTTTGCATAGCGGGCAGGTTTATAGCCGACCGCTAACCCGCCGGGCAATGAATCTTTTTCAAAAACAACAACCTTGTGACCGTTCTTTGACAGACGGTAGGCCGTCGCAAGGCCGGTAAACCCGGCACCGATAATGCCTATGGTCATAACGCTTTTCCTCCCCGCGTCAGGAAGAAGAGCAAGAGACCGATTATTGTCATACCCAATGCAGCAATGCCTGAGACAATAAGTGATTCATTACCCGTTGGTGGGACACTGGGGACAGGCGTCAGGCGTGCTGAGACAACCGGTGCTTGGGTAATTGTGCGGGAGGGAACAGGTGTAACTATGACGGCACGTGTCGGTGTTGGCGTAATAGTTGAAGAGACAGTAGGAATAAGTGTCGGGATGGGTGAGGCTTTGGTAGTAGGTGTGGGAGAGGGTTTTTTTGTCGGCGAGACCGAGGGCTCTGTAAATTGACTCCCCTCTGCGAAAACGGTAAAGGAACGGGTAAGACGTTTGGTTAGGCCGAGTGCATCTTTGCTAACTATAGTAATGGTGTGTTGACCAGGAGGAAGCGGCTTGTCAGGACGGAAGCTCCAGTTACCATTCTTATCGGCGATTACCTCTGTCTTGATCGGATCGGACTGGATGGTTATTTCTATTGTCTCATTGGGAAGCGCTGTACCGGTAAATTCCGGTTGCTGGTCGGAAAACCCTTCATTTTGCTTGGGAGTGAGAATTGCCGGTTCTTTCTCTTTTACTTCTTCCCTGTTTTGTGTTTGTTCTGTGAGGTCTGTCGCATCAAGCGGGAATTTTTCTGTTTGGGCAGATTCTGAAGCAGTTTGGTTATCTGTGGTTGGGGTTTCTGCCTGTGTGAAATCATAATTTTTGGAGAGGGTGATTTGCGGGACAGGGTTGATTTGCGTAACCAAGGTTTCTACCTCGGATGCTGCAAGGGATGATCGGTAGAGCAAATTGATGATAGTTTTGTCGGTAAACTCTACATACGCAGTGAGATCTTTCGTGCGCATTGTATGTATGGACAGAGTATAAGAGCCATCCTGCTTTGTTGCGGTTGAGAGGATTTGCCCATCGTCGGTTGAGGCATAAACGAGAATTTCCGATCCGGGATTGCCGTCTGGTAGTAATACTTTTCCTGCCAGCGACTTCTCATCGGATGGTCCCTCATCAAGCGCTGGCGCGGTTGTGACTGAAAAGGGCTGATTACTTTTTTGATAGATGGTGTCTGATGAAACGATAGTGAATTCATACGGTGTTTCTGGATTTAACCCTTTTATGGTAATGTGGTGAGTTTCATACCCCTTCGGCGTACCAGTATCCTGATCCCTGTCATCAAGCCCGATCTTTTCTTCGCTCTCAGCTTGTCCGTAGGAGATAGTGCCCGGTACAGAATCAGTTGTTGTGTAGGTAACTGTAAATGACGTATCGCTGATATTGGTTATCCGAATATTTTGCGGCTCTTTCCCTGTTGCCGCTTTTCCGAAGAGGTTGGTGTTATTCTGCAAGATACTGGCTGAGACAACAGTGCCGAATAGCAAAAGGAGAAGACCCAGCAACGTTGGAATGCGCCTGTCCCAGATTTTATTATTGTTTCTTTCGTACTTCATGGTGTTGGCGTTACTTGCTGTGTACTTTGTGTTGCCGGTACTGCTGCGTTCGACGCGACTGGCACTGTCGGTGTTGGACTTACCTCTCTTGCCGTTGTCGTATAGACAGGTGTGACTTTTTCCCGCTTTTTCAGATCTCTGATGGTTGCAGGATCAAAATCAGGCGAGATCGGGATGATTTGTACTTGTAGTACTTCGCTGACGGTCGTTGTTGCAGCAGTATCATAAATATTAAACCCGATCCATAGAACAGTAAGGACGAATATAGAAATAACCAGATACAGTAAATCTTTCTGTTTCATATGCGTTATTGCCGAAATGGCGCTCTGGCTCTGATTGATAGAACAAGCTGATTTACCTGGTCTTTGCTTCTTGTGATTGAGACAGAGTCAAGTATGATGCTTCGTTCAAAGTCACTTAAGAAGTTAAGAAAGCTACTTATTTGTTGATAGTTTCCCTGTATTTCAGTGACGAATGTAAATGATGCGTCTTTGGGAGGTGGTTTTTTCTGCGTTGCTTGCTCAACCTGCAGGCTTTGTAGGGAGGCAATTGTGACCCCAGACTTTTTTGCAATTGCCTGAATTTGTCCGAAAAGAAGCGGTACTTCCGGTTGCCTGGGAATGGCGTTTTCGATAACAGTCAGGTCATCATCCAGGTTGCTGTATTTTTCCTCAAGCGTTGTGAGGTTGGCGATTTTTTGCGCTAGTTTTTGGTTGACGAATTTGGCGTCATCCAATTTTTTCCGCAGTTCTATGACTGTTGTTATTGTTGGGTTTATGGCAAAGATGCCAAAAAGTGTCATGGCGCCAAAGGTGAGAATAAGCGTTGTATACTCTTTGATACGCGTTTGCGCTGCGGCGGGAAACAATTTGATATATTCCAGGTAGCGCTTTTTGGCAATTGTTTGTAATCGGTTTGTAGTAAATTTCATTTGGCAGTGTCGGCATTTTCCAATGTTGCCGTGATTGAAATGTTAATCGTTGCGATTGAGCCTTTATTTTCAATTCTGTCGATACTGACTGTCTTAACAGTCGGATATTTTTTAAGTTGGTTGATAAAGCTACTCAGACTACTTACTGATGGCGCGTTGGCATCTATCTGGATGGTATTTTGGTTCACTGTCAGACTATTGAAGACGAGTTTGCCGGTTGCCATTTTTACAAGATCGGCAAGGGTTTTTGGCGTTTGCTCTTTTTGCTTTTCTATTTGTGAAGCGTAGGCAAGACGAGCTTGCAGGTTGCGATACGTGGCTTCACTTTCTTTGAGGAGCGAGACGATTGTTTGCCTGTCTTTTATTTCATCGCGAAGATCAATGAGCCGGTAATCTAATGAGAAGCGATAGAGAAATGCCATCAGGGCGATTGACTCGGTGAAGATGACAAGTACCCGTCCGACGGTGAATGCCCAACCGATAAGTTTGTCAAAAAATCTTTTGTCTTGTCCCCGTACGAGATTGATTGCATTGTGTGTTGCCATAGCAATAAAGACCTATGTGAATTGATAGGCCTAAGTCCAGTCTATGAGGTTTGGGACTTTTTGTCAAAAAAAGAGAGGCAATAAAATAGGTGATAGATGAGGTAGTCTAAGAAGGAAATTGGTATACTGGTACCTCAGTTGTCTTTCTCGGTTCTTTACCGGCTTCGATAGTCTCTTGAATGGTATCGATCGTGTCAGGTGCAAGATACTGTAGTTTTTCCTCCTTGTTTTAAAACCTTTTCCCCATTCTGCTTCGTCTGGCTCGTGTAAGTGTAAATTTGCACGATTATTTTACTGTTTTATTTGCAGGAATTTTACACTTTTGAGGCTAAGACAGTAAAATTCTTGCAACTTTAGGTGTAAAATTTCGTTGCAAACTTACACCATGGCGAGCAAGGACCGATGTGACGATCTGGTCGAATTTGTGACCAACAATCACTCTCTGACCAACGATCAGATTTTGGAGTGGGTAGAAACAAGAACGATGGAGTACGACATACGAAAGATGTTTGGACATCGTCTCGCCTACTCGAACCTCATGGAATTTTCTCCGGCTCGATACTATGAACAAATGACGTGGAGGCTTTCTCTGATCATGACGGAGATGGCCTCTTCCTATTCCGATACCCCACGCGCACTTCGCAGCTTCAGCGGAAGATCTTGGGAAACCGACAACATGAAGATGGATCTCTCGTTCGAAGAATTTGCCGGTGATGATGACGACGAAGATGATGACGAGATAGAACGCAAGGCCTTGGAAGCATCTGAGAAAATAATGAGCAATGACTGTGTAAGTTTGCACGAACTATTTTGCATATCTCAGCCTCAAACTTTGCAAAGCGTTTGATCATGTGAGGCTAATTCGTGCAAAGAAAATCGTGCAAACTTACAACGAGGGCGTCCATCATCAGCGCAGGGGGATGAGCTCGGTCTCGATCTGCTGTTGGTCACAGCGCTCTCGGACCTGGGCGAGGTCGCAAGGGTTCACGTGGGCGATGCGAAGCGAGAGGCCCTTGGGTAAGTCCTGCTCGAGACGGTAGGTGAGCCGGTTGAGCTCGGCAAACGAGGGACGGGCCCACTGCTCCACGCGGAAGTCTTCGGCGAACACGTTCCAGAGGTAAGCGCCTGGCGCGTGGGCTTTGGACCCGACCAGGATCTCAGAGACGATGCCCAGCGCCTGCACCTCCTGCAGATACTGCGTGAACACGCCCTCGATCTGCTCCTTCGCCGCCGTACGGCGGCGAGTATTGAGCCGTTTGGATAAGCGGGTAAGGTCCGAACCGGCAACGGAGCCGTCCGGGCTGGTCTCTGGTTGCCTCATCGTGCTGGTGGTCGTCTGTCCTTCCTGCTGTGGCTCCATCCTGTCTCCTCCAGGTCTGGTCAGGCGGGTGCCCCCTTGACGTGACACGGTTGGATTAGGAACGGCTTGGTCAGCAGGTCAATGACGCCGACCCCTCGTGGAGGGTAGCACAGTGTTGACTAATTTGTCAATCTTTTCATTGATTGTAGTTTCGTTAAATATCTTTAGATTTATACCTTAAACGCAAATTATCTATGAGAATGCCAACCATATCGAAGACATACCCCAGTTCATCCATGGTTAACTGGAGTCTTGAGAGCGGCGGCGGGAGCCGGCCCGCCAGGTAGAGCAGATAGTTCTGTTCCTTAGCGTTGTGTAAGTTTGCACGAACTATTTTGCATATCTCAGCCTCAAACTTTGCAAAGCGTTTGATCATGTGAGGCTAATTCGTGCAAAGAAAATCGTGCAAACTTACACTTACTTGGAACCGCAAACATTGACGAATAAGCGTGAATTTAGGGAAGATGATAGCGAGAAGGGCCGTTACGGGAACCAAGACCCCTTCTGCGCCGGGTAATGGCTAGTTCGTCCACAAACAGGTGCTAGACGACCAGCCCGGAGCTAATCGGGATCCGATGATTAACCGAATGACGGGGTGGGAACACGCGGTGCTCGCGGGATTACTCACCTAGTTGACGTTGTGATAAATCAGATTGATGGCGAGATGAATATAAACTATTATCGAAAACTATCTGATCTTTCGGATAAAAGTACTTTGATGGGTTTCCGGGTTCATCTCGAGTATCAAAGTCAATTTCATAGCTCCCCATTGTCGTTTCCCACTCAACAGTACCGCTTACCACCCCCGGGGTCAGGAACGCCTCCAGCCGAGCTCGATCCGGATTGGCCACGGGATCAGTTACTCGCTCCGGCTGAGGGGAGCGCGCCTCGCCACGACCTCCACCCTCCGGCGCGGTGTGAGCGGAAGGTTGTTCAGGGATTCTCGGAATAGCTTCATGGTGATGATAGAGAAATGATTTGAAATCTAGTCTATTTGAAACAAATTTTGCTTCTATATCCATATCATATGTCGTATATCATAAATTGAGTAAATTGTCAAATTGTGGTGAAGATGAAGTGTGTCGCCAGCTCTCGTTCCGATCCGCCCCCTCCCGAACGGATCACTCGGCCGGTGACCAACTCGTTGTGCTGCTCGACTACCGCCGTGCCGCTGGTCGAGGGGAGGATCACGGAACGCAGCGGGGGAAGTGCCAATATACGGGATCAAGTATCCTTCCGGCACTTGACCCGGATTTGTCAGCTTTTGGTTGTTTCGCCTCTTGGAAGCCCAGAGAGAGCGACAGGATGGACGGATACCGATTCGTCAGGCCTTTCCTGTTCCAGTTCGATGCCGAGAGTTGTAAGTTTGCACGATTTTCTTTGCACGAATTAGCCTCACATGATCAAACGCTTTGCAAAGTTTGAGGCTGAGATATGCAAAATAGTTCGTGCAAACTTACACGCAAACGGCTCGCCGACCCGGCGCACCGTCCCGTCGGCGCAGTCGGCACCAGGAGGGGAAGGGGAGGGAGTCTCATGGTCTCGCCTTGCTGCCGCCTGGCTGCACGGAGCGCCGCCGCGTCTCCGGGGCCGCAACTCCTGCCGCCGCGCCGCGATCGTGTTGACATAAAGTGTATAATACACTCGGACGATCTGTGCGTTGCCGACGCGATCGCCTGACCTGCCCGGAAAGGAGGTGAGGAAGAGATGAACGCCGAAAAGAACCGGCTCCTGTCTCTACTAGAGAATGAACAAGAAGCGACCAAGGGGCCAGTGACGATCCTCGTATCGACGGGTGAGGACTCGATTATATTCAGATATGCTGCGGCCATGAGCGGTGTTGACGTTCGGGTTTTGGCACGAGCTGGAGAGCAGTACGAGAATATGGTCGACCTCCAAAGCACTGTTCCAGAAGGGATGGAATACGTGATGGCCGGAGACGAGAACTTCAGCGATGGCCTGCGATTATTGGAAACCGTTGACCAATTACGTGCCTTGATCAGAGAGGTCGATCGCCTTCATGCGCCCGCGCTCGCTCCGCGCGAGCCATGCGCGGAGGCGGGCAGCCGGCCGTTGCCCCCGCGCCGGGCGCGGTAGAAGGGGTACGCCTGGTACGCGCGCTGAGGTCCACCCGCCGGCGCTGCTCAGCGGTCTTAGATGGTGTCTCGAAAGGGGGTCAGGGTGTAGAATTGTAAGTTTGCACGAACTATTTTGCATATCTCAGCCTCAAACTTTGCAAAGCGTTTGATCATGTGAGGCTAATTCGTGCAAAGAAAATCGTGCAAACTTACAATCCTCAGCCGTATCGCCATCATTGGCTGATCAGGCGACGGGTCGTCGTTTGGAAGGGACATGTCTGATCCGTCTCCTCGCTCTCTCATCGTGATGGAGCATGCCGATACCCGCTCTTCATGGGCTCGTTGCCGTTTCCCTCCAGTTCTCTGGTGTGCATAGAATGCTATCCTGGCCTTTCGTGCGTATCAGGATTGCCGGGAACCAGGTGGTCGTCGTGAGTGCAGGGCGAAACGTCGATGGCGGTTTGATCGCCCTTCCTCGCTTTGAGGTCGACGAGTCGATCAAGTTCCGCCAGGCTCCAATTTACCCCACCGTTGAAGAGCGCCTGCGCTTCCGGCGCGAGTTTCAGACCTGGGGCCAGACCAACCCCCACCACGGCCTCGGTGGCCGCTGACCGGGGATCTGATCGCTGGTGCCGAAACGGCATGTCGCCTACTCCTTCCCTCTCCCTCATACCCAAGTCGATCTTACCACCCGGTTGCGGAAATTGCAACATCTAGTTGCGTTTTTGGCAACAAGTGATTGCAGGATTCGTCAATACCTCTTGACAGCTCGGGCCCCCTGTGGTTCCTTCCCTCGTCCGGGTCGGCTTCGCGAACTGACCGCAAGCCCCGGCCAGCGCTCTGGCTGCCCGGCCAGCCACCCTGGCGCGGAACGAGTTGTGAGAGGACGCAAGGAATGGGAACGTTTGAGCAACTCGTCATGGAACTTGTAAATTTGCAAAAAAAGTTGAACTTTTTTAGCCTCAGAATTTTGAAAAATTAGTATTTTTCACTTTTTTTGAGGCTAAATTTTTAAACAAAATTTTGCAAATTTACAGTGCAGAGGTTTGGGGCGTTCGGCTGGTTCCGACGCGTCCTGGGCCGTTTCCGGGGCGCAGACGGCTTCTCCGACCGATGGGTCGTAGAAGAGCAAGACCTCGCCGGTGGTGGGGGAGACGGAGAGCCAGCGCCGGCGGGGCTCGGTGGCAAGCTCGAAGACCAGGCCTTCGTCCGCGAGCCGGGGCGGGTCCTGGCGAAACAGGGTCAGCTGCACGTCTTGCCCGGTGAGTCGGACCGTTCCCGTGGCGGGGAAGAGCTCGAGGAGCGTCCCCGGCCCGGGGCCGAGGCGGTAAGCGACACCCTCGCCGTGGGCGACGTCGATGCGGGCCTCGGCCGCGACATCCAGCGACCATGAGAGAGCGGACATATCCCAGGAGGCAGCAAGGCTTGCTTGGTCCTGGTCTAACGGTCTGGCGGCTTCGGTCATGTAGGGAGATTCTAGTGTGAACGGAAATCTCAATTGTCGCAAAATGAGAAGTCTCAACTGTCGCAATTAGACTTATATGAAAGAGCTATTCAGCTTGACAATTAAAACATGCTCTAAAGCGTTTTAGCTGCCTTATAAGGATAATTTAACTGTCTCTGAAATAGTAATTCATAAAATTTCAGTTTTCGTTCGAATATATTTACGTCAACTGAGATTTCCCAAAACAGCGACAACCGAGAGTTCCTATGGCAGTACACTTATTCCCTACAAAACCTTGACAATGATAGATATACGTGGTATATACTAGGTATTACTATGGATACAGCAATCATAAACATCAAAGTAAAACCGGAAGAGAAAAAACAAGCGCAGGAGGCAGCTGAGGCGCTTGGTATGCCCTTAAGCGTCATCATCAAGGGGTTCTTAAAACAATTCAGCAGGACAAGAACTATCACCTTTAGTGCTGAAATGGAGGAACCAAATGAATATATGATTGAATCACTGAGAAAATCAGAGGAGGATGTAAAAGCTGGGAAAGTGTCACCCACTTTTACGAATGCAAAAGATGCAATAGCCTGGCTAGATGACCCAAACGCTTCCTATGCAAACGGAGATAAAGTACGGGACGAGATTTAGAGAACAATATTCAAAAGCAGACAAAAAAATTAAAACAGCTTTTGCACAAACTCTTGAGATGTTTCTCGAAGACTCCAATCATTCATCGCTTAGAAACCACCAATTGAGAGAAAAACTTGCAGGATATAGAAGTATTGACGTGACAGACGATTGGCGGGCAGTATTTAAAGAAAAACATACAGGGAAGCAAAAAATTATTATCTTTCATATGCTTGGGACACATGAAAATCTCTATGGAGGAAAGTAATTCTTGATATCCTATGTCGCAGAAGAAAAAGCATGAACTTTAAGTTTACGAGCTCGTTTTCTATATAGAAACCGTGCGGGAAATGTGCTATACTGATTTTCACTCCGAAAGACGGAGTTTTTTTAAACAATTATGGCAGACACCAAATCACGACAAGTTCCTCTCGATAAAATCCGCAATATCGGCATTATTGCCCATATTGACGCGGGAAAAACGACGACAACCGAGCGCATTCTGTATTACACAGGAAAAACCTACAAAATAGGCGATATTGATGCGGGAACAACCCAAATGGACTGGATGGAGCAGGAAAAAGAGCGTGGTATTACCATTGTATCCGCGGCCACAACGACATTTTGGAAAGATTACAGAATCAATATCATTGATACCCCAGGCCACGTTGACTTCACCGCAGAAGTAGAACGGTCACTTCGTGTCCTGGATGGAGGCATTACCGTGCTTGACGCAGAAGAGGGCGTGCAGTCACAATCTGAAACAGTCTGGAGGCAAGCGGATAAATACAAAGTGCCGCGTATCTGCTTTATCAATAAAATGGATAAGCTTGGTGCTGACTTTCTGGCAACGGTGAAAAGCATTGAGGATCGCTTGGGCGCAAATCCTGCAATTATGGTTTTGCCGATCGGGAGTGAGCACTCGTATAAAGGGAATATTGATTTACTGACGCGAAAGGCTATTATTTGGGGTTCAGATGAGCTGGGTGCGAAATTTGAGGTAACTGACGAGATTCCGGCCGAGATGAAGGACAGCGTTGAGAAGTATAGACATAAACTCATCGAGAAGATCGCAGAGACAGATGATGCGCTCCTGGAAAAATATTTAGCAGGCGAGGAGATCGCTGTTGAAGACTTGAAAAAAGCACTTCGCGCAGCGGTTATTGCGTACAAATTGGTTCCTATTTATGCTGGGACTAGCTTACGCAATAAAGGCGTACAGCCACTCCTCGATGCTGTGGTTGACTATCTCCCCTCCCCTGTTGATCTGAAGGAAGTAAAAGGCATCAATCCCAAAACCGGTGAGGAGGAAGTGAGAAAGCTTGTTCCAGAAGAGGCGTATTCAGGGTTGGCATTTAAGATCCAGAATGATCCGCATGTAGGAAAATTAACGTATTTTCGTGTGTACTCAGGCATTATTAATTCAGGAACCTATATTTACAACAGCAGCAAAAATGTCAAGGAGCGGGTAGGCCGCCTCCTTCTGATGCATGCAAACAACAGAGAAGAAATTAAAGAAGCGTATGCCGGAGAAATCGTCGCAATCGTTGGATTAAAAGATACAGTTACTGGTGATACACTTTGTGATGAGTCAAAACCAATTGTCCTTGAAAAGATTTCCTTTCCCGAGCCGGTTATTTCTCTAGCTATTGAACCAAAGACAAAATCAGATCAGGAAAAATTAGGCTATGCGTTAAAACGCCTCATGGAAGAAGACCCGACATTTCGGGTTAAGGCAAATCATGAGACAGGACAGACTATTATCTCAGGTATTGGTGAGTTACAGCTTGAGGTTATGGTCGATCGGATGAAGCGGGAGTTTAATGTTCTTGCCAATGTCGGTGCGCCGCAGGTTGCATACAAAGAGACATTTGAAGCTCCATCAGAGGGTGAAGGAAAGTATATTCGCCAATCAGGAGGACGAGGTCAGTACGGACACTGCTTCCTTAGGGTAGAGC
The DNA here is from genome assembly GCA_964613075.1 of uncultured Gammaproteobacteria bacterium. GTDB lineage: Bacteria > Patescibacteriota > Microgenomatia > Levybacterales > UBA12049 > CAYWEP01. Next base: position 43,079 of record CAZTFV010000001.1, on the reverse strand, counting down.
CGAAAACGCGAGGCGAGGGGAATGAATTTGTGAATGCAATCAAAGGAGGCGCAATCCCTGCAGAATTTGTCAGGGCAGTTGAAAAAGGTGTGTGGGAGACACTTGAGAATGGAGTATTGCTTGGTTATCCGATTATTGATGTCAAAGTTACCTGTTACGACGGATCCTATCACGAGGTAGACTCTTCAGAAGTCGCCTTTAAGATCGCAGCCTCTCAAGCATTGCAGGCTGCTGCCAGAAAAACACAGATGGGACTTTTGGAGCCGATCATGAAAGTTGAGGTAACAACGCCGTCTGAATTTATGGGGGATATCATAGGTGACCTCTCAGCCAAAAGGGCACAAATTTTAGGAACAGAAGAGCGGGGAAATGCGACAATCATTTTGGCAATGGTTCCGCTTGCAGAACTTTCAGGATACGCTACACAACTTCGCTCGATGTCACAGGGAAGAGCGTCATACTACATGGAGCCTTCGCATTACGATGCAGTGCCGCGAAATATTGTCGAAGGAATGCTCGCCAAATCCACCTTCACCGGCCGCGTAGCATAATATTTATTTCTTTCAAATGTAAAGTCGACTTGACATTTATGGTATAATTGCCTACAGTACTTGTATATGTATGGCAGAGCAAGTAAAAAATTACGTCTACAAACTCCGTATAGAAAAAGACATCACCCAGGAAGACTTGGCAAAAGCAGTTGGCGTGGCACGACAAACAATTATTGCCATTGAAAAAGGAAATTACACACCATCAGTGCTCTTGGCAATGAAAATTGCAAAATATTTTAAAAAGTCCGTTGAAGAAATCTTCCAAATAGTATGAAGACAGAGGCGATTTTTTCTATTTTCTTGATTATTCTGCTCCTTCTTTTTTTAGAACCTTTTGGGCTCTTCATGTCTCCCCCATTCTTAATGATGATTGTTTTGGGACTTATTGTCGTTTTTGGGATCTTTACAATCCTTATTTGGCGGGAGAAAGTAAAAGACGAGCGTGAGAACTTACATAAAATGCTTGCTTCCAGATTTGGGTTTCTCGCTGGTGCGGCTGTTTTAGTTGTCGGTATTATCATGCAAGCTTTTGCGCACAATGTCGATACGTGGCTTGTTGTTGCCTTAATTGTCATGATTCTTGGGAAGATAACTGGCCTTTTATACGGACAGAAAAAATACTAAATCCTCCTTCGCACAAGGCTTCGGGATGTACCATACGGTACGTCCCTTCGGAGGACAAAGGGAGGTGAACAAAACATATGAACACAAAAGCATTAGTAATTGGAGCTGTGGTAATTGTTTTGCTGGTTGCTGGCGGTGTGTGGTTGGCAGGTAATAAAAATAATAAGACAACAAATATAGAGAAATCTGCGATGACCAAAGAGGAAGAGCATATGGCGATGGGCAAAGGGTATGTGATGAAAGATGGGAAGATGCAGGTTGAGGAAAACGGCAAATTCACGGTGATGACTCAAGACGCGACCCTTAAGAACGGTACAAAAGTGATGACAAATGGCACTGTGGTTAAGCCTGACGGTACGACAGTGACGCTTACTAAGGGTCAGTCAATCTGGGAAGATGGCAGCATTATGGATGAGAAAGAGATGATGAAAGGATACAGCGGAAAGGTCATTGCCGGATCCAAAACGCCGTATGTAGAATTTAGCAAAGCAGATTATGACAAAGCACTATCTGAGGGGAAGGTAGTTGTCCTTAACTTCTATGCCAACTGGTGTCCTGTGTGCCGAGCGGAAGCGCCTGATATTGCAGCAGGATTTGAGAGTTTGAATAATCCAAACATTGTCGGTTTTCGGGTAAACTGGAATGATTCAGATACTGATGATGATGAAAAGGCACTAGCGAAAGCGTTCTCTGTTCCCAATCAGCACACAAAAGTTATTTTAATAAACGGCAAGGCAGTATACAATGAGACAGAGCAGTGGAGTAAGGAAGACCTTGTAAAGACAGTGAATGGTGTTTTGTAGTCTTTATTCTTCGAGCGAGCGTTAGCGAGTCGAGAAGAAAATTGTTTCATTATTAAATTGTTCCATTGTTAGTTCTCGACTTAGTTTACCCTGAGCGAAGTCGAAGGGTTTCGAATTTCGATCCATTCGACAAGCTCAGGATCGTCCTGAGTATATCGAAGGACGATATTCGGATTTCGAATTTTAATCTATGGAAATTTTGCTACTTTTCGCATTCTTAGCCGGTTTCGTCACGATTCTGGCTCCTTGTATCTGGCCTCTGTTGCCGATTGTTTTATCTACCTCAGTCGGTGGAGGAAGGGCTAAGTCGCTTGGTATAACGCTTGGTATCGTCCTCAGTTTTGGTGCATATAACCTGAGCATCTCCTACCTCGTGCGTTTGTTTGGATTTAATCCTGAAATCCTGAGATGGTTAGCGATTGTTATTTTAGTGGCTTTGGGGCTTATGATGGTTGTTCCTTTTCTTTCTCGCATTTTTGAAGGATTCGTCAGCCGACTTGCAGGGGGATTAGGAGGGGGAAATGCGAAGCGAAGCGGATTTGGCGGTGGATTCGTGACTGGTTTATCGCTTGGGGTTGTCTGGACGCCGTGCGCGGGGCCCATTCTCACGGCAATAGCGACACTTTCGGCGACAGCGAAGGTCAGTTTTGATGTTATTCTCGTCACTATCGCTTATCTCATCGGCGTAAGTATTCCTCTTTTCCTCTTCTCCTATGGTGGGCAAAAATTTGTCAGTGAAACGAAATTTTTATCCCCTTATACAGGGAGAATCCAGCAGATTTTTGGAGCAGTTCTCCTTTTAACTGCCCTTGCCATAGCTACCAATTACGATAAAGTGTTGCAGGCAAAAATACTTGATGCTCTCCCCTCTTATTCAAATTTTCTTACCTCGTTTGAAAAAAACGATACAGTAAAAGCGGAGCTTAAGAAATTAAAAGATAACAAGCAATCCGGGATAGATTTAAACCAGCTCAACCTGGCTGGCGGCGCTGAGGAGCAGGCATTGTTTAATGCGCAAAATACACCAATGGCGCCTGAGTTTGTAGGGATTTCGAAGTGGTTAAACCTGCCGACTAGACAACAAGCATTGACTATGCAAGAACTGCGGGGGAAAGTTGTATTGATTGATTTCTGGACATATACTTGCATTAACTGTATTCGAACACTCCCTTTTGTTATGAGCTGGTATGACAAGTACAAGGATCAAGGATTTGTCGTTGTGGGTGTGCATACGCCGGAATTTGAATTTGAAAAGAGTACTGCAAATGTTGAAGATGCGATCAAACGGTTTAAGATCCATTATCCTGTCGCTCAGGATAATGATTATAAGACGTGGGATGCATACAGCAATCAGTACTGGCCGGCTGAGTATTTGATAGATGCGAAAGGAATTATTCGACGCGTCCATTTTGGCGAAGGCGAGTATGACAAAATGGAAAAAGCGATTCAACTCCTACTTAAAGAGGCAGGACAACAGCAAGTGGCAGAGGATATGGTCGACATGCCCGATGAAACACCTAAGACCCGCAATACACCCGAGACATATTTGGGATCAAAAAGGATGGAATTTTTCTATCCAAGCAGCAGACTTGGCAACGGAACAGATACATATACAATAACTGATTCGCCACAGCAGAACACATTCTCACTTGGTGGGACATGGACAATTGCGGACCAATATTCTATGGCAGGCAGCAAGGCAGTGCTTGTTGAGCATTTTGACGCACAAAAAGCGTTTTTGGTAATGCGACCTGGCGCAAATAACGCAAAAGCACAAGTTCGCGTTTCGCTTGATGGGGAATTGATAAGCAGCAAACAAGCGGGCATAGACGTTGTGAATGGCATAGTAACAATTGATTCTGACAGGCTCTATGAGTTAGTAGATCTGAAAGGGGAGGCTGAGAATCATATTTTAAAGCTTGAATTCCTCACCCCGGGCACTGAAGTCTACGCCTTCACCTTCGGGTAGACGAGCGGGTGTATAATAGTGTGACGCGTGAAAAAGATAGCAGTTCTCATTGGTTTACTGCTCCCTCTTCTTTTTTTACTCCCCTATGCTTTCAACTCAGTTAAGAATAAAGTAAAGGAGGATATTGCTCAGCCTGTTTACTCAACTCTCTCCCCTACTCTCTCCCCTACTCTCTCGGTTCGAAAAAACGCAACAGAGCGAACATCGCTTTTTGTCCCTTATTGGACACTGCCGGAGCGAGCAATTGATGAGGAAAATATTGACCAGCTTATATACTTTGGTATTACGCCTGATAAAGAAGGGATAAGTACGAATGATGCGGGGTATATAAATCTCTCCAAATTTAGCCGCGTCGCAAACGGAGCCGATTCGCTTCTGACGCTTCGAATGCTTGATTCGACGACGAACCTTGCTATTTTAAAGGACACAAAGCTTGCGCAGCAGGTAATTAACCAGACAATCACTACTGCCAAACAAAATGATTTTTCAGGTGTTGTACTTGATCTTGAGCTGTCGGCATTACCATTTGACTCAACAATAACGCGGATAAATAACTTTATTGCGGAAATGCATAAGCAAGCCAAAAGCAGCGATCTGTCTTTCTCTGTTCTTTTGTATGGTGATACGTTTTTTCGAATACGGCCGTTTGATGTAAAGACGATTGCGAAAAATACTGATCGCGTGATGATTATGGCGTATGACTTTCATAAAGCACGCGGTAATCCTGGGCCGAATTTCCCGCTTAATGGGCGGGAGAACTATGGATATGATTTTAAGAGGATGGTTGATGATTATTTGCGTTTTGTGCCGGCAGAAAAATTGACGGTTGTTTTTGGTTTATTCGGCTATGATTGGACGGTTGATGAAAAGCAGAAGACTGTAGGAACAGGAAAATCGACTAGTTACAGTAAGATACAGGCGGATTTTTTGACTGATTGTCAATATAAAGACTGTTCGGTGTCGAGAGACTCAACGTCAGAGGAAACAAAAATTGCTTATACGGATAAGGATGATAAGCCACATATCGTATGGTTTGAAGGCCCTGTATCAGTAAAGAAGAAGCAGGAATACTCGAAGACACGAGGTATTAACTCATATAGCACCTGGGCGTATTCGTTCTATTAAATAGTTCATAACCCGTAACTTTTTCTATTTTTTGACAGCTGTGCTATACTGTTTTTTATGCTCAATTGTGAGGCAGTGAATCTGACCACAATTCTTCAGGGTGTAACACTTTTCGGGTATGCGGGTTTTCTCTACGTCACCTCGCTTCTTTTTTCAACCACCCCTTCTCGTACCCTTTTTAAAAAATAACTCCACAATTGTTTTATTACCCTCTTCTTATTTCTTTCTTACATAATTTTATCTTGGGTATTGACGGCTAATAAAAAATGTAGTATCATACATTTCAATCTCATTTGCAGATGAGATTATTTTTTCTCGAAGGAATTTTTACTATGGCAGATACAAAATTTCAAAGAACCAAACCACACGTCAATATCGGAACAATCGGTCATGTCGATCACGGCAAGACCACACTTTCTGCTGCAATCGCGACAGCCCTTTCCAAAAAGGGAATGGCACAAGCCAAAAAATACGAAGACATTGACAACGCCCCTGAAGAAAAAGCACGGGGCGTTACTATTAATATTACCCACCTTGAATACGAGACAGAAAAGCGCCACTATGCGCATATCGATGCTCCGGGACACGCAGATTACATCAAAAACATGATCACCGGTGCCGCTCAGATGGACGGCGCTATTTTAGTTGTCTCTGCACCTGATGGGCCAATGCCACAAACTCGAGAGCATATCCTCCTTGCCTACCAAGTCGGGGTACCGGCAATCGTTGTCTTCCTGAATAAGGTTGATATGGTGCAAGATCAAGAACTTTTGGACCTCGTCGAAATGGAAGTCCGCGAACTTTTGACAAAATATAAATATCCTGGAGACAAAGTCACCATTATTCGAGGATCAGCATTAAAAGCGCTTGAAGGCGATGCCGAAGCAGAAAAACAGATTATGGCCTTGATGGACGCAGTTGACAATGATATTCCAACACCCACGCGTGCACTCGATAAACCATTCTTGATGCCGGTTGAGGATGTTTTCTCAATTAAAGGCCGTGGAACAGTCGTTACCGGTAGAATTGAGCGAGGCGTTGTCAAAGTTAATGAAACAGTTGAAATTGTAGGTATTAAAACAACAACATCAACAGTTGTAACCGGCGTTGAGATGTTCAAAAAGCAGCTTGATGAAGGTCAGGCAGGAGATAATGTCGGCCTTCTTCTTCGCGGTATTGAGAAAGATGATGTTGAGCGTGGTCAGGTTATCGCCAAGCCAGGCTCAATCACCCCCCATACGCAATTTGAAGCAGAAGTGTATGTTCTGACAAAAGAAGAAGGCGGACGGCATACGCCGTTCTTTAAGGGTTATCGACCACAATTTTATATCAGAACTACTGATGTGACCGGCAACGTTGAGCTTCCAAGTGGCGTTGAGATGGTTATGCCAGGTGATAATACCAAGATGACTGTCACGTTAATTGTGCCTGTTGCGCTTGAAGAAGGACTTCGATTTGCTATCCGCGAAGGCGGAAAGACGGTCGGAGCTGGTGTTATAGCAAAAATTCTGAAATAATCCCGACTAGTCGGGATTAGTTCTTTAACAGTCTGTTGAGGTGTTTTTTTATGCCGAAAGGAAGAATACGGGTTCGTTTGAAAAGTTATGACTCGCGTGTTATTGATGCATGTGCGCAGCAGATTTTAGATACGGCAATCAGAACCGGCGCAAAAATTGTCGGCCCGGTACCGCTTCCGACTGATCGAAGTGTATACGTTGTTAACAAATCACCGTTTATCGATAAAGACGCAAGAGATCACTTCGAGATCAGAGTACATAAACGATTGATTGATATCGTTTCACCCACAGACAAGACAATTGATAGTCTCACGCATTTAGAGCTGCCGGCAGGAGTGGATATTGAGATTAAAATGTGATCCCGATTTTCATCGGGGCTAAAGCTTTGATGCCCAATATAACTGTTAAGAAAAACGAACGCATGAGATAATTTGGCCTAAGTAAGGCAAAACCGGTTTTTGTGTGATAGGTAGCCTCATAGGCTATCTTTTTTGATTTATGAATGCAATACTTGGTAAAAAACAGGATCAATCGCAAGTTTTTTTAATAGACGGGACACGAATGCCGGCTACTAAAATTTCCGTGTCGGGTACTGTCGTGGTTGCGGTGAAAGGCATGGATAAAAACGGCTATATTGCGGTACAACTTGGCATTGGCCAGCAAAAGCGCGCAACAAAAGCGCTTTTAGGTCATGTTGCAAAGGCAGGACTAGTACGGGTACCTGCCTTTTTTCGTGAAGTGCGTCTCTCCGATGAGGGAGCATTGCCAACGCCCGGAACCAGTGTAAAAGCTTCGGATGTTCTGAAGGCAGGAGATATTGTCCAGGTTACCGGAGTCTCAAAAGGAAAAGGATTTGCCGGTGGCGTGAAGCGATACCACTTTAAAGGTGGTCCCAGGACCCATGGCCAATCAGACCGTGAGCGTGCGCCGGGATCAATCGGTCAGGCCACGACACCGGGGCGTGTATACAAAGGAAAGCGAATGGCGGGGCGAATGGGAAGTGATCGGGTAACGGTTAAGAATCTTACTATTTTGGATATAAACGGTGATGAGGTGTATGTAAAGGGACTGGTGCCGGGTGGGCGAAACAGCATTGTTCTTATCACAAAGACCGGAGAAGATAAGAAATTTGTGCCGGTGTATAAAGACGAGGGGCAGAAAGAAAAAGTATCAGAAGCATCAAATGTATCAGAGGTATCAGGGGGAGAAGCGGAAGAGGTAAAGGTTGAGACAGAGGACGCAAAAACTGAGGAGCCAGCTGTTGAAACTGCGGCAAAGGAAAAAGAAACAAAGGAGGAGAAGAAAGATGGCGAGAAGTAAAAAAACAACAGAAGAAAAAGTATCACCCATTCGACAAGCTCAGGGCAAGCGAGTATCAAAGGGAAAAGCTGCGATTAGGGCTGAGGTTTTTGATACAAAGGGGAAGGTTGTTGAGACGATGTCACTTCCTGCTGAGATTTTCGCTGCGTCTATCAATCCGCAGCTTATGGCGCAGGCTGTACGGGTATATTCGGCGAATCAGCGGGGAGGGTTTGCAGCAACAAAAACGCGTGCGGAGGTTGCGGGTTCAACGCGAAAGATCTATCGGCAAAAAGGAACAGGTCGAGCGCGACATGGTGCACAACGAGCGCCGATTTTTGTCCATGGAGGTATAGCGCATGGTCCAAAGCCGCAGGATTATTCTCTGAACCTGTCTAAGAAAATGCGAAAGCTAGCGCTTTTTTCCGCGTTAACAGCGAAGCTGCGCGATGGCAAAATTAAATTCGTCTGCGGTCTCACTTCTGTCTCACCTAAGACCAAAGATATGGCGAGTGTTATGGAAACTCTTGCGCTTTCGGAGAAGAAACGAAAGGTTCTTTTGGTAACACATGATGATTCGGAGAATGTGACCCGATCAGTCAGAAATCTTTCAGGTGTTGCCTTTACCTCCGCTGCGAGATTGAATACGTATGAGGTACTGAACAATAAGGTTCTTCTTATGATGAAGGAGTCGGTTGATACGTTAAAAACACATTTTCTGAAAGGAGAAAAAGCCTGATATGCAAACTGTTTTGCTAAAACCGCTTGTCACGGAGAAATCAATGCACAAGGCGGGAGAAGGGAAATACACCTTTATTGTAGCAAGATTTGCCCGTAAGCAAGCCATTAAGGAAGCAATTGAGAAAAAATTCAGTGTGCATATCGTGAGCATCATGACTAGTGTCGTTAAGGGCAAGACAAAACGGACAGGTCAGAAAAGAATAGAAGTAAAAAACTCGCCATTTAAGAAAGCAACAGTTGGGCTTCTCTCCGGTGAGAAGATCGGGTTATTTGAAGTAGCGGCATAGTAGGCAAGCCTATGAAGAGATTGAAAATTATTAAGAAGAAACAGTCGGGAAGAAATGTAACTGGCCAGGTGACAGTAAGACACCAGGGCGGGCAGCACAAGCGATTTATTCGGCTTGTTGATTTTAAGCGGGATAAGCGTAATATACAGGCGCGGGTTATCGGTATTGAATATGACCCCAATCGCACATGCGATATTGCTTTGGTACAATACACAGACGGTGAGAAGCGATATATCCTTTCACCTCTGGGGTTGCGACTGAACGATACGATCGTTTCGGGCTCGGGAGTGGATATACGATTGGGCAATGCACTGCCGATGGCAGAAATACCTGTGGGAACAGTTATCCATAATATTGAGCTTACACCCGGCAGAGGTGGACAACTGGCAAGGGGAGCGGGAGTGGGTGCGATTATTACCGCTTTGGAGGAAGGATTTGTTCATCTAAAGATGCCATCCGGAGAAATGCGAAAAGTTCCGGCAGTAGGATTTGCAACAGTCGGGCAGGTTGGCAATATTGACTGGAAGAATGAAGTTATCGGTAAGGCTGGACGCAAGCGACACATGGGAATTCGGCCAACTGTCAGAGGAGTTGCGCAAAACCCCCGCTCTCATCCGCACGGAGGAGGAGAAGGTCGATCCGGTATCGGCATGCCGAGTCCTAAGACATATGCCGGGCGAAAGGCAGTCGGCAACACTCGTAAGAAAAAAAAATATTCTAATAAACATATATTACAGAGGAGAAAGGGTAAATAATGGCAAGAAGCAGCAAAAAAGGTCCATACATAGATCAAAAACTATTGCAGAAAGTCATGCGGCGAAAGCTTGGCGGTGACAAAACGCCGATTAAGACCTGGGCGAGAGCATCGCAAATTCCGCCTGAGTTCGTCGGCCATACCTTCGCAGTCCATAACGGCCGGATATTTATAAATGTTTTTGTGATGGAGCCGATGGTTGGCCATCGCTTGGGAGAATTTGCACCGACACGCACATTCAGAGCGCACGGTCGAGTGGTAGCAAGGGAGATCTCAAAGACATAGGTTACCTAGGTATCTTAGGTAGCTTAAGTTACTTAAACTATGGAAGTACAAGCAGTAGCAAAATCAGTCAGAATCAGTCCGAGGAAAGTACGCTTGATTGCAGAGGCGGTCAAGCACATGCCGATTGATGATGCCTTGGCTGCGCTTTTTGTGCTTGAGAAACGAGCAGCGACGCCTTTGGCAAAAACACTTAAGAGCGCAGTTGCGAATGCGGTAAATAATGCCAAGCTTGATAAAGCAGGTCTTGTGATCGGCAGCATTGAAGTGACGGAAGGGCCGTTTTTAAAGCGTTATCACCCGTCGACACGGGGCAGGATACATCCATATAAGAAACGGAGTAGCCATATTAGAGTAGTATTGAAAGAAAAGGAGGGGAAGTCACAAGTCACAAGTGCTAAATCCTAAGTCAATTTACTTAGGACTTGTAACTTATAACTTAGGACTTTATTTGTATGGGACAGAAAGTTAATCCACATTTGGTACGAATCAAAAATGTTTTTGACTGGAATAGTAGGTGGTTTGATGAGCGGGCATATAAAGATACCGTGCTTGAAGATTATCGCTTGCGTCGCGCACTTATGGAGCGATTGAAGAATGCAGGGGTGGATCGAGTTGAGATTGAGCGATCGATCAATAGTGTAAAAATTATAGCTTATGTTTCACGGCCGGGTATTGTAATCGGTCGTGCGGGGACAGGTCTTGAGGAGCTGAAGAAATTTATTATGTCATTTTTCCAGAAACAGCGCTTGGGAAATAAGCAAATGCCGAAAATTGATATTCAGATAGAACCGGTAAAAGAACCCAATCTCAGTGCCTATCTTGTTGCCCGGAATGTTGCTGAGCAAATATCGCGTCGGCTTCCATATAAACGCGTCCTTAATCAAAATGCAGAACGGGTAATGGGGGCAGGAGCAAGAGGGGTTAGGATTTTATTATCCGGTCGAATCGCTGGTTCTGATATCGGCAGACGGGAAAAAATCCAGCAAGGGACTGTCCCTCTCTCGACGATTCGTGAGCATATAGACTATGCACAGCTGCCGGCGATGACAAAGAAGGGTTATATCGGCGTTAAGGTCTGGATCAATAGGGGAGAGAATAAGTAACCTAGGTACCTTAGGTGACTTAAGTAACTTATGTTAGTACCAAGACGGGTAAAGTATAGAAAACAAATGCGGGGAAAAATGAAAGGGTATGCACAAAATGGCGTTGCGCTTTCCTTCGGAGAGTATGGCTTGACGGCTGAGAGTACTGGTTGGGTTTCGAGCCGGCAAATTGAGGCAGCCCGCCGGTCAATTACGCATTATACGCAGCGTGGCGGCAGAACCTGGATCAGAATTTTTCCTGACAAACCGATTACCAAGAAGCCGCCGGAGGTACGCATGGGCGGAGGAAAAGGCGACGTTCATGAGTATGTCGCACCTGTCAGACCGGGTAGGATACTTTTTGAAATGGGTGGTGTTACGAGGGATATAGCGTTTGAAGCGCTGCGCCTTGCGTCACATAAGTTACCGGTAAAGACACGGATAATAGAGAGGACACACAATTAACTTTTATGAAAATACAAGAAGTAAAAGAGTTACACAATAAAACAAAAGAAGAGCTGCAAAAGCTCTTGACCGACGCAAGAGATGCGCTTTTTTCCTTATCCATGGAAAAAGAACAGATGAAGCTTACAGATACGCGTTCTTTAAAAAGGAAACGAACTGAAATAGCGCAGATTCTCACGGCACTTGCGAGAAAGGAAAACGATCATGCCTAGAATGTTGACAGGAACCGTTATATCTCTTGCCATGAAAGAAACCGTAGTGGTTGAGGTTGTGTGGAAACGACCTCATCCAACTTACAAGAAGCTATCGAGACGGAGCAAGAAATACAAAGTTGCTCTGCATGGGAAGCATGTGGCAGTTGGCGACACTGTTCTTATTAGTCAGACAAGAAAATTAGCAAAAGATAAATACTTTACTATTTCTGCAGTAATAAATCAGTCGAAAGGAGAAAAATAACCCTATGATACAACACAGAAGTATACTTACCGTGGCTGATAATTCCGGTGCTAAGTCCCTTATGGTTATCCATGTGCTTGGCGGATCAAAACGAAAATTTGGTTTTATTGGAGATATCTTAAACTGCGTCGTGCGACAGGCAAACCCAAATGGTCAAGTCAAGGATTCGGAGATTGTAAAAGCGGTAGTTATACGAACAAGAAAAGAGCAGCGTAGATCGGATGGATCATATGTCAGATTTTCGGATAATGCGGCAGTACTTATTGATAATCCGAAAGATAAAAATCCTCGCGGGACACGTATTTTCGGACCGATTGCTCGGGAAGTGAGAGATCGGGGATTTGCGAAAATTACCAGTATGGCGACAGAGGTAGTATAGAATTTAGAATTAGGAATTAAGAATTATGAAACTTAAAAGAGGAGATACAGTAAATGTTGTAGCAGGAAAAGATAAAGGGAAAAGCGGTAAGATCCTTCAGGTTTTGACGAAAGAAGATAGGGTCGTTGTTGAAGGGGTGAATCAGTATAAAAGACATTTGAAATCACGAGATCGAAATAAGAAATCGGAGATTATCACTATAACAAAGCCCTTACCGGTTGCGAATGTTGCCTTTATATGTCCGAAATGTAAAAAGCCGTCCAGAGTCGGTTATTCATTTGAGGGGAAAGAAAAAACTCGCATCTGTAAGAATTGCGAAAAAACTATTTAATGCGAATAAAAAAAATATAACAATATGGAAGGTTTACAGCAAAGATTTAATCAAACAATTATGAGTGATCTGAAGCAGAAAATGGGTGTTGCTAATCTGATGGCTGTGCCGCGTCTTGTAAAGATAGTTATCAATATGGGAGTGAAAGACGCGGTTGCGGATAAGAAGAATATTGAACGGGCAGCAAAGGCACTTTCTACTATTACCGGGCAGAAGCCAAAGATCGTAAAGGCAAAAAAGTCGATTGCGAGTTTTAAACTTCGTGAAGGCGATGAAATCGGTGCGGTGGTGACGCTTCGCGGGAAACGGATGTATATGTTTTTTGACAGGCTGGTTAAGATAGTTCTGCCAAGGCTTCGGGATTTTCATGGAGTCAGCAGGAAGAGTTTTGACGGACAGGGAAATTATGCACTTGGACTTTCCGAATACGCCGTATTTCCTGAGATAGATCCTGCGAGTGTTGAGCGGATGCAGGGGATGGAAATTATCTTTGTCACGACGGGGCAAGATAATGCGACGGGTATGGCGCTTCTTGAGGCAATGGGTATGCCATTTCAGAAAGTGGAAAGTTAAAAGCGCATATGGAGCAAAGCGACTAATATGGCAAAAGTATCGGATATTGTTAAATTTCAGAAAAAGCAAAAATTTGCGGTGCGACAGGTAAATCGCTGCAGTATTTGCGGTAGATCTCGCGCGTACTTACGCCGCTTCGGTTTGTGCAGAGTGTGCTTTCGGGAATTAGCTTCAAAAGGCGAGTTACCGGGAGTATTGAAGTCAAGCTGGTAGTTTCCCTCGACGAGCTCGGGGTAAACTGCTCACTATTAAAAAGGAAAAATTATTTATATGAATTATCAAGTAGCGGATTTTGTTTTACGGATTAAAAATGCATATTTGGCCAGACGACAGGTAGTTGTTGCGCCATATTCAAATATTACCTTTGAGATCGGTAAGCTTTTGCTGAAGAAAGGTTTTTTGGCTGAGTTAAAAGAAGAAACTGTCGATAACAAGCGAATTCTTAAGACAACCCTTCGGTATGTCAGGCGAAGACCGGCATTGACAAGAGTGCGAATCGTTTCAAAACCTTCACTTCGGGTATACGTCAGTGCACATGAGGCAGTAGAGAAGTATAAAGATGCAGTGCTGTCAGTTGTATCAACGTCACAGGGAATTATGACAGGATCGGATGCGGCAAAAAAAGGCGTGGGAGGAGAGCTGCTTTTTAGTATCTGGTGATCCTTCGACCCATTCGGCAAGCTCCCTTCGACAAAGCTCAGGGCGAGCAGGGCAAGCGAGCTCAGGATATAGTATATGTCTAAGATAGGAAAATTACCGGTAATAATTCAGGAAGGCGTTACTGTCAATATACATAACAACGTCGTTACGGTAAACGGGCCGAAAGGTGAAGGGAAATTTGTTGTTCCGGCAGGTATTACTGTTGCCCTGCAGGATGGAAAGCTTATTGTTAAGCAGACTGATGCGAATAATCCGAATGGGCCTGCGCTTTCAGGCCTCACTCGCGCGTTTATCGCGAATATGGTGAAAGGTGTATCTTCGGGTTTTGAGAAAAAATTGGAACTTTCGGGTGTCGGGTATAGGGCACAGGTTCAAGGGTCGGAATTGGTTTTGTCTTTGGGGTTTTCCCATCCGGTAAAAATTGCTCCTCCGAAGGGAATTACATTTAGTGTCGGGGAGAACGTGATTACCGTATCGGGTGCGGATAAAACATTGGTCGGTGATATGGCGGCACGAATCCGCTCGGTCAGGCCACCTGAACCGTACAAAGGGAAGGGGATAAAATATATGGGAGAATGGATACGAAGGAAAGCCGGTAAAGCGGCGAAAGCAGTAGGAACAAAGTAAATTAAAAGTTAAAAATGAAAAATTAAAAATTATGAATAGGATAGTAAAAAGAGTAAGAAGGCAAACGAGAGTACGAAAGAAAGTCCAGGGCACGAAGGAAAGGCCGAGGCTTTCTGTCTTTCGGTCAAATCAGTATATGTACGCCCAGGTGATTGATGATGCGAATGGTAAAACATTGGTGAGTGTTTCTGAAAAGCAGTTGGGAAAAGAGTCAAAAAGCACACGGCTTGAAAAAGCAAAGATGGTGGGTATGCAGGCGGCAAAAATGGCCAAGGGTAAGAAAATAAAACAGGTTGTATTTGATAAGGGGAGCTATGCATATCGCGGACGAGTAAAGGCGGTTGCAGAAGGGGCAAGGGAAGGAGGCTTGCAGTTCTAAGTATGGCAAGAATGCAATTTGATCCTGGTAAGCCACGAGATGAATTTTCAGAGCAGGTGGTAAAGATTAATCGAGTTTCGAAAAAAACGAAAGGCGGGAATAAGATCGGCTTTTCCGCTCTGACGGTTGTGGGTGATAAGAAAGGACGAGTAGGGGTAGGTTTGGGGAAAGCGCCTGATGTCTCCTCGGCAATCAGGAAAGGGATTTTACTTGCACGTAAGCATTTGGTGCATGCTCCTATTGTCAATGGTACGATTCCCTACCGGGTTGATGTCAAGGTGGGTGCGGCACGAGTTATGCTTAAGCCGGCACCTCCCGGAAGCGGTATTATCGCAGGAGGAGCAGTACGAAGCGTTGTGTCAGCAGCAGGGATTACGAACGTATCATCAAAAGTTTTGGGTACGAGTAATCAGGCCAGTAACGTATTGGCAACGCTTGCGGCGCTTCGGATTCTTGAGGATCGCTATACAAGAGAGAAAGCTGAGAAGTCGCGGGAAGGGAAGGGTGCTTGAGTTATGAATTTAGCACATATGAAAAAAATTACCAAGCGCCAAGGAAGAAGACTCGGGCAAGGACATGGAAGCGGTCGGGGAAAGACTGCCGGGCGGGGTACAAAAGGACAAAAGGCGCGTTCCAGCATCCCTCTTTCCTTTGAAGGAGGCGCTTTGCCGTTGATAAAACGCCTCCCGTTTCACAGAGGGAAAGGAAAAAACAAAGTATTTAAGCCAACACCTGTTATTATTAATGTAAAGGCGCTTAATCTCCTGCCGAAAAACAGCGTTGTTGATGTCCAAGCGCTTGTTAAACATCGGATTGTATCAGAAGAAGATGCGAAAACGTATGGTGTAAAAATCCTCGGTGATGGCGAGCTGACTGTACCGCTTCAGGTGAGGTTGGCAGTATCAAAGCAGGCCGCTAAGAAGATTGAAAAAGCCGGGGGAAGCGTTGCATACGATTCAACTCCATGAACAAGTTTTTTTCCGTTTTGAGAAATAGTTTCCGGACCCCTGAGGTTCGCAAGAAAATTCTTTTTACCTTGGCTATTTTCCTGGTATTTCGTATTTTTGCTCATATTCCTGTTGCCGGTGTAAATGTAAATCAATTAAAAAACCTTTTTTCTCAGAATCAATTCCTTGGCCTCTTGGATATCTTTTCAGGTGGGACATTGGCAAATTTTTCCATTATGGCGCTTGGTCTTAATCCTTATATTAATGCCTCAATTATTTTGCAACTTTTGACCATGGTTTTTCCGAAACTTGAAGAAATGCAAAAAGAGGGAGAGCAGGGACGCAAGAAAATTAACCAGTACACAAGGATCCTGACAGTGCCGCTTGCGTTTCTTCAGGCGATTGGTATGTATGCACTTCTTCGCAGCCAAGGCATTATAGGAATACTTGATCCCCTATCGCTTCTTTCTTTTTTGGCCGTCATGGTTACCGGGACGATGCTTCTCGTGTGGCTTGGGGAGCTTATTACTGAACGGGGCGTGGGAAATGGGATTTCGGTTCTTATTTTTGCTGGTATTGTCGGAAGGCTGCCGGTTGTGGCAGGACAGACACTCTCTACAGTAACTGCAGAAAGTGCATTGGGATTATTGGCATTTATGGCGATGGGTATTTTGGTTATTGCAGCGATTATTGTTGTCAACGAAGCTGTTCGGCAGATTACTGTTTATTACGCAAAACGGGTGCGTGGAAATAAGATGTATGGTGGTCAATCGACTCATTTACCGCTTCGGCTTAATCAGGCGGGTGTTATCCCAATCATTTTTGCCGTATCACTGGTTCTTCTTCCGTCCCTGCTGGGAAATTATTTACTTGTTTCGAAAAATGCTATCCTTAACAGTATTGGTCAATTTATGACAACGTGGCTTCAGCCAACAGACATTCCTTATAATGTTATTTATTTCCTGTTGGTCGTCGGGTTTACCTTTTTCTATACGGCTGTGGTTTTTAATCCGAAGAAAATCGCTGAAGAGATTCAAAAATACGGCGGATTTATTCCGGGTATCAGACCAGGTAGTCCCACAAGCGCATACCTTAACTATATTCTCACGCGTATCACCTTGGTCGGCGCGATATTCTTAGGTATCATTGCAGTTATGCCGACAGTTGTCCAGTCAATTACCGGTATACAGACGCTTCTTCTTGGCGGCACCAGTATTCTTATCGTGGTGAGTGTTGTGCTTGAGACGTTTAAGGCAATTGAGGCACAGCTGGTGATGCGGAATTACGAAGGATTCCTTAAGAGATAGGTGAGTTGAGGCTAGACGATAGAAGCTAGAAGCTGGACCTTGAAGTTGGAAGGTAGATATTTCAAACTTCTAATGTCTAACATCAAATTCTAACATCTAGTTTCTAGCGTCTAACATCAAAAACTATTATGAAGATCATATTGATCGGTATTCAAGGGTCTGGAAAATCAACACAGGGACAGTTGTTAGCAGAGAAATTAAGCGTACCGTATCTTTCAACAGGACATATCTTTCGAAAAATTGCAAAAGAACATACTCCATTGGGACAACAGATAAAAGTCGTTATGACTGCAGGGCTGCTTATTCCAGATGCAAAAACACTAAAGATAGTAAGTGAATATCTGTCCCGTCCTGAATACAAAAATGGGTACATTCTTGATGGATTTCCCCGGACAGTAACGCAAGCTGAGAAATTTAAAAACGGCATTGATGCCGTTATCTATTTGAAAATAAGCGACAAAGAATCGCTGTGGAGGATCTCAGGCCGCAGAGGAGAAGTACGCGAAGATGAAACGCTCCCTGCTATCCGAAAACGAATCAACCTTTTTCATAAGTTTACAGAGCCGGTACTTGAGTATTATCGGAAAAAAGGGAAATTTATAGAAATTGACGGCGAGCAAAGCATTGAGGAGATTCATAAAGAAATAATGCGTAAAATAAAAGGCAATGGCCAATAATACACTTATCCTCGCTCTGGTGGGTATGCCGGGTGCCGGGAAATCAGAGGCAACTTCTTATCTATCCAAGATCGGAATTCCTTTTATCAGATTCGGCGATATTACCGATGAGGGGTTAGCAGCTCTTTCTTTGCCGGTTACGCCAGAAAATGAGCAGATGTATCGGGAGAAAATCCGAAAAGAATTGGGTATGGCCGCATATGCCATAAAAGTAAGGCCAAAAATAGAGGAACGTATCGGGAATACGAATATTCTGGCTATTGATGGTCTTTATTCGTGGGCAGAATATACGTATTTGCAGGGTATATTTGCGGGTTTGAAACTAATTCATGTATATGCAGAGCCCAGTCTCAGATATAAACGATTGGCGGATCGGCCGGTGCGTCCGTTTACTCTCAAGCAGGCAAGGCTGCGGGATGTGATGGAAATTGAGAAATTAGATAAGGGAGGACCGATTGCGATTGCTGATTATTTGATTGAGAATAATGCTGACTTGGAAGCAATGCATAAAAAACTTGATGCATTGCATCAGCGACTGAGAGGAAAAAGCGTATGATAGACATAAAAAAGCCGGATGAGATTGCAGCCATGCGGGAGGGTGGGAGGATCTTAGCAGCGGTACTTTCTGAAGTAGTTGTACATATTAAACCTGGTGTTACAGAGTCTGAGATTGATAGCTTGGCTGAAAAACTTATTTTGGAAAAAGGCGCAGCGCCCGGCTTTAAGAAAGTGAAAGGCTATCATCATGCGATTTGTGTCTCAACAAATGATGTGGTAGTTCACGGTGTGCCCACGCACTATGCCTATAAGGAAGGCGATGTTGCCGGCATTGATTGCGGGGTTTTCTACAAAGGATTCCATACCGATATGGCAGAAACCATTCTGGTTTCAACAAACAACAATCAACAAACAACAATCAACAAAGAAAAGGAAAAATTTTTAGAGACGGGGAAGCTGGCGCTTGAGGAAGCGATCAAGCAGGTAAGGCCGGGGAACAGAATCGGGCACATTTCCAAAACGATACAAGATATTGTTGAAAAAACAGGCGGGTACTCGATCGTGCGGAGTCTTGTTGGACACGGAGTAGGAAGAGAATTACATGAAGCGCCCGAGGTGCCGGGATTTTTGCTTGATCCGATTGAAAAAACTCCCCTGCTGCGGCCGGGAATGACGATTGCGATTGAGGTCATTTATAATATGGGATCAAGAGAAGTTGTTTATAAAGGGAGTGACGGGTGGACGATTGCGACAAAGGATGGGAGTATTTCGGGCGTCTTTGAACGAACGGTATTAATCACTGAAAAAGAGCCGGAGATACTGACAGCCTAACTTGTTGCGTATTCGAGGCTGGTTTGCTATAATTATCCGATCTCTTTATGGCGCATCAAGGATCATTTGAGAAAGACGGAGTGGTAAGAGAATCACTCCCCAACACATTATTTCGGGTAGAACTAGATGATGGGGTGGTTGTTCTTTGTCATCTTTCGGGCAAAATGCGGATGCATTTTATTAAAATTTTTCCCGGAGATAAAGTTCGGATTGAGATGACGCCATATGATTTGACCAAAGGCAGAATAGTATACAGATACAGATGAATAGCTACATGGCTAAAATGGTTAAAATGTCAGAACCATGTAACCATTTAACTATTCAACCATTTACGTCTTATGAAGGTGCATGCAAGTGTTAAAAAACGATGTCTGAAATGTAAAATTATTAAA
>CAZTFV010000001.1:0-23420 GCA_964613075.1 uncultured Gammaproteobacteria bacterium | reverse complement strand
TATGAAGGTGCATGCAAGTGTTAAAAAACGATGTCTGAAATGTAAAATTATTAAACGGCGTGGCGTGCTGTATGTTATTTGTGATACGCCAAAGCATAAGCAACGACAAGGATAAAATAATTTAGAGTTTAGAGTTCAGAATTTAGAATTAAATAAAGGACATATAAATAAAGTGCCTTAGAAAAATTCTTAATTCATAATTGTAAATTCTAAATTTGAAAGAAGACGAATTATGCGTATTGCAGGAGTAAATATTCCGGATGAAAAACGCGTTGATATTGCGCTTACCTACCTCTATGGTGTAGGGAGAAGCAATGTCGTTGAGATTTTAAAAAAAGCGCAGATAGATGGCGCGACGCAGGTTAAAAACCTTAGCGAAGATGAGCAGAAGCGTATTACCAATGCTCTTGACAAGATAAAAGTTGAGGGTGATCTTCGGTCAGAAGTGTATGCAAATATCAGAATTCTTAAGGAAAGCGGTACGTATCGGGGTATGCGGCACAGTCATAATTTACCGGTTCGTGGACAGCGGACACGGTCAAATGCTCGGACAAAGCGCGGTAAGAGGGTAACAATTGGCGCGATTAAGAAAGAAGTAGCGGCAAAGATAGAGGCAGCGACGGTCGCGAAGGGAAAGGAGACAGCGAGTAAATAACTTGTATGCAGCCTATGGTAGCAAAGACAGCAGTAAAAACAGTATCTAAAAAGAAAACGGCAACGGTTGCGACACCTCATGGGAGAGTCTATGTTACTGCCACATTTAACAATACGCTCGTTACTATTACAAATGAAAAAGGAAGCACGGTTGCCTGGAGTTCATCTGGCGCGAGGGGTTTTAAGGGGACCAGAAAATCAACTCCCTATGCTGCAACATTGGCAGTTGAGGACGCCGCGAAGCGGGCAATTGGGCAGGGAATGAAAACAGCCGATGTTTTTATCAAAGGCCCAGGTGTGGGGCGCGATTCGTCGCTTCGGGCGATAAAAAGTGCGGGACTATCTATTGCATCGATTACCGACATAACGCCGATTCCACACAACGGACCACGGCCAAAGAGCAAAAGGAGGGTGTAATGGCAAGATACACAGGACCAAAGCATAAATTAGCACGACGAGAAGGGGTTAATATTTTAGATAAAACTTCCGCAACGCTTCAGAGACGGTTGAATGTCCCGCCCGGTGTTCATGGGAAAAAAGCCAAAAGACGTTTGTCGGAGTTTGGTCAGCAACTTCGAGAGAAACAAAAGGCAAAAGCAACGTATGGGATTTTGGAAAAGCAGTTTGCCCGATTGGTGAAGACGGTTGAGAGACAGAAAGGTGATACGGCAGAAATGCTTTTGTCATTGCTTGAAACGAGGCTTGATAATGTCGTGTATCGGCTGGGTTTTGCCAAGACACGGTTTATGGCGAGGCAATTTGTTTCTCACGGTCATGTATCGGTTAACGGCAAGAAGATGACGATTCCATCCTATCAGGTAAAAGAGCAAGATATTATCAGTATTTCAGGAAAAATTCAGAAGAATCCTGATATTACAGCGCTTTTGAAAGAGAAGTTTGAAATCCTGCCGTTTCTTGAGAGACAAGGGACACAAGGGAAGCTTGTTCGGATGCCAAAACATGAGGATGTCGAGGTTCCATTCAATACACAGCAGATAATTGAATATTATTCGAGATAATGGTACAATGAGGTCTTATTATGAAGGATATTCGTTTTAACGTTAAAGAGATTACTTCTACGCCCGACTACGGCGAGTTCGTCGTGGAGCCGCTTGAGCCGGGGTATGGATATACTATCGGAAATGCACTTCGTCGGGTTCTCTACAGTTCTATTCCCGGGGCAGCAATCACATCGGTTAGAATTTCCGGTGTGAAGCACCGATTTTCAACAGTCCCGGGTCTTAAGGAAAATGTTGTTGATTTTCTGTTGAATATTAAACAGCTTAATCTGCGTCTTTCAGATATAAGACCCAGTGCAACAATTAAACTTTCGGTGAAAGGCTCAAAAGAAATTACTGCCGGTGATTTGGAGCTGCCGGATGGGGTTGAAGTTGTGAATACAGATCAATACCTGGGGTCTCTTTCAGGACCCAAGTCAAAGCTTGATATGGAAATGACGGTTGAGAAGGGGCTTGAATATTCTTTGGCTGAGGATCGCCGGACGAGCACGCTTGGTGTTATCCCCACGGATGCGATTTTTACTCCTATTAAACGGGTCAATTATTCAGTTGAAGCAACTCGTGTCGGACGACAGACAAACCTTGATAAGTTAGTGCTTAAGATTTGGACCAACGGTACGGTTGCTCCGAAAGAAGCGCTTGATGAAGCAGCAAAGATCCTTGCTTCGGCATTTTTACAGGTATATCAACCTCAAGAAACAGGCGCGGTTGAGACGACAGCAGCTACCACAAGTGTCTCGGATGAATTATTGAATCTAACAGTTGATGAGCTTGATTTGCCTACTCGAATTTATAATTCGCTTCGTAACGGAGGCATAGAGACGGTTGGTCAATTGTTAAAAACTCCGAAGAAAGATCTTATATCCATGCGTAACATGGGAGGTAAGTCAATTTCCGTTATTGAAGATAAACTGCAAGAAAAGGGAGTTTCACTGCCGGTTTAATTCAGTTATCTGTTTTCAGTTGTCAGTTTTCAGATTTTTGTTAGCCAGTTCTCAGTCTTTCGGTCGGATGAACAGATAAACCGGTAGACTAAGATTCGAGAACGGAAAACCGAGAACTGATAACTGATTTTTTGTATTATGCGAAAGAATGTATTCGGTCGAAAATTTAAGCGGGATGTTAATGAGAGAAAGGCTTTGTTTAAGGGGTTGGCGTCGTCTTTGGTACTTTCGGAGCGGATAACCACTACGGAAGAAAAAGCAAAAGCGGTAAAGCCATACATTGAGAAATTGGTTACCAAGGCAAAGCGGGGCGGTCCGGAGGCAGAGATGCTTCTGCAGCCTTTTTTGACAAAGGACGCAATGCAAAAGATGCTTATCGATATTGCGCCGCGATTTGCAGACAGACCGGGCGGGTATACCAGAATTGTAAAGGTCGGTAACAGACTTAAGGATAATGCAAGAATGGCGTTTATAGAGTGGGTGGAAAGAGGTCAGATTTCAGAAGTCGGAGGTCGGAAGTCAGAGGTTGGAGGACAGAAGTCAGATAAAAAGAAGACAGAAAAGGTGAGTGCGGATGAGGCAGTGGCGGAGGCTGTTTATGGAGATAAAGAGACAAAGAGACTGAGTGATAGAGATTTAAAGGGTAAAAAGGGAACGAAAAAAGCAAAAAAGACAGTTAAGAAGGAGGCAAAATAATGCAGCATATTACGCAGGCGACTAAATTATCTGATATTAAAAGAGAGTGGCATGTTGTTGATGTAAAAGACAAGACGCTCGGGAGAGTATCAACTGAGATTGCTAAGCTTTTGATGGGGAAAGGGAAACCTTATTTTGTCCGGAATCTTGATTGCGGTGACTATGTGGTTGTTATCAATGCGAAGGATGTTGCGGTAACGGGTAAAAAAGAAGAGAAGAAGATGTATTACCGTCATTCCGGTTATCCGGGCGGATTTAAGGCAGAGTCGCTTCGGGATTTGCGTGCAAGAAAGCCAGAGGAGATAATGATTCACGCAGTCAAAGGCATGCTGGCGCAGAATAGATTACGTGATAAAATGCTAGGAAGGTTATTTGTATTTGCTGGCGCAGAGCATACCTATGAGGATAAATTTAAGATAAGTCCTAAGTCTTAAGTGCTAAGTCCTAAGTCAACTTACTTAGGACTCATAACTTATAACTTTTGACTGAGGAAATAATAATGGCTGAAAAGAACGTAGAAAAAATAAATAACGACAAACAAATTAAAACACAGAAAAGAGACTTCGTCTTCGCTGTTGGGAGACGGCGGGAAGCGGTTGCACGTATCCGATTGTATACCACAGTCAAAGATGGGATGGTGTGGAAAGACGTTGCGGTCAAGAAAGGTGATATGGTTGTTAACCAAAAGCCGATTTCTGAATATTTCAGCGGCGAGACTGCACGGTATATCTACTCAGAGCCGCTTCGCGTTGCGAATGCACAGAATAAATACACCTTTACCATAAAAGTGGAGGGCGGCGGCCCTGCCGGACAGTTGCAAGCAGTTGTGCATGGTATTGCCAATGCATTAAGCACAGCAGATGCTGCACAATACAGAGCGGTTCTTAAGAAAAAAGGTTTCCTTACTCGTGATGCACGCGTTAAAGAGCGACGAAAAGTCGGTATGGGAGGCAAATCCCGCCGCGAAAAGCAATCTCCAAAGCGGTAATGTCATATTCGCTCTTATTTGTTTATGACTCAGATAAAAGAGCTTAAGCCACAGCGCGTAGAGGTTGTTGGTACATTAATACTAAGATATTTAGAAGCAATTCCTAAAAAAGGCTCCAGGCAGGCTCGTAATAATATTGGTGGCTATCTTGACTATATTGGATTTAGAAGGAAAGAGCCAGGAGCTGTAGAGCTTGTGGAAGATGACTTTACCGGTGTAGCAATTGATCGTCGTTATTATCAACAACAGATAGGTATCTTCAATGTTGTAAATAATAAAGCCTTTTTCGATCTTATTGATGCGGAGTCAGGAATGTTTTTACCAACAGGCGCCCCTTATGTAGATCTTCATATCCCACAATCAATAGGTTCAATAACACCATCATTTACAAATGTGACCAGTTCATTAAGGCTTATTGCGGAATATATACATAAACATAAGCTTAATCCATTATACGTAGCGGGAGTGACTGATGATTCTCTAGCCTCCGCAGCTGGCCGCTGGGGTTTTTCTGAAATACCTTTGCCTTTACCTATTGAGGTTAGAGGTTTTTTGGCACAGGCTCATGATGCTGCACCCGATCAAGTAAAGACGTCAATAGGTAGATTGCAGGAAGAACGACTTGTTTTTCAACCCGCACTAGAATTTACGAGAAGATATGGTCCGCGTTATGGATAAGGTAGTTATTGAAACGATCAAGCGAGCGTTAGACGAAGACGTGAGGTCTGGGGATATTACGACTAGTGCGATTATTCCGGTCGATGCAACTGCGAAAGGAGAGTTTGTCATAAAAGGAGAAGGAGTAATTGCAGGACTTGCAGTAGTAAAAGAAGTATTTATAATAGTCGATCCTGAGGTAAAGTTTGAACCTCTCTGTAAAGAAGGGGACAGGGTGCATAAGGGAGATAAGGTTGCAAACGTAATGGGTAAGGCGTCTCCCTTGCTGATCGCAGAGCGGACTTCACTTAATTTCTTACAAAGAATGAGTGGGATTGCAACTTTGACAAGAGCGTATGTAGATGAAATTTCTCATACAAAGGCGAAGATTCTTGACACGCGAAAGACAGTTCCTGGTCTTCGAGTATTGGATAAGATGGCGGTTAAAATCGGCGGTGCGGAGAACCACCGGGTGGGGCTTTATGATATGTTTTTAATAAAAGACAATCATATTGCTGTTGCCGGATCGATAGCAAAAGCTGTTGCGGCATGTTTGGCATACAAAAAAGCAAACAATCTTGACGCGAAAATAGAGGTAGAAACAGAAAATCTTGATCAGGTAGAAGAGGCAGCAGCAAGCAGCTTAGACTGGATAATGTTTGATAATTTTTCGGTTGCGGATATGCAGCGGGCAGTACGGTTGGTAAACGGGAGATGTAAGACAGAAGCATCAGGCGGAGTTGCGCTTGACAATGTAAAGCTTATTGCCGAGACAGGCGTTGATTATATTTCTGTTGGCGCCCTAACGCATAGCGTGAAAGCGCTTGATCTCTCTTTTGACATTGCTTTGTAGATGTTTTCGTCTTTTACTCTTTGAGCCTTTTCCCTTTTTTGAAATACGTTATGCTCTTTTTAAGTTATGGAAGAGAAAATAAAGAAAATTGCTCTACATGCAATTGATGAGAAAGTTTTCCCTGGTTGTGTTGTTGGAGTTATAAAACAAGGAAAACGCATTGTCCTGCCATTTGGAACATACACCTACGAAAATGGTGCAAGATCGGTTAACGAAGATAGCATCTTTGACGTAGCATCAATTACCAAGTCGATTCCGACTGCTTCACTTGCGCTACTTCTTATCGATCGTGGGGAGTTGCGACTTGATGACAAGCTTATTACCTATGTTGCCGAATTCAAAAATCGTGATCGCGAACAGGTACTGATACGACATTTATTAACGCATACGCTTGATTTTGATCTGAAGCTATCTTCGCTCAAAGATCAAGAACCCGATACGATTCTTGAGCATATTTTTTCCGCGCGGCTTAAAAGCAAACCGGGGACAACATATGCGTACGTGAATGCGACAAGTGTCTTACTGGGACTTGTCATTGAGCGGGTAAGTAAAAAACCGCTTAGTGTTTTTGCAGCAGAGGAGTTTTTTACGCCGCTTGGCATGAAGCGAACAACGTTCCATCCGAATCTTTTTCCGAAAGAAGAGATCGTCCCGACAGAATTTGATACCTGGCGGGGGAGGGTGATCCAAGGCGAAGTGCATGATGAGAGCGCGTATGCGCTTTCAAAAAAATATATTGTTGGGTCAGCCGGCTTATTTTCAACAGTTCCTGATTTGCTAGTGTTTTTGGAAATGTTGTTACAAAGCGGTACCTATAAAGGAAGAACGTATTTTTCAGCAAGGAGCATCGGTCGTTTTGCCGGTTTGGGATGGGAATTATACCAGCCCTCTTATATGGGAGACTACTGTACCGAACATACCTTTGGTAAAACAGGATTTACCGGATGTGTTGCTATTTGTGATGTTATAAGAGGTATTGCTTTTGTCATGTTATCAAATTATACATACCCAAAGCGAAAACTTGACTCTGAGGCTATAGCCGCTGTCAGACGAAAGATTGCAGATATTGTTTTCTTTCATCTATAGTAGCGGCCTTCGAGTAACTTTGCTTCTCCTAGCATTTCTATTTGTTGCCGAACTTCGTTGGCGTCAAGCCTAGAAAAATCAACACCTTCCCTGGTCGCAACGACGAGTCCCTGGATAATTCTGCGTGCTTTCTGCGCCTCTCTCCTTTTTAGATACTTTACATATACCACATTTGGTCCAAATCCTTCATACATAATTCTCATGGTCGCAAAAAACACCGAACAGTCAACGAGGATGTCAAGGATGTTTTTTATGTATATCGTGTGCATGCATGCCGAGAAAAAAAATTCTCTTGAGACAATGTTTACTTTTATTGGATCAATGGTAATTGAGTCAGGAAATAAATCAAAGGGAAATACCGATGAGATTTTGAGTAACATTCCATCTGACTCATCGATGAGTTTTACGAATTTTTCGATATTATCTGATCTTTGCTTGGCAAACTCTTTTACTATATCAAGGGGTATTTGCTGCATTGCTTGTGTTTGCTGCGCTTGTGAAGCCAATATAGTATCCTCCAAAGGAGATGCCCTTGGTTGATTGTCAGAGGTTTGGTTTGGGAACTTCCGGTCTTGAGATAAAAAGATGCGTTTAAAAATAACTTTTCCGCGCTTAAGCATGAGGTTTTCCTCCTACTTTCTAACAAGCTACTCTTATTTTGTGAGAAAGATTACAAAATGGAGTAATAAACTTATAAGAAATGCATGACGGATATCTGACAAAACGGACGAAATAGCGCAATTTTGTTATAATAGTTCGGTAAACTCACTACGAGCGCAAAAGATGAATATTGCAGTGCTTGGCGGGTGTTTTGACCCGCCACATATAGGGCATCTCTGGGTGGTAAAGCAAGTGCTGGAATTTCGAGCGGATATCAACCGCGTGCTTCTCATGCCTGCGTTCAAACACCAGTGGAAACCGATTATTGCATCGCCGACAAACAGAGTACAGATGCTGCAAAGCCTTACAAACAAAAAAGTAGTCGTCTCTGATTTGGAATTAAAGCGCAAAGGAGTAAGCTATAGTGTGGAAACGATTGCAGAGCTAAGACAGATGTCAAAAGACAACATTTACTGGATTGTCGGATCGGATATCTTGTCCGAATTTTCGCGTTGGGAAAAAACTGAAACACTAACCGAGCTTGCAACATTTTTGGTTTTTCCCCGCGATCCGTTTACGCTTCCAGCAAAACTCCCATCGGGATTTGAAGCGATAAGAGATAAGGAGCTGATTACAACCAATCTTTCCTCAACGCTTATCAGGCAGCGAATCAAACATGGGAAATCTATTAGTGGGTTTGTACCGGAGAGAGTTGAGGAGTATATAAAGGAGAAAGGACTATACAGATAGGTAACCTATGTTGCCCGCTATAAATCCAGAATACGAAGTTAACAGAATAGGAGAGTTTTTACGACAGACTCTTAAAAAAACCGGACTCACAAAGGTTGTTATCGGTTTGTCTGGCGGTATCGATTCGTCGACAGCTTTAGCGCTTGCTGTAAGTGCGTTGGGAAAAGAGAATGTCCATGTTTTGTTACTGCCGTATAAAGATACTCATCCTCAAAGCCTTCAAAATGCGCACAATGTTTTGAAATTTTTCCAGATTCCTAAGTCTCAGGTTGAAAAAATTGATATCGGTTATGCGGTTGACGCATTGGCTAAGAGCTTGAATAGTAATGAAACAGATCCAGTTCGACTGGGAAATATTATGGCGAGAGTGCGGATGATAATACTTTTTGATCGGGCAAAAAAATTAAACGCATTAGTTTTAGGAACGGAAAATAGGTCGGAGTATTTACTTGGGTATTTTACAAGGGGTGGGGATGAGCTTTCCGATATTGAGCCGATACAACATCTTTATAAAACACAGGTATACGAATTGGCAAGGGATTTGGATTTGCCGGCGCAGGTAATAGAACAGAAGCCGACTGCTGGGTTATGGCAGGGCCAGACTGATGAAGGAGAATTTGGATTTTCTTACAAAGAAGCAGATCAGGTTTTGTATGCGTATTTTGATAGAAAGATGTCAATTGATGACATTAAGCAACAAGGTTTTGCGAACGCTGAGAAGATCATCTCTTATGCGGAGAAAAATAAATATAAACATACAGTTCCTTATGTTCTGGAAGATGCTGAATCAAGTTCGGTATGACATTTCTATTCTTGTGTAATAATAACCGAGTTGTATCTTGACTCTTCCCTCCTATTTCATGTTAGACTGGATACATGCCCAAGAAAAAGTCTGCGAAAAGAAGATCATCCTCTACTCGAAAGGCTCCACATATATTGCATATCAGATTTGTTCTGCTGTATGTTCTGGCAGGACTTTTGGGGTTTGTATTTCTCTTTATGCAGACTCAGGCTTGGTTTTTCCTGACAACCGGGAAAGAAAAGTTTGATTTTTCATCAAATGGCGAGTATGACGCATCGGAGACAGTTGGTTACTATAACGGAAAAGAAGTTAGCGTTCCGACGCTTTACGCATATACAGAAAGTCCCACAGAGGCCTTACACCCTGTCTTGGGTGATGCTAATCCAAGTAACAAGCGGATTGAAGTTGATTTAACCAATCAACGGGTGTATGCGTTTGAGGGCAATACGAAAGTCTATGACTTTCTCGTATCAACCGGCTTGTGGGGCAGGACTCCAACTGGAGAATTTGATATATGGGTGAAGTATCGGGCGACAAAAATGAGTGGAGGAAGTCGGGCGCTTGGGACATACTACTATCTGCCAAATGTTCCCTATGTGATGTTTTTTGCAAATGCACAAGTTCCCAGGTGGAAAGGATACAGTCTGCATGGAACATATTGGCATAGCAACTTTGGTCATCCGATGAGTCATGGGTGTATCAATATGAAGACTGAGGAGGCGGCAATTCTATATTATTGGGCAAATCCCGATTTGCAAGGAAAGCAATCAATCACCGCAGCGGCTGACAATCCGGGAACAAAAGTCATCATCTACGGCACCGCTCCAGCGAGCTAACTTCAAAAAAAGTTAGTCAACTATCATCTCTTTTGCGAAGAGGTAGCCCCAGAGGATGCTTGCGGGGAGGAAGCGATCGAATTTTTCATCATCAAACATTTTGTCTCTCAGGGTGAAACGGCGTTTTTGCTTTATAACCATCAGTTGGGTTAGAAACATGTTCATGACCTGGTCTATTGTCTCAAGGATCACAGCGCCATCAAAAAGCGACTTGGTGACTTTATGCTTGGCTTCCCTCACGGCTTTCTTGTCCGTAAGAATTCTATAATAGGGATAATTTTTAAGCATCACTCGCTCCTTAAGGTAAATCTGAACGCCGCACATCATAGAGAAGAGAAAGAGGGTGTAGAGGCGGGTTTTATATGCCTCTTCCGGTTCAAGGAGGGGCGCGTAGTGGATTTGGGCAAAAATGGAAGCAACGCTTCTGCAGTGGATAATTATTTCCTCAGGGAGATAAAATTTAGAGAGGATGCTATCGTGCGTATATTGGTCCATTGATTCAACGACCGTGTGCCAGATGTTTTGTGCAATAGGGTCAATATATTCGACTTTTTTGGGCAGGCGTTTCATTCTTACGAATTACTTACACCAGTATAACACAGATTTAAAAATGTTGTAAGGCTTACCTGTAGGAAGATTTGGCTAGTTATGGTGCTTGCTGTGGACAAAGCGTTTTTTGATAGCACTTATTTGTCGGGTTTCCCAATTGAAACGCGTCGGCGTACCGAAGGTATAAACGGCAGCAAATTTGGCGCGTTCGTCAACCGATTGATCTGAGTGGAACATAAACCGTTCGATTATTTTCTTATCTGCGTTTTGATAAAGAGGAAGGGTAGCATTGAGATGCCATTTGCCGTTCTCATCAAGATAGGTCGGTGTCACCAGTAGTTTGTAAAATTGCGGCGCGTTAGCTACTTTCTGGAATGTTTTCATTCTGTCGAGACTGTCGTAGTGATGAGTAGGATCCTGCCAGAATTCACGACGAAGCGTAAAAAGCGATGAGAAATGTATGGGCAAGAGCAGTACATGCTGCCGTATAGTAAACTGTGCTGATTCCTGGATTTCTTTGGTTGCCTCTGTCGCCACCTCGGTTACTTCCTCAAGGGTGCGGTAAATAAATGCCATCGGATAGGGGTCAAGTAGCCTTGCCCCTTTTATGGGGTTGAGGAAAATCATGTAGGCAATTTTTGGGTAATCGGGGGTGAGTGAGCAATATTTCAGATCCTCGTCCATAGATTGCTCTATGATTTATACACTATTCCTTTTTTTAATGCAATTTCTATTTTTTGCGTTGTACGTATGTATAGATAGCGTCTGAAACGCGGGCAATTCGTTCAGCAGCTTGGAGCGGAACGGTACTTTCTGAAAGAACAACCAGGATGTAGTCTCCCTTTGGCGTGAACACAATGCCTGCGTCATGTTTGAAGGTATCAATTTCACCTGTTTTGTGAGCGACTTCTATTATGTCGGGAAGGTATTTGGGGATACGGTCGTTGAGCCTTTGCTTTTTCAGGATTGCCAGCATTTTATCAGAATACTCTCTGCTGATAAGCTGTCCTTTGTAGAGCTTCTCGTAGAATTTGGCGATATCAATGGCTGATGTATACGGTGGCTGGCCAATACTGGAATACGCAAAGCCTTCGTCTTTTAGGAATTGACGCATATTTGAGACTTTTACCCGACTGGTAAGGAGCAATGCTGCGTAGTTATGCGAGATAGTGATGGATTTTTCAGTTGCTTCTGAGACAGACATCGCAACGCCTCCCTCTGTAAGCTCTGCCGACTCAGTGGCGATATCAAAAATTTTATTCAGCTCTGCTGCGTCTTTCTTCAATTGTTCGTCTTCGCTAAGCTTTCCTTCGTTTATGAGCTTGAACGTTGTTGCCATGAGCCAGAGTTTGTAGAGGCTGGCTGCAGGATATATTTTTTCTTCATGCTGGAAGTAGGTTTCAGCGGTTTTTAGATTCTTATAGTAGATTGCGTATGTTCCGCGCGTTCCTTCTAGGGCTTGATCTATAACGAGCTTGAGGCCGGGGTCATGATATGGTTCAAGCGGTTCTTGAGCTTCTCCCAGGGTTTGTGCGAGGGGGGAGATGATTTTTTGCTCGGATGCGCTTCTGACATTGATGATACGAAAGGAAAGAATGAGGAGTAAGGCAATGCTGAAAATGAGTAGTATCCCTTTTGTCAGCGGACTCATGTTACTAGATGATCAGTATAGAATAAATGAGAGGATTTAAAAAGATCAACCCAAGTTTATTGCCTATAATAGTCGGGGTGCCAGGAATTGGACCTGGGCTACCGCACCCCCAGCGCGGCGTACTACCGTTATACGACACCCCGATTACCAAAGGCAATAAAATATTCAAATATACAAATAAGCCAATAAACAAATTTATTTTATTTGATTACTGGTTTTATTTACTTGTTATTATTTTGTGTATTATACATTATCGTGCTTACTACTTTAATAATTTCAATTCCCTCACTTATCATCATCATTGTTTCTGTCCTAAAGGAGTCATTTGTGTCGGCAATTATGTGAAGCCAATAATCTGTTTCTTTACCCTCTTTTCTAACGATACTATATTTATGAACGAAGTCCCTTTTTGTCGCAACACCGTCGGCTTCTCGGTCGTTTGCGCCCATTGATGTAACGGATCTAGCTATTTGGTTAATAATGATTAAATTTTCCGAGGTTCTTGGAAGTTTTTTGATTAGCTTTAATACTCGAATAACAAAGTTATAAATTCTTTCGTGGATATCTTGGGCATAGGCAGCTTTCATTTCATTTGTTTATTTGGATATTGGTTTATTGGATTATTTTTATGTAATTCTACCTATTGCATTTTATCATATTGCTGCTACAATTTGAGGCAATTACTATGGCGAGGACTTCAGGCAATTCGCAAAAGATTTTAGTACAACCCCAGACCGAAACTTCAGCCAAACTCCAATCAATCCGCATGGCCATGGATCAGATAGAGAAGCAGTACGGTCGCGGATCGATAATGCGTTTTGGTGAAGCAGCGCAGAAATTTGATATTTCCGTTATTTCCACAGGATGTCTACCTTTGGATCTGGCTTTAGGAGTTGGTGGTGTGCCGCGGGGAAGAATCATTGAGATTTATGGACCTGAAGCATCGGGGAAAACCACGATCTGTCTCTCGATAATTGCTCAGGCGCAAAAACACGGCGGCATTGCGGCATTTATCGATGCCGAACACGCACTTGATCCACTCTGGGCAGAGCGAATCGGTGTAAAGCTTGATGATTTGCTTATCTCACAACCTGATACAGGAGAACAGGCACTGGAGATTGCAGAGAGCTTAGTTCGATCAGGCGCGGTTGATGTCTTGGTTATTGATTCGGTTGCAGCACTTGTCCCGCGAGCTGAAATTGAAGGCGAGATGGGCGAAGCGGTAATTGGTCTTCAGGCACGGCTTATGTCGCAGGCTTTGCGAAAATTAACCGGTGTTATATCCAAATCAAAAACAGTCGTTATTTTTACCAATCAGTTGCGGCAGAAAATCGGTGTGATGTTTGGCAATCCGGAAACAACAACAGGCGGATTGGCATTGAAGTTTTATGCATCTGTCCGGATGGATGTTCGGAAGATTGAGACCCTCAAAGAGGGAGATAAAGCAATCGGATCGCGACACAGGGTGAAAGTGGTAAAAAATAAAGTCTCGTCACCTTTTAGGATCGCTGAATTTGATGTCTTTGCTGATGGTATATCAAGAGAAGGCGGGATTTTGGATGTTGCTGTTGAAATGGGCATTATTTCCAAGTCCGGTGCATTTTATCGCTATAATGATGAGATGCTCGGACAAGGAAAAGCAGCGACCATTGATCGGCTTAAAGAAGACCAGGCGCTTTCCAAAAAAATTGTGAGTGAGATTATGGCAAAAAGTAAAGATGGTGGTCTGCCGGTCGCGGTCGGTGTTGAAGAGAGTGAGGAAGAAGAGGAGCAAGAACCTATTACCGCACAATAATTATTATTCCTCTAAATGGATGAGTTTGAGAAGTTCTACATAATAGCAGCACATTTTTTGAAGTACCGACCTCGCTCTGAAAAAGAAGTCCGCAACAAGCTGCTGCAAAAATCGGCCAAAAATCGTTCGTCCTTTGGACGAAAAGCAGAGATAGAAAGTGTTATTGAGCAGGTAATTCAAACACTAATACAACAAAAATTTTTGGACGATGAGGCATTTGCCAAATGGTGGATCAAGCAACGAATAGAGTTTCGTCCGAAAAGTAAAAGGATCATTAGGCTGGAGTTATTACAAAAAGGGATTGCAAAAGATGTCATTGATACATTGATAGCAGAAGAGGCAGAAACTGCAGTTTCGGATGTTGAACAAGCAAGAAAATTGATCGCAAGTCGCAGACGACGTTTCGCGCGCTTAGCAGAACGAGAACAGAGACAGAAATTAATCGAGTTTTTAGCAAGGCGTGGGTTTGACTGGGATACGATACGGCAGAGCGTTGACGAAGAATTAAAATAGGAGTATAATTGTAGATAAGTGGCAATAGGAAGACTATTCGTGTATTCCATGAGAGAATTATTACTACCACTGGAAACCACGTCAAATAGATAAAGCTCAGTTTGAGCTGTTCTTCCGTTTATCCACGCAAAATGTCATCCTGAACTTGATTCAGGATCTCTCAAGAAATTGATGCTGAAATAAATTCAGCATGACAAAAGAGATTCTTCGCTAACGCTCAGAATGACAGAATGATTAATTTATATGGCTACACAAGATGATTTGTTGACACTTGAAAAAAAGCTTCTGGAAAGAGAGGAAAAGCTTGAGGCAAAGCTGGAGCAACAAGAGCGCGAGAAAGAAGATTTAGCGAAGAAGCGTCAGGAGTATGGCAAAAAATTGGAAAAAGTAGCCACTCTCACGCAAGATGAAGCACGGGAGGAACTCCGCAAAGAGACTGAGCAGGATGCCGCACAGATGATGGCAAAAATCATCCGCGAGAAAGAAGAAGAAGCGAAGAAAACCGCAGACAAGAAAGCGCAAGAAATACTCCTTGATAGTATCCGTCATGGAGCACTCAACTACATTGCCGAATATACTGTTTCCATTGTAAAAATCCCTGATGAGGAAATGAAAGGTCGGATTATCGGGAAAGAAGGTCGAAATATCCGCGCATTTGAGCAAGCAACCGGAGTTGATGTGGATTTGGATGAGGAAGGCGTGATCCGCCTTTCGTCATTTGATCAAATCAGGCGTGAGGTTGCAAGACGCGCGCTTGAAAAACTCCTTAAGGATACCCGCGTACAACCTTTCCGAATAGAAGAGATTGTTGAGCAGACCAAGAAAGAAGTTGAGAAAATAATGTTTGAGGAAGGGGAAAAGCTTGCCAGCGAAGTTGGCGTCTATAATTTACCTTCTTCGGATCTGTATACAATGCTTGGGAGATTTAAATTCAGAACTTCTTATGGACAGAATTTGGTCGTTCATACACTTGAGGAGACAAAAATCGGTATTGCCCTGGCGCATGAGCTGGGAGCAAATGTTGATATCGTCAGGCTTGGCTGTCTTTTTCATGATATCGGTAAGGTTGTGGAAGGAGAGGGAAGTCACGTCAAGCTCGGCGTTGATTTATTGAAGCGGTACAATTTTCCGGAAGCGGTTATTAACTGCGTTGCAGAACACCATGAAGACAAACCTTTTTCGTCTATCGAGTCAATTATTGTTCATGTTGCTGATTCCGTATCCGGAGCACGACCCGGTGCGCGCTATGAGGATTTTGAGAACTACATTAAGCGGCTTTCGGACATGGAAGATATTGCCAAAAAGTATGACGGCGTTGAAGACGCATATGCGTTTGAGGCAGGACGGGAGTTACGCGTTATTATCAATCCGGGAAGACTCGATGACGCACAGACGATACTAGTTTCCCGAAAGATCCAGGAAGAAGTGAGCCGATCGCTTGCTGTCCCAGGTGAAGTAAAAGTAACAGCAATTCGAGAATTCCGCGCTGTCTTCCCCGAGCATACGACGGTGTAATCCCTCGTTTTTCCCAGCCAGACAAACTAATATCTTGACAAGTGTTCGTTTTCATTGTACTTTAGATCTAAACCATATTTTTTGTTAAGGGGGTGAGAGATAATGACTAAAAAAGACCTTATAGAAGTTGTTGCGAAGAAGGCAAATCTCACCAATAAAGCATCCAGAGACGCTGTCCAGATCGCTTTGAATACGATTAGAGACTCATTAAAACGAGGTGAAAAAGTAGTGTTGACCGGTTTTGGTACATTTACCGTGCGAAAACGAGCTGAGCGTGTGGGGAGAAATCCAAAAACCGGTGAGAAAATTACCCTTGCAGCGAGAAAGACACCGGGGTTTACACCGGGAAAGACATTTAAAAAAGCAATCAGATAACTATACTCACTTGCTTGCACTCTGTCTAGTAAGAAATTCTTCTCTACGGAGGCTCCTGTTCTGGTATAATCCTTATAAATGTCTACCATTTCAGTATCTCACCTGATAAAGCACTATACGGTACACAAAAAACAACCTGGATTTTTGGGGTCTGTTCGGTCGCTCTTTGCGAGAAAAACAGAGGTTGTTAAGGCAGTTGAAGATATTTCATTTACGATTAGGGAAGGAGAGCTCGTTGGCTTCATCGGTCCAAATGGTGCCGGGAAAACGACGACATTGAAATGCCTTTCAGGTCTTTTGTACCCGACAAAAGGCAAAATTGACGTATTGGGGTTTACTCCGTTTGACCGAAAGAGCGAATTTTTAAAACAAATTTCACTCGTCATGGGGCAAAAAAACCAGCTCTGGTGGGACCTGCCCGCAATGGAAACGTTTCTTCTCAACAAAGAAATTTATGAAATACCGGATGAAAAGTTTGCTGAGGCACTGGAGGATTTGACAAGACTTCTTGAAGTAAAAGATATTTTGCATGTCCCGGTCAGGAAATTGTCATTAGGGCAGCGGATGAAAATGGAGCTTATTGCTGCTCTTGTTCATTCTCCCAAAGTGCTTTTCTTGGATGAACCAACAATCGGCCTTGACGTTGTGATGCAGAAAAAGATTCGGGAGTTTCTAAAAGCGTACAACCAAAAATACAAGGCAACGATCATTTTAACCAGCCACTACATGGGTGATGTTGAGGAATTATGTAAAAGAGTCATTATCATTAACTTTGGGAAATTGCTTTATGATGGCGAGTTGGCAGCACTCGTTGAAAAACATGCACCATATAAATATATTTCCGTTGTGCTTTCAGACTATGTTGATCCGAAAAAATTGGAGACATTTGGGGAGACGCGAAAGTTTGATTTTCCGGAATGGATATTGCGAGTTAGAAAAAATGATTCAAATGATATAGCGGCAAAGATATTACAAACGCTTCCGGTTGAGGATATCACCATCGAAGATCCGGATATAGAGGATGTGATCCGGCATGTGTTTACGAAAGAAGGAACAAAGGGACAAAGAAACAATGGATACAAAGTATAGAAAGGGGAAATTGCGATACTTCAGAATCTTTCTACTCCATTTCCAGCAAGCATTTGAGCAAAGAGATAGGTCATTAGTGTGGTTTATTCTTGCCGTACTAAATCCTTTGTTGGTTTTGGTCTTCTGGCTTGGGGTATATCACAATAAAACAGGAACGCTTGAAGGTTGGGGTCTTTCTGCAATTACCTCATATTATTTTCTCCTTATTATTGCATCTTCATTTCTCATGACGCATCACGAACAGGACGTTGCGGTGTTGGATATTCAAGAAGGTGGTCTGGTAAAGTATCTTCTCAAACCATTCTCATATTATTGGATATATTTTACTGCCGAGCTTGGATGGCGGGTTCTGCAAGGGATATTTGCCTTGGTTGTATTTCTTGCGTTATCGTTCCTGTTTAGCAATTCTGTTTCCTTTGCCACATCCCTACAGATTCTTCTCCTTGCAGCAATCAGTATTATGTTTGGCTACTTTATTTCATTTACATTTAAAACACTTTTAGGATTATCGGCTTTCTGGGTAACTGATTTTTGGGGGATACAGCAATTTTCAGAAGTGATAATACTTGCGCTCGCTGGTTTTCTCATGCCGATTGATTTGTTTCCGCCGCTTATGCAAAAAATCGCTCTTCTTACCCCATTTCCTTACATGGTGTATTATCCTCTTGTTGCCATTCAAGGAAAATTACAATTGCTTGAGTTGTTTCAAGTTATTGCTATCCAAGCAATATGGCTAACAGCATTGATTTTAATGTATAGATGGATGTGGCGGTCAGGTATTAAAAAATTTACAGGAGTTGGGCAATAAATGAAACGATATTTTCGTGTCTATAATAAATTACTGGAGCTTAATCTTTCTGCATTAACTGCGTATCGGGGGAATTTGGTAAACAGCGTCATTTCAAGCGTTGTGTGGGGATTGTTTACTGTTTTCTCAGTTATTCTGTTAACAAACAGAATAGATTCACTTTTCGGATGGTCACGCGATGAAATCATATTATTGACATGTGTATTTAATATTATCCTTGGGATTTTTCATCTCCTATTCTCGCGTAATTTTGAGTACTTCTCACGCATCGTTCATCTAGGGCAACTCGATACTTTCCTCCTGAAGCCAATAGACGCGCAGTTTCTTCTTTCTACTCGTTATATTAATTATACAAGTATTATCCGTATTCTTTTTGGCGTTGGCCTGACAATGTATTTCCTACGAGAAAGACTTTTTGCTATACAGCTGGTCGATATAATACTCTTTTTATTCTTTTCAATTTGCGGGATAGTGTTACTGTATTCGATTTGGTATATAGTGACAACGATCACCATTTGGTTTAGTCGGCTAAATAACATTGTTGATGTCCTTTTTACCATGTCCAGTATTACGCGATATCCGCCAGAAATGTATAGAGAATTTTCCTTTTATATTTTCGCTTTTTTACTTCCTCTAATTCTTGTTATTGCAACGCCGATAAAATTTTTGCTTGGCAGACCGGATGTTTTCAGCATGGTCAGTCTTAGTATTCTTTCGGTAGTGTTTTTTATTGCTTCCCGAAAATTCTGGCGCTTTGCACTCAGGTCATACACCAGCGCGAGCAGTTGATAAGCATGTCATTCTGAACCGTGTGAAGAATCTATGTCATTTACTAATATATTAGTATATTAGTAATAAGATCCTTCGCTTCACTCAGGATGACAAGAGCGTTATGAACCTTAAATTGTACTGGCAAATAGCAAAAAACACATGGGATGAAGCCGTTACCTACAGAGCAAGCTTTATTTTGTATCGGTTACGCGAATTATTACAGATTCTTTCTATGTATTTTATATGGGTAGTTGTCGTACCGAGTAATGGCGATTTCTTTGGCTACACAAGGTCGTCTATATTAACATATGTTCTCGTAACTGCATTTGTCAGTGATATTGTTATGGCGACGCGGACGACGAGTATTGCGAGTGAGATCAATGAAGGAAATCTCACGAATTTTTTACTGCGGCCATTTCATTATTTGAAATATCATTTTGCGAGGGATATGGGGGACAAGGCGATGAATATTGTTTTTTCGGTTATAGAGTTGACGATATTATTTTTCATTCTTCGGCCGCCGTTATTTTTTCAGACAAATATTTCTGTTCTTTTATTGCTTGTCGTTGCAGTTTTGATGGGGCTGATATTGTTTTTCTTTATTAGTGTTCTCATAAGTTTTATTGGATTTTGGAGTAATGAAGCATGGGGGCCGAGATTTATTTTTTATCAAATGATTGGCTTTTTTTCGGGTGGATTATTTCCTTTGGACATTCTTCCAAAGCCAATATATGAATTCTTCTCGCTTTTACCGTTTAACTATCTGACGTTTTTTCCGGTGAAGATATATCTTGGGCAATTGGGGATGTTTGAGATTGTCAAAGGATTTCTTATCATGTTTTTTTGGACAGCTGTTTTATATAAATTTACAGCATTTGTTTGGGCAAAAGGACTGAGGGTATACACTGCACAGGGAAGATAGAAGATAAATAAACCAATAATCCAATAAAACCAATAAACAAATTATGTACTATTTCTGCATTTGATTATTGGATTATTTGAATATTTGGATATTATTTGAGATTTTGATATGCGCAAGTATTTCAAATTGTGGTTCACGGTGACAGGTAGAACAACACAGATTGCCTTTGCCTCACGGCTTGGTGTCGTTCTTTTTACATTTGGTAAGGTAATCAGGTTTTTATTTTTCCTCATTTTTCTTTTTTTGCTTACGTCAAAAACAAAATCCATTGCCGGGTATACGACATGGGAAATCATTCTGTTTTTTGTCACCTTTAATTTTATCGATATGATCGCGCAATTTCTCTGGCGGGATGTCTATAGATTTCGAAGTTATATCGTTTCGGGAAATTTTGATCTGTTGTTGTCAAAACCAATTTCTCCGCTGCTTCGAAGCCTCTTTGGAGGAAGTGATATTCTCGATTTAATAACACTCATCCCACTTGTTGGATTCCTTTTTTATGTTGTGCAGCAAATTGGTAATGTAACAATATTTAACAGCGTTCTTTACTTCTTACTCGTTATAAACGCACTCATTATTGCGTTATCGCTTCATATTTTTGTCTTAGCACTTGGTGTTATATCAACTGAGGTCGATAACGCGATCTGGATGATACGGGAGATAACACAGCTTGGGAGAATCCCTGTCAACATATATCCAAAACCGGTCAGCCTGGTTTTTACCTATGTGTTACCTGTTGCCGCGATGATTACATTTCCCTCGCAAGCGCTGATCGGTATTCTTTCCTGGCAAGGAGTTGTTGTTTCGTTTTTATTTAGCAGTATACTGCTATTTCTCAGTTTGAGGAGTTGGAATTTTGCCCTTAGGGAATATGCAAGCGCGAGTAGCTGAATGTGATAAATTAGTAGGACTTACGCAGTTATTCTTCGAGCGAGGCTGATTAAGCCGAGTCGAGAAGTTCTCGACAAGCTCGAACAATAAGAATTTGCGTAAGTCGTATTAGAATAAAGACAATGACAAAGCGTCAAATTGAAGAAACAGCGAAGTTTTGTTTGGATGTTTCTAAATTAGCGCTCGCTTCTTGGATTTTTGGTTTATTTACATCTGGTATTGGTTTGCAACAAATAATTATCATGTTTTCTGGATTGACATTCTCTATTGCATTTTTTATACTGGGCATGCGATTGTTTAAGGAGGTAAAATGACTGTTGATAATGTAACACTTTTCTGGGTATTGTTTTATATCATGCTTGGGGTGCTTGGAATTTTTATATCTCTAGTATACCTCGTCTCAAAAAAGTCCCGCAGCAAATAATCCCCCTAGATCACAATAAGCAATCTTTGAATGCAAAGAGGTTATTTGTTTGCATATAATAGAGGTATGCCATTTGAATCACGCGGCGCTGAAGGTGAGAAAAGGTTTCCGGGAATAAGAAGGAAAGTCAGAAGCCTTTTAAGGAGAGGTGGATCTGCGCAGGATTTACCTTCTCTGCCGGCAACGCCTCAAGCACAAAGTAACCTTAATTATATTGGTAAACTGGAAACAGTTCGTTCCGAGCTGGCGACAACTACTCCAGATACGGATGAACATGTAGTAGAAGAACCGATTGAATCTGTTTCTCCAAAACAGCTCCCTGATACAGGCACTGTAATAGTAGAGCCTGAGCTGTTGTTCGGCGATATAGTAAAACCCGAACCGTTTCTTGCAACAGAAACATTAATTACGGAAAAGCTTGCTCCTCATATAGAGATCGATCAGGCAGAATTTGAACGCCAAGTCTATTCATATGATGGAAATTTATTCTCTTTTCGCGGAAGAGAAGAATTGCCCATCTATAAATCTGTAAAAGATTCTGCAACAAGATTGGTAGGTGAGCGTCCTCAACATGTGTCGGATACGGATTATCTTTTGTACGAAGCAGAGATAAACGAAACAGAAACAGGAGGGAAAAAGATACATCACGTTGTGGCTACAAAAACGCCACTCGGAGTTGTGGAGCTTGCAATGGAACTTGGAGGACAAAAACCGCAGCTTGAAGCACTGCGAGATAAATTACGACAGAGAGAATACGATAGGCAGGTACTAGCCTTTCTTGATGGGTTGGTTGCTGCAAATTACGTTGACGAGCAAGCAAAGCAGTTTCTTCCATCGGCAAATCCGCACGCTGAAGCACTTGCAACTCTCAGTTTGCTTGGTGATCCTGAAGCACAAGCTGCGTTGTTGAGAAAAGTGCAGGTATTACAGGAAATTGGGACTCCAGAGCAACCTTCTGATGAACGGGAATTCAGAGCAGAGCCATTGAGAGTTGAGAATTTGGTTTGTGTACATGCAACAAAATACAGACCCCAATCAGACGGAGAGAGTGGTTTTCTTGTGCCAACTACATTCGACGCAACCGGTGGTAAAGCGTTGCGTAACTCTGTACATACAGCTCTCAACCACAAAGTCGAAGCAGTTTTCTTTGGCGGTGA
The DNA here is from genome assembly GCA_964613075.1 of uncultured Gammaproteobacteria bacterium. Taxonomy (GTDB): domain Bacteria; phylum Patescibacteriota; class Microgenomatia; order Levybacterales; family UBA12049; genus CAYWEP01. The sequence continues at coordinate 1,075 of CAZTFV010000001.1, read as the reverse complement.
GTGGGAAGGGACAGACTATGTTGTTCTCTCTCCTATGCAAGACATGATGGAAGCAAATGGTTTACCAACTGTTCTTAATACTGTTGATACCTGGTGGGTGCGAAATCCGGGAGAATCACTCCGCTTTCCTGATGCGACGTTGGTAGAAGCAGCTGGTGGAGATCTCCCCACATTTTATTCGGTTGAGAATGACGGAAAACTAATTAGGTTTAAATCAGATGGTTTCACAATTGATGACGTTAGAAAACTAGTAAACTTAAAATTGGAAGAAGACCTGCGATTAAAAAAAGAGGGAAGACCATATCCAGCTTCTCATTATCAATTTGCTAGAAGAGTTAATCTTGCTTTATTTGATGTATTTGACCCGATTCTTCCTTCTGAGCAAATTGTACAGGAGTGGATAAGAGAAGGGAATTGGTACTCATTTAAAGGATGGGAACTGGCGCAAAAATTTATATATGGTGAGCCACCAGATTACAAAACAGATGAAAATGTTTTTAAGTTACTTGATTTACTAACAGAGCAGTCAGTAGAGGGAATATCCTTACAGGATGCATTCTTTGCCACCACCGAACAGATAGGGCTTTCCTCTGCAGTCAAAGAAGGCGTAGGAAAGGAGGTTGCATTGAGACACTTATCCGAAGAAGCTGCCGAAAATTTACAAATTTTTATGCAGGGTGAAGTAAGCAGGTTGGCGGTTGAGGAAGCAATAAAAAATCGGGGATTCAAAGTGCAGCCGGGTGGAGACTGGGCATGGGGAGGTAGTTGGGATGTTACCGAACAGACATTTCTGCTGGCGCGGGAGCTTGGAATCGGTTCTGGTGCGCATTCAAATACTGCTGAGTCTAGTGTAACCAAAACGTATTCAGAAACGATGAGGGAAGCCGGAGAAAAAGGTGAAAAAGGATTTAACTGGGAAAAATATGATCCTGGAAGATATGATGAATTGATGCCTAACCTTATGCAAAAAACGCGACGGATGTTGTATGCGTCAGGTGTCCTCGTTGCCAGAGGTAATAAAAAATCCTAGGAAGAGAGTAAGCCGGATTCTGTTTCACCTCGCCGTAGTCTTGAC